>NZ_FMUZ01000093.1:0-1273 GCF_900101575.1 Pseudomonas sp. NFACC37-1 | reverse complement strand
GGGAATGTCGCCAGGGACGCTCTGCGTTCCGCTTCTGAATGTGACGCAGAGCGTCACGGGATGCATTCCCACGCGGAGCGTGGGAACGATCAAACTAGACAACTCAGAGTGTCAGGGATTGAGTTCGCTGCTTTAGGGATGCATTCACGCAGCAGGTAACGATTAAATACTCTTTCTAAATTAAGTTATGAGTTTTCGGCCACTTCTGACTGATAGCGCTTGAGGCAGCTCAGCAAAACTCTCATAAAGTGAGGCGGATCCTTAACATCATCATCGAAATATGTGGTTATCCTCGAAAATATCTCATCAAAATTCGCCCCCTCTTCCAGATAGAAGGAAATTTTTTCAATAAACCATTCGCGCTCATGAGATTGAAATGTTAAAAAATCAGCTTTAAGCAAGGAATCAAACAACTCCACCAACTCAGAGTCGGCGTTGATATCCTTCGAGACAATAATCTCCTCCCTTGCCTCATCTATCGTATTCTCTATATCAAATACAAATAAGAGACTTCTTAGCACAACCATATCAGACGACTTCGTCATCACTCAAATTCCGTATAACTGGTTATCGGAAGGCCTTTGTCATTCAGTATCACCACAGCCTTTGTTTGCTCGCCATATTCCAACCCTTCCTTTTTATATCCCTCTCCGACTTTTCTTCCAAACTCAATAGGCTCACGAGATTGCTGCAGACCACTTTCTTTGAAAACAAGCCGTGCTCTATTTATCGCATAAAGTTGATCTCGATGACTTATGAAGTGTGTTGCCGCAGTAGGGATTTTAGGTTCTCCCTTTTTTTTACCTTTGGTATAACGTTCAATTTCACCCGTTGTAGGGTTTTTACCAGATTGCAGCCGTTCCATTTGCGATTGCAAGGTAGTCTGCGCACCGTGTTTTTCCAGAAAGTGAGCACCATCAATAGAACCTTCCATCTCCCTTAACTCCTTATAAGCTTTTGCCTCCGCTAGTTCATGCTCCTGTGCCCGCTGCTCCGCCGTCATCGGCAGCGTCGGCTCACCCTCATCTACCTGAACCTTCCCCGCCGGATCCTGCCCCCCAACCGCCGGCCGACACCCACCCTTCCCCGGGCAATCCACCAACCCCAACGGATCCACCCACCCCGTCGGGTTCACCGTGTAGCGGTACCCATTGAGCCCACCCGCCAACTTGCTCGGATCAGGCGTCAAATAGCGGCCGGTCTCGGGATTGTAGTAGCGGTGCCGGTTGTAGTGCAGGCCGCTTTCCGGGTCGAAGTATTGGCCCTGGAAGCG
>NZ_FMUZ01000027.1:0-89362 GCF_900101575.1 Pseudomonas sp. NFACC37-1 | reverse complement strand
ATGCCTTCATCGCTTTTCTGGGCCTAGACCTGCGTATATCGGACTCAGGGAAAAAGAAGGGACGCCGCTGCCTGTCTAAGCGAGGTGACCCAGAGGCCCGTCGATTGATGCATAACGCCGCGATGTCGGCGAGGCGCACAGCGGCATGGAAGGGTTTTTATGAGGCACTAAGGGCCCGGGGACTCAGCACAACCGAAGCATTAGTGGCACTGGCCCGCAAGCTTGCCCGAGTGGTATTCGCCCTGCTGAAGAACCAGAGCGAATACTTACCGAAAGGCATTTAGGGGGTAGCCCTGCACCATAGAATCTCCCACAGGATTTTGTCGCTCACCTCATCACTGATCGGCACCTTTTAGGTGTGTTTATGAATGCTTCTCGATAACACACGGCATAATGCGCACCGTGATGAACAGTAATAGATGAACAAGGCGGGCGACGTGTTGAAGAAAACCCTGTTCCAGTTGCACTGGTTTTTCGGCATCAGTGCCGGGCTGGTCCTGGCGTTGATGGGCGTTACCGGGGCAGTGGTGTCGTTTCAGGATGAAATCCTGCGGGCCTTGAACCCGCAGGTGCTGACGGTCGAGAAGCAACCGGCCGGCGTCTTGCCGCCCGCCGAACTGGTGGAGCAGATCGAAGCCGCCTCCGGCAAGACCGTCGCCCTGCTCTGGGTCGAGACCGACAGCGGCAACGCCGCGCGGGTGATCTTCGCGGCGCCTCCCGGGGAAAAACGTGATGCCATGCGCTATTTCGACCCCTACACCGCACAGTTCATGGGTGAGGTGACCGGCCAGGATTTCTTTGGCCTGATGCTCAGGCTGCACCGCGTCTTGACCCTGGATGACGTGGGCCGGCAAATCACCGGGGCCTGCACGCTGATCCTGGTGTTCTTCTGTCTGTCCGGGCTGTACCTGCGTTGGCCGCGCCAATGGAAAAGCTGGCGCGCCTGGCTGACTCTCGACTGGGGGAAAAAAGGTCGTAGCTTCAATTGGGACCTGCACTCGGTGGCGGGCACCTGGTGCCTGGTGTTCTATCTGCTGGCGGCACTGACCGGGCTGACCTGGTCCTACGACTGGTACAACAAAGGCGTGACCCGCCTGCTTTCCGACGCGCCGGAAGAGGAACGGGTGCGCAATCGCGGCCCGGCACCCAGCGGCCCACCGCCCGTGGCCGATTACCGGGCCATGTGGAGCAGCATCTACAGCGCCGCCGGCCCGGGCCTGTCCGCCTACAACGTGCGCATGCCGCCCGTGGCCGGGCAGCCGGCGACCGTGTTCTACCTGCTGAAAAACTCACCTCACGACCGGGCGCTGAACCAGCTCATCCTCGACCCGGCCACCGGCGTCATCAGCCGGCATAGCCGCTACAGCGACAAGAGCCTCAAGGCGCAGTTGCTGACCAGTGTCTATGCCCTGCATATCGGCAGCTACTTCGGCCTGGTCGGGCGGATCCTGGTGACCGTCGCCGCGCTGGCCATGCCGCTGTTCTTCATCACCGGCTGGTTGCTGTACCTGGACCGTCGCCGCAAGAAACGCCAGGCCAGAAACGCCCGCCAGGCCCTGAGCGCCAACCCGACCGATGCGCCGGCCTGGCTGATCGGTTTCGCCAGCCAAAGCGGTTTCGCCGAGCGACTGGCCTGGCAGACTGCCGGCCAACTCCAGGCCGCCGGCTTGCCGGTGAAGGTCCAGCCATTGGCCGATGTTCGCGAACAAGACCTGAACAACGCCACCCGCGCGCTGTTCGTCGTCAGCACCTTTGGCGACGGCGAAGGGCCGGACAGTGCCCGCGGCTTCGAACGCAAGGTGCTGGGCCAGGCCTTGAGCCTGGAGCGCTTGCAGTATTCGGTGCTGGGCCTGGGCGACCGGCAATATGAACACTTCTGCGGTTTCGCCCGGCGCCTGCACGCCTGGCTGGCGGAACACGGCGGCAAGACCCTGTTCGCGCCGGTGGAAGTCGACAGCGGCGACCCTTACGCCCTGCGTCACTGGCAACAACAACTGGCCGAACTGACCGGGCAGGCGCCTGCCGACACCTGGCAGGCCCCCACCTTTGAAAACTGGACCCTCAGCCAACGCACCCTGCTGAACCCCGACAGCAGCGGCTCGGGCGTGTACCTGCTGGGCCTCACCGCCCCCGGGCCGAGCAGTTGGCTGGCCGGCGACCTGGTGGAAATCCTGCCGCGCAATGACCTGTGGGCCATCGAGCATTTCCTCGATGGTCTCGGCCTCTCCGGCCAGGCGCGCGTGCAAGTTGACGGCCTGTCCCAGAGCCTCAATCAAGCCCTGGCGACCCGCCAGTTGCCGGAAAACCGCGCCCACCTGGTCGGCCTGCATGCCCAGGCGCTGGTGGAGGCGCTGGCACCGCTGGCGATGCGCGAATACTCCATCGCCTCGATCCCGGCCGACGGCGTGCTGGAACTGATCGTGCGCCAGGAACGTCACGTCGACGGTAGCCTGGGCGTCGGTTCCGGCTGGCTGACCGAACACGCACCGCTGGGCAGCGCCATCAGCCTGCGGCTGCGCCGCAACAGCAGCTTCCATCTGCCGCCCCAAGGCGTGCCGATGATCCTGCTGGGCAACGGCACCGGCCTGGCGGGCCTGCGCAGCCTGCTCAAGGCGCGCGTCACCGAGGGCATGCAGCGCAACTGGCTGCTGTTCGGCGAGCGCAACCGCGAACACGATTTCCACTGCCGCGATGAGTTGCAGGAATGGGTGACCTCCGGCGACCTGGAACGCCTGGACCTGGCCTTCTCCCGGGATCAGAAGCAGACAATCTACGTCCAGGACCGTCTGCTGGAATCGGCCGCGCTGCTCAAGCAATGGGTGGCCGACGGCGCGGCGATCTATGTCTGCGGCAGCTTGCAGGGCATGGCATCCGGGGTCGATCACGTGCTCAACAACGTGCTGGGGCGCGAGGAAGTGGAGCGCCTGATCGAGCAGGGGCGGTATCGGCGGGATGTCTACTGATCCTGGCCGCAACATCATCCCTGTTGCTGATCGTTCCCACGCTCCCGCGTGGGAATGCCGCCAGGGACGCTCTGCGTTCCGCTTGGATGTGACGCGGAGCGTCACGGGATGTATTCCCACGCGGGAGCGTGGGAACGATCAGTCTTCTCAAACCGGCTGCAACTTCTTCTCGAACACTGCCACCCCTTCCAGATCCCGCAATACCACGCTCATCTCCCCGCTCGACCCATCGATGTTCACCTCGCCAAAGAATTGATACCCGGCGAACGGCGAGGTGTTCTGGGTCGGGGGCGCTTTCTGGAACACCACCTTCGGGCCGAAGGTCTTGTCCAGGGCGTTGGGCCCGAAGCTGCCGGCGTTCAATGGCCCGGCGACGAACTCCCAGAACGGTTCGAAATCCTGGAACGCGGCGTGTTCGGGGTGGTAGTGATGGGCGGCGCAATAGTGGACGTCGGCGGTGAGCCAGACGTAGTTGCGTACCTGATGCTTGCGCAGGTACCCCAACAGTTCGGCGATTTCCAGTTCACGCCCCTGGGCCGCGCCCGGGTCACCGTTGGCGACCGCTTCCCAACGCGGCACGCCGGGGCTGACCTCGCCATCCGGCACACCCAGGCCGATGGGCATGTCGGCGGCGATGACTTTCCACTGGGCGCGGGACTGCTTCAACTCGCGCTTGAGCCAATTCAATTGCTCACGCCCCAGGAACGGTTTGGCCGCGCCGAGGTTGGCATCGTTGGCTTCGCGGTAACTGCGCATGTCCAGCACGAACACATCCAGCAGCGGCCCGTAACCGAGCTTGCGGTAGATCCGCCCGCCGCCGTCGGCCTTCTGCCGGCGCATCGGCGCATATTCCAGCCAGGCCTGTCGCGCACGCCCCACCAGGCTGTGGATATCCTTGGTCTGGTAACGCTCGTCCAGTTGCTTGCCCGGCGACCAGTTGTTGACCACCTCATGGTCGTCCCACTGCCAGATCTGCGGCACTTCGGCATTGAAGCGGCGTACGTTTTCGTCCATCAGGTTGTAGCGATAGTTGCCGCGATACTCATCCAGGGTTTCGGCGACCTTGCTCTTGGCGTCGGTGGTGAGGTTGCGCCAGATGCGCCCACCCTCGACGGTGATTTGCGCCGGCACCGGGCCGTCGGCGTAGATGGTGTCGCCGCTGTGGATAAAGAAATCCGGCAGGCGCAGGCGCATGGCTTCGTAGATGCGCATGCCGCCGATGTCCGGGTTGATCCCGAAACCCTGGCCGACGGTGTCGCCACTCCAGACAAAACGGATGTTGCGCTTGAACTGCGGCACGCTGCGCAAGTGGCCGAGCCAGGGCTCGCTGGCAACCCCGCTTTGGGCGTCTTCGAAATGCACGCGGTAGAAAATCGCCTGGTCGCGGGGCAGCCCGGTGAGTTCGACCCGGGCGGTGAAATCACTGCGGGCGTCGGCCATGGGCGAGACGAAGCGACGGGGATTGGTGAACTTGCTGCGGGTGTCCCACTCCACCACCATTCGCGCCGGACGGTCGCTGCGGCTCCAGATCATCGCCCGGTCGCCCTGCAAGTCGCCAGACTGCACACCGTCGGTGAGTACCGGACGATCCTTGACCGAAGCCATCACCGCCGGCGCCAGCCCCGGCAACAATATCCCCGCCCCCACGGCTTGCATCACCCGACGGCGGCCCAGGTCGAATTCGCTCATGGTGTTCTCCCTTGAAATGGGAAAACTTAAGCATGGCTGTGTGAAGTGGGTGTGACAGGGATTTCATGCACACAGTAGAACGAAATGTGGGAGCGGGCTTGCTCGCGAAGACGGTGTGTCAGGCAATACATCTGCCAACTGACACATCGCTTTCGCGAGCAAGCCCGCTCCCACATGAAGGAGGAGGTGTGAATTGAATCAGGCCTTGGCCGGCTCCAACGCCATCTCCACCACCTCAGGCCGCTTGAGCAGCGCGTACGCCACTGCCGTCAGCAGGCTCCCCGCCACGATCGCCAACAAGTACAACAACGCATGGTTGATGGCGTTGGGGATCAGCATCACGAACAGGCCGCCGTGGGGGGCCATGAGCTTGCAGCCGAAGTACATCGACAGCGCACCGGTCAGCGCACCGCCGGCGATGCTCGCCGGGATCACCCGCAGCGGATCCTTGGCCGCGAACGGGATCGCGCCTTCGGAGATGAAGCACAGCCCCAGCACCAGTGCCGCTTTACCGGCCTCGCGCTCGGTCTGGGCAAATTTGCGCCGGGCGATGAACGTGGCGATGCCCAGGCCAATGGGCGGCACCATGCCGGCAGCCATGGCCGCGGCCATCGGTGCATAACTCTGCGAAGCCAGCAGCCCCACCGAAAACGCATAGGCGGCCTTGTTGATCGGCCCGCCGAGGTCGACGCACATCATCGCCCCCAGCAGCACGCCCAGCAGAATCGCGTTGGTGGTGCCCATGCTGTCGAGGAAGTGGGTCAAGGCTTCGAGCATCCCCGCCACCGGTTTGCCGACGATGTAGATCATCACCAGGCCGGTGAACAGGCTCGCCAGCAACGGGATGATCAGGATCGGCTTGAGCGCTTCCAGGCTCTGGGGCAGGCGCGCGTAGCGGCTGATCGCCTTGGCCGCGTAACCGGCCAGGAAACCGGCGATGATCCCGCCTATGAAGCCGGCACCCAGGGTACTCGCGAGCATCCCGCCGATCATGCCGGGCGCCAGGCCCGGACGGTCGGCGATGGAATAGGCGATGTAGCCGGCCAGCAGCGGCACCATCAATTTGAACGCGGTCTCGCCGCCGATCTGCATCAGCGCGGCCGCCAGGGTTCCAGGTTCCTTGAAGGCCTCGATGCCGAACACGAACGACAAGGCGATCATCAAACCACCGGCCACCACCATTGGCAGCATGAACGACACCCCCGTCAGCAGGTGCTTGTAGGCGCCGGTCTTCTCCGACTTGGCCGGGGCGCTGGCGCCGCTCGACGCACTTTCCTGGCGAGCTTCGACCAGCGCTTTGTTCAGCGTCGCTTCGGCCTGTTTCAAGGCGATGCCCGTGCCGCAACGGTAGATCTTCTTGCCGGCAAACCGCTCGGTGGCGACTTCAATGTCGGTCGCCAGCAGCACCACGTCCGCTTCGGCGATGGCCTCGGCGCTCAACGGATTGCGCGCCCCCACCGAACCCTGGGTTTCCACTTGCAAGTCGTAGCCCAGTTTCGTCGCCGCCTGCTGCAAGGCCTCGGCGGCCATGAAGGTATGGGCAACACCCGTTGGGCATGCGGTGATGGCGACCAGGCGCGGAGCACGCTCGGCCGACGCCGCCGGCGCTTGCGCTTGCGCGAACGCGTCTGCCTCGCCCAGAACCTCAGCCTCTACGGCGCCACGACGCAACACCGCATCAACATCCTGCAGGGCCAGGGCCGGTGTGCTGCGGAATACCCGCTTGCCGACGAACCGCGACAGGTCCACCGGGCCGCTGGCGACCAGCAGCACCCACTCCGCCGCTTCGAGGGTCGCCGCCGACAACTGGCGTTCCGGATGGGCCGCGTCATGGACCTCGACACTGGTGCTCCAACCCTGGCGCTGCGCCGCGGCGTCCAGCAGGCGGGCGCACAACACACTGGTAACCATGCCGTTCGGGCAGGCCGTCACAATGGCTAGTTTCATTCTTGCGAACCCTCTTATTGTTCTGTCAGGGGGCGCACGCGCACGCCCTGTTCAAGCGACGCCAGCAACGCGGTGTCGTGAATGCCAAAACCGATCTGCGTGACCGCCATGGCGGCGATGGCCGTGGCAGTGCGCAGTGTCTGTTCCGGGGTGTCGGCGCTGAGCAGGCCATGGAGCATGCCCGCCAGCAATGAATCCCCGGCACCCACGGTGCTGGCGACGCTGACCTTGGGCGGCGAGGCATGCAGCGCCACACCGACACTGAACCAGTTCACGCCATCGGCACCGTGGGAAATCACCACATGCTCGACACCCTGGGCATGCAGGCGCTGCGCCGCTTGCGCCTGGGCCGCTTCGCTCACCACCTCGCACCCCAGCGCATCGGCCAGTTCCTCTGTGTTCGGCTTGATCAGCCACGGCCCCGCCGCCAAGGCAACGCGCAAGGCTTCGCCGCTGGTGTCGAGGGCGACGTTCAGGCCGAGTGTCTTCAAGCGTGTGATCAATGCCTGCAACCACTGCGGGCTGACGCCCCGAGGCAAGCTGCCCGCCACCACGACCACGTCGTGGCCGGGGGCGATCTGTTCCAGTCGCGCCAGCAAGGCCTGCTGTGCGCCGGCATCGACCACCGGGCCCGGCCCGTTGAGGTCAGTGATGCGGCCGTCCTGCTCGGCCAGCTTGATATTGCTGCGGGTCTCGCCGGGGACACGGATAAAGGCGTCGACAAAACCCCGCTGGGCGAACAGCGTCTCGAACACCTGGGCATTGTCTTCACCCAAAAAGCCACTGACCGTCAGCGTATGACCCAGATCGGCCAACACCTGGGCCACGTTCACGCCCTTGCCTGCGGCATGGGCATGCATGGCGTCGCTGCGGTTGACCTGGCCCGGCTCCAGGCGCGCCAACTCTACCGTGAGGTCGAGCGCCGGGTTGAGGGTCAGGGTTAGAATCTTCGCCATTACAGCGCCTCCACTAATGCGCGCACGTCATCGGCGCTGCCCACGGCCAAGGCCGCTTGGGCCAGGGTTTGTACCTGCGTCAGGCTCAGTTCGCGAACCCGCGCCTTGACCTCGGCAATGCTACGGGCCGAGACACTCAGCTCATCCACGCCCAGGCCCACCAGCACCGGCACCGCCAGCGGATCGGCCGCCAATTCGCCACACACACCGACCCATTTGCCATGGGCATGGGCGGCGCGCACGGTGATGTCGATCAGTTGCAGCACCGCCGGGTGCAAGCCATCGGCCTGGGCCGAAAGGGTCGGATGCCCACGGTCGATGGCCAGGGTGTATTGCGTCAGGTCATTGGTGCCGACGCTGAAGAAGTCGACTTCCTTGGCCAGCACGGGCGCGAGCAACGCGGCGGACGGCACTTCGATCATGATCCCCAGTTGCAGGTCCGCCACGGGGATTTCCCGGCGCAGGCGCTCGGTCATGGCCCGGGCCTGGCGCCACTCGTCGACGCTGCCCACCATCGGGAACATGATCCGCAACGGACGGCTGTCCGCCGAGCGCAACAAGGCCCGCAGTTGCGCTTCCATGACTTGCGGGCGCTGCAACGTCAGGCGAATGCCACGCACGCCGAGGAACGGGTTTTCTTCTTTCGCGATCGGCCAGTACGGCAGCGGCTTGTCGCCGCCCACATCGAGGGTGCGCACCACCAGCGGCCGACCGGCCAGGCCATCGAGCACCTTGCGGTATTCGGCTTCCTGGGTCGCTTCGTCCGGCGCCTGGCTGTGGGCCATGAAAATCAGTTCGGTGCGCAACAGGCCAATGCCTTCGGCGCCCTGCTCCACCGCGCTGGCGACGCCGGCGCTTTCGCCAATGTTGGCGAACACTTCCACGGCATGCCCGTCACGGGTCAGCGCCGGTTCGTGGCGCTGCTCGGCCGCGACCTTGAGGCGCTGTTCGCGGGTATCGCGTTCTTCCTTGGCGCGCTGCAACGTGGCGGCGTCAGGGTCCACGTGCAGGCGACCGCGCTGGCCATCCAACAGCAAGGATGTGCCCGGCGCCAGCAGCAACACCGCCGCACCAGCGCCCACCAGCGCCGGAATGCCCAGGGCACGGGCGACAATGGCGCTGTGGGCGGTGGCGCCGCCACGGGCGGTGAGAATCCCCGCCACACGGGTCGGGTCCAGACGGGCCACGTCGGACGGGCCGACTTCGTCCATCACCAGGATGTAGGGTTGATCGGGTTCGTTCGGGGTTTCGACGCCACACAGTTGCGCCAGTACCCGACGGCCGACGTCTCGCAGATCGGCGGCCCGTTCGGCCAGCAAGGCATCCTGCAAGGCTTCCTGCTCTTTGGCGGCGGCTTCGATCACCCCCATCCACGCCGCTTGCGCACTCTCGCCCAGCTTCAAGCGGGTGTCGACTTCGTCGGTCAGCTCCGGGTCGTCGAGCATTTCCTGGTGGGTGATGAAGATCTCGCGGATGGCCTTGGCCTTGGCGCGCTCGATCAGGCCTTGGATGTCGCGGCGCACCTGGTTCAAGGCGTTCTGCAGGCGCTCGCGCTCGATGGCCGCCGACTCACCGCGCAGCGGATAGTCGATGGCCTGCAATACCTGGATGTGAGCCGGGCCGATGGCGATGCCCGGGGCGGCGGCGACGGCCTGGATCAGGCTGCCGGATTCGGGCGCCAGCATGACGGTCGCGACTTCGGCCATCACGGTTTCCCGTGGCGCACTCGGTGGCGGCAGCGGTTCGACCTCTTCGCCCAGGCCTTCTTCGATGGCGGCCAGCAGTGCCGGCAACGCGTCGTCGGCAATGCTCGGTTCGGCGATGAACTCCAGGACCTGGCCGCGACGGGCGCCCAGGCTCAGCAGTTTGCTCAAGCTCTTGGCCGACACGGCGCTGTCCTGGCCGTCGACAATGCGCACGCGGATTTCGCCTTCGAAGCTTTTCGCCAATTGGGCGAGGATCTTCGCCGGACGTGCATGCAGACCATGGGCGTTGGCCAGGCCGATGCGCGCGCTGGGCCAGTCGGCGGGCAATTCACCGCCGAGCACTTCCAACACCTTGCGGCTGCTGGTGGCGCGGCCCAGTTCGTGGCCCCGGCCTTCGATCAGCAAGGCGCAGAGCCTTTCCAGCAAGGCCTGGTGGGCTTCGCCGAGACTGGCGAGGCAGAACAGACCGCTCAACGGTTGGCCCAGGTAACGGATGGGTTTGTCCGGGGTGACGAACGCCAGGCCCGGGCGCTTGACGGTCTGCTCGCTGTGCAGCCACCACAAGCCATCGCCCAGGGGCAGCGCATCGACTTGCTGCAACACGCCGGCAAAGCCGTTGCTCACGCAGTCGGCCTGGCGCAACAGGCGTGCACCTCGCCATACCAGTTCTTCAAAATCATCAGCCGATACACCGAGGCCGATCATCTGGGCATCCAGGGCCAGTTCCTGCGGCGCGCCTTGCAGCAGCTTCAGCAACGCTTCGGCGGAACCGGCGCGACGCAAGGCCTGGCCCAGGTCCGTCTCACCGAGGGCGCGGGTCAGCAGTTGCAGCAGGCGCAGGTGTTCATCGGACTTGGCGGCGATGCCGATGGCCAGGTAGACAATCTGACCATCGCCCCAGTCCACGCCTTCGGGGAATTGCAGCAGGCGCACGCCGGTGGAGTAGACCAGGTCGCGGGTCTGCGGGGTGCCGTGGGGGATGGCAATACCTTGGCCAAGAAAGGTCGAACCCTGGGCTTCACGGGCCTGCAAGCCAGCGAGGTAACCCTCGGCTACCAGGCCATCGGCCACCAGTTTGTCGGCGAGCAATTGCAGTGCAGCGTCTTTATCCACAGCCGTCTGCGCCATGGATATCTGCTCTAGAGTGAGCTCGAGCATGCTTTCTCCTTTTTGGCGTCCGGGTTGGCGCCAGGTATTGTTTTGAATGAATCAGCTTAGCGTTGCGGAACAACTTTTGGCGGTATCGCGGCAGCACGGCCAAAAATCCTGCTAGCCTTGAAAATACGCTTGCTGAAACGTTTAATCTAGAAAGATTGGCACGTTACTCGATAATCTCTCATCCTTGAAGTGCAACTTGTCGTAAGCGCTTGAACGGTAACCGTCAGCTTGAATCGGGTAGGATGGCCCTTATCGTCGGGGCTAACTCGAAAAAACAAGGAAAACCGGGTTGAAACTCAGTGATATTGCTCAATTGGCCGGTGTGTCCGTGACCACCGCCAGCTATGTCATCAATGGCAAGGCCGAACAGCAACGCATCAGCAGCGCCACCGTCGAACGGGTGCGGGCGGTGGTCGAGGAACATGGCTTCACCCCCAATCCCCAGGCCGCCGGGCTGCGCAGCCGGCACACCCGCACCCTGGGCTTCATCCTGCCAGACCTGGAAAACCCCAGTTACGCACGCATCGCCAAGTTGCTGGAACAAGGCGCACGGGCACGGGGCTATCAGTTGCTGATCGCCAGTTCCGATGATGCGCCCGACAGTGAACGGCAACTGTTGCAATTGTTCCGCGCCCGGCGCTGCGATGCGCTGATCGTCGCCAGCTGCCTGCCGGCCGGCGACGACAGCTACCAGCAGCTGCAGGCCAAGGGCATTCCGATCATCGCCATCGACCGGGTGATGGAGCCGGCGCATTTCTGCTCGGTAATCAGCGACGACCGCCAGGCCAGCCTGCACCTGACGCGCAGCCTGCTGGAGACCCACCCTCGGCAAATCGCCTTGATCGGCGCCCGTCCCGAGTTGAGCATCAGCCAGGAACGGGCCGCAGGTTTTCGCGAAGCCTTGGCCGGGTTCGAGGGCCAGGTGTTGATCGAGCAGGGCGAGTCGTTCAGCCGTGAATGCGGCCGTCAGTTGATGGATGAAATGCTCGCGCGCCTGGGGCATCTGCCCGATGCATTGATCACGACGTCCTATGTGCTGCTGCAAGGGGTGTTCGACGCCCTGCATGATTTCCCGCTCAAGTCGCGGCCATTGCGCCTGGGCACGTTTGGTGACACGCAGTTGCTGGACTTCCTGCCGCTGCCGGTCAATGCCATGTCCCAACAACATCAGTTGATCGCCGACAAGGCCTTGGAACTGGCCCTGGCAGCCATCGAAAACGATGACTACCAGCCTGGCGTGCAGGCCATCGCCCGGACGTTCAAGCAGCGGATCCACCAGGGCTGACGTTTTCTCAGGATTGATGCATGGAGTTGATCGACACCCACACCCACCTGGACTTCCCGGACTTCGACGCGGACCGCCCGGCGCTGCTGGCCGAAAGCCGCGCCTTGGGCGTGCGGCAAATGGTGGTGCTGGGCGTGTACCGGGACAATTGGCAGCGGGTCTGGGACCTGGTGCAAAGCACCCCGGACCTGCATGCCGCCCTGGGCCTGCACCCGGTGTACCTCGACCAGCATCGACCCGACGACGTGGCGTTGTTGCGCGACTGGCTGAGCCGCCTGGCCGGGCACCGGCAATTGTGTGCAGTGGGCGAGATCGGCCTGGACTATTACATCGAGACCCTGGACCGTGACCGCCAGCAAGCGCTGTTCGAAGCGCAGTTGGAACTGGCCGTGGCGTTCGAGCTGCCGGCACTGATCCACGTGCGCCGCAGCCATGCCGCCGTGATCGCGACCCTCAAGCGCATCCCCCCCACCCGGGCGGGGATCATCCACGCGTTCGCCGGCAGCCTTGAGGAGGCCCGCGAGTACATCAAGCTCGGCTTCAAGCTCGGCCTCGGCGGTGCGGCGACCTGGCCTCAGGCCCTGCGCATGCACCGGGTGCTGGCGAAACTGCCGCTGGATGCGGTGGTGCTGGAAACCGACTCACCGGACATGGCCCCAGCGATGTTCCCGGGGCAGCGCAACAGCCCGGCGCACTTGCCGGCGATTTGCGAGGCGCTGGCCGGGATCATGGCGGTGACGCCCGAGCGACTGGCCGAGGCCAGCACCGCCAACGCCCGCAATTTGTTCAACTGGTAAAAACCCTGTGGGAGCGAGCTTGCTCGCGATAGCGATGTATCAGTCGAAAAACAGCTTGCCTGACACTCCGCTATCGCGAGCAAGCTCGCTCCCACAATGGTCTACACCCGAAACGCATTGATCAGTTGCTTGAGCTGCACCACCTGGGCAGACAGCTCACGGCTGGCGTTTTCGGTCTGGTGCGCGCCTTCGGCCGTGCGTTCGCCGGCGCGGTTGATCTCGACGATGTTCTGGTCGATGTCATGGGCCACGGCCGTCTGCTGCTCCACGGCGGCGGCGATCTGCTGGTTCTGGTCGACGATCATGCCGACCGCACCGAGGATATTTTCCAGGGCCTGTTGGACCTGTTCCGATTGACTGACCGTGCCGCTGGCCATCTCATGACTGGTACCCATCGCCTTGACGGCGGCACCGACACCGCCGTGCAGGCGGGTGATCATCGCTTCGATTTCTTCGGTCGATTGCTGGGTCCGCTTGGCCAGGGTCCGCACTTCATCGGCCACCACCGCAAACCCCCGCCCCTGTTCACCGGCGCGGGCGGCTTCGATGGCGGCATTGAGGGCCAACAGATTGGTCTGCTCGGCGATGCTCTTGATCACATCCAGCACGCGGCTGATGTCCTGGCTGTCGGTCGCCAGTTGGTTGATCACCTGCACCGACTGATCGATCTCACTGGCCAAACGGGCGATGCTGCCCTGCTGCGACTCCACCAGCCCGCGCCCGCTGAGAGTTTCGTCGTTCACGCTGTGGGCACTGCTCACGGCAGCGGCGGCACTGCGGGCCACTTCCTGGGCCGTGGCCGACATCTGGTTCATCGCCGTGGCCACCAGTTCGATCTGGCTGCGCTGGCCGGCAACCGCCTGGTTGCTCTGGGCCGAGACCGTTTCCACCTGCCCGGCCTGGCGTTCGACTTCCGCGACGGTGCGGCCCACCTGTTCGATCAGGTCATGGATCTTCGCCACCGTACCGTTGAACACTTCACCCAGTTCGCCCAGTTCATCCTTGCTGCGCGCCACGAAATTGACCGTCATGTCCCCCGCCGCCACTTTGTCCATCATCTGGCCCAAGTGCTGGAGGGTGGTGCGGGTCGACGCGTAGAAGCCGGCGTACAGGTAAAAAATCAACAGGAACACCGCCACCAGCGCCACGGCTTGCAACACCATATGGCTACGATTCTGCTCAAGCCGCTGCTGCAACTGCACACCGAGAAAACCCTGGGTCGCTTCGTTCAGCCGATACGTCTGCTCCATCAGGCCGCTGACCTGCTCAAAGAACGCCGGCCACGGTGCATCGAGGGTGTCGGCCATCACCACTTGCTCCTCGATCAGCTCAGACGCTTTCTTGAGGCTGCTCTTGCTACCTTCGGCCTGGGCGCCAAGACTTTGCCCGGCGGCCTTGCTGGAGCCGAGGGCGTCCTGCAGTTTCAAGTCGTACTCGCCCTGGAGCTTTTCGATCTGCGCCAGCAACTCGTCGAAGCGGGTGCTCGATGCCGAATTGAGAAACCCCAGCCCCAACGAGGACGCGCCCAGCGCCCGGCCATCGCCGAGGATCTGAGTGACCTTGGGGGTGGTGCCGATGATCAATTCGCTGAGTTGGCGGATGTCGCTCTGGTTGTCGCGGCTCAGCCCCGCCTGGCTGGCGATGATCTGGCTGAACATCTGGGCGCTGTTGAGCAACTTGCCGATCAGCGCACTTTTGCTCTGCAGGGAGTTTTCCGCCTGCTGGGCCTTGAAAGCACCGATCATTTCATCGCGCTTGGCCTCGAAGGCACCGACCTGCTCAGGCTCGATGGCCATGGCGGTCATGCCTTGCAGGCGCGCAAGAACCTGTTGTTCCAGGCTGCCGATCTTCGCTTCGACATCACCAGCCTTGCCGGACTGGCCCAGGCTGGCGTTGATCTGCACCAGGTTGTTGAGGGTTTCCAGGTCCCGGCGCAGGGCCAGGCTGCTGCCCAGCAGGTCGAGGCTTTGCAGCTCCACGTGGGTGCCCTGGAATTCCCGATAGGAATCACGCACCAGAAAGAAGTTGGTTACCAGCATAGGTAGCAGGAACAGCACGCTGATCAGGCTGAACTTCATGCCGAAGCTCAGGCGGTTCATCAGCGCGACGGCGGGCCAGAGCAAACTCTTCACAAGGAAGCCTCCCGGTAGTGTTCTTATTGTTATGAGCTCGCGCACGGAGACAGCAGAAAGCCACTATTCGGGCGCTGTCCCTGTATAGCCTAAATCGGCGGGGAGATTTGTAACTTAAGGTTAACGAGCGACCTGCCCTTTGTGGCGAGGGGATTTATCCCCGCTGGGCTGCGAAGCAGACCCATTGATTCAAGGCTTAGAATTGCCAGGGGCCGCTCTGCGCCCCAGCGGGGATAAATCCCCTCGCCACCCTCGCCACAACGGCATGACCTTGCTGTTCCTATGCCAACACCGTCCACAACGCAAACCCGGCATACCAGAGCACCGCCGCACGCAGCAGCAACTCCCACAGGCGGTCCAGGCTATTGATGCCATCCGGCCCGGCGACGGGCCTGGGGATTTCGCCAGCCACCAGGCCGACCTTGTCGATGAGGTCGGCGGCGCTGATGTTCCAGTTCAACAGCTCATGCAGCATGACCCGGCTGACCGCGACGAAATTGCCCACCAGGGCGAAGCTTGCCGCCAGCAACCGCACCGGCACCCAATCGAAGGCATGGCGCATTTGTGCGGCCCGCTCGGCCACGCCGGAGTTCTGGCTGTGCTCGGCGGCCAGCGCCAGCAGTCGATAGCTCAAGGCCGCGACCGGACCCAACACGAAGTACCAGAAAATTACTGCGAAAAAGCTCTGGTAGGCCTGCCACAACAAATGCCCCTGGACCCGTTCCAGCAATTGCTCACCGTCATCGGCCTCAATGTCCAGGTCGCGCTTGGCCACATGGGCCGCCGCTTGCAGGTCCTCCCGACGCCAGGCGTCGCGAAACGGTCCGAGGGCGGCCAGCAGATCACCGCGCCCCAGGCTGTAAATCACCACCAGCAAATGCACCGGCAGCGCCAGCAAACCATAAGCCACCGGCTCCAGCACCCACAAAAGCAGCGCCAGCAGGGCCACGGGCAGCAGGACCATCACTGTCAGCACCAGCCAAGGTCGGTTGACCCACCGTGGGCTCGCCTCGAGCTTGTTCAGCTCGCGCAGCCAGCCGCCGTCGCGCTGGACCCGCTGGCGCAAGGCCGAGAATTTCTCGATCCAGACGGCCAGCAGCAACACCAGAAAACTCATTGTCCTTCCCCTTCTGTCAGGGCCGCGCGATAGCGCGCCCAGTCGAATGCCGGTCCCGGATCGGTCTTGCGCCCCGGTGCGATGTCGCTGTGCCCGCAGATACGCTGCACAGTGATCGCCCTGAACGCCGCTTGCAACTGCCGGGTCAGGTCCACCAATGCGACATATTGCGCGTCGGTGAATGGCAGATCATCCGTGCCCTCAAGCTCGATGCCCAGGGAAAAATCGTTACAGGTCTCACGCCCCTCGAAGCACGAGACGCCCGCATGCCACGCACGATCCAGACAAGAGACAAATTGGGTCACGGCGCCGTCACGCTCGATCAGAAAATGCGCAGACACCCGCAGGTCGGCGATACCGGCAAAGTAGGGATGTTCCGTGACATCCAGACGATTCTGGAAGAATTCCTGCACCTTGCCGGTGGCGAATTGTGCCGGGGGCAGGCTGATGTTGTGGATCACCAGCAGGGAGATTTCGCCCTCGGGGCGCGCATTGAAGTTGGGCGATGGGCAATGACGCACCCCTTCGCACCAACCGCTCGCGGAGTCCAACTGCATACAGGTTCCTTCGATGACGACGGTGAATGCCGCCAGTATGCCGTGATCGGACCGGGCTGCGCGATCACTTGCCGCGATTGAGCTGGCGCAGATTGCCCAACACCGACTCCAGCGCCCGGTCGAACAACAGGGTGTCGTCCAACAGCCGCGCCGCGCCGCGCCGAAACTCCAGGGCCAGGCTGGTGCGGCTGTGCTCCAGCACCTTGAGGCCGGTGCGATTGACGAAGACGTATTTGCCGGTGGCCTCGATGATCGCCGCCAGTTTGCAACGCAGGGTATTGTCATCGTCCTCCTGGAACTCGACCCAGCTCCCCAGGTGTAACTGATCGACCTGCAGCAAGCCGACATCATCCGCCGGCAAATGCACCGCCACGCTCTCCCCCGCCGTTTTTTGCGGAGGGCGCAGGACGATTTTTTCCAGCACCTCGACCATGGCCGGCGAATCGAACGGCTGGTCCTGATCCGTTGCCTGGCCCGTGCGTTCGAGCGCCTGCACATGCAGGACTTCCAGTTCACTGAAAAACTCGCTGGTGGCGAACGGGTCGAACGCCGAACGGCTCAGGCCTTCACGCAGGGCCTTGAGCAGCTCCGGCACCATCGCCAGCAAACGCAGGCCGGCGTCGGGCTCGTCATGGGGCTGGACGCTCCAGATCAAATGCTCCAGGGTCAGGACGTCGGCCTGCCACTCGGCGGAATACTTGCCGTGCTTGAAACAGGTCAACAACAACACCTGGCTCCAAGCGTGTTGCACGAACTCCACCACAGCTTGCGGCAAGACCTTGCCCAGCATCACCTGGTTCAGCGCCCCTTCGACGCGCTGGCGCGCCAATTCGGCCTTGGCCCGGCCCTCTTCGGCGTCACGGATACGTTGCTCAAGCAACTCGCTGCGGCGCCGCTCGTCACTGGTGAAGGCCAGGAAATCGGCCAGCAGCTCGGAGAAAATCGCCGGGTCATCGACGAAATCATTCAGCAGGCGCTGCACGACCTGTTCGATGCGCAAATACAGGCTATCGCGCTGATGATCGTCGCAATCGCCCCAGCCCATGGCGGCGGCGGCGATTTCGTTCAGCAGCCGCCGGGCCGGATGATTGCCGCGGCTGAAGAAACTCTTGTCCTGCACCGCGACCTTGAGCATCGGGATCTGCAGGCGGCCGATCAGGGCCTTGAAGGAGTCCGGGAGGTTATGGTCGTCGAGGATGAATTCGAACATCATCGAGATCAGGTTGATCACGTCTTCATCGGCGCCTTCGACCACCCGGGACTTGCCACTCCTGACGCTGACCCGGGTCAACAGTTGTTCGAGTTGGCTACGCAGGTCGAATTCGTCCTGCACGGCAGGCGCTGGCACGTACTGCTGCAAGTGCGAGAGCAGCCGCAGCAGGTCACGGGTCGAGATCGGTTGAGGCGGCGCGCTGGCTTCCAGGGTCGGCGCCACACTGCCACGCACTTGCATCAACAGCTTCTGCAATGCGGCGAACACTTCCTGCACGCTGTCATCGACCTCGGCATCGCTGGGCTTGGCAGCGATTTCGGCGTTGGGCCTGGGGGCATCCTCGGAGCGATCCGACGCCCGGCGAGCCGGGGTCACCTTGAGCTCCGGCAAGATGCCCGTAGCGGCCAGCAACTGGTTGGCCTCGGTATAGAGTTGGTCGCACTCGCTGAGCACATAACGCTCGAAGAGCTTGAGCAGGATCAGCTTGACCTTGATCCCCACGCCCAGGTTACGCCCGGCCTGCAGGAACTTTTCGCACAGCAGTGCCGGGCTCAGGGGGTTGTACTGGTTGGCCAGCGGTCGATCCAACAGCACACCGAGCCGGGCCGTCAGTTGCTCCAGCGACACGCCATCGCGCCTGAGCACCCGAGTGACCATGGCCTCGACCGCCAGATGACGTTCCAGCTCATCGTGGGAACGCTGGGTCTGGCCGTCCGGTGCCAGGGCGGGCGCCAGGCTGGCGTGGGTCAGGTCGTACTGGGCCAGGCTGACGAAGGTCTCGAAAAACTGCTCGATGAACTCCCGCTCGATGCTTTTGCGCTTCAGGCGCAGGTCCCGCATGGCCTCGAAGTACAGGTTCTGCTCGACGTCGTCGCGCGCCCGGTCAGCCATTTCAAACAAGGTGTCGTCGGCGTTATCGAACAGCCCCTGCAAGCCCAGGCGCAACTGTTGGGCGGCCTTGTCGCGAACCTGAAGCAGAATCACAGGCAGGCGGGCGAGCGGCGAACGACTCGCCTGATCGGTAGGCACCTTGTGTAAAGGCACTACATTCCCGTCGTTGTGCATCCTGGCCTCCTGAAACGGTTTTCGGCTCGCGACGTCAAAGCTATGGCGTCAATCGAAAGGCGGATTATCGGGCAAAACAACCCTGTCGCACCAGCAGACTCTGTGATCCAGCTCGAAATACGGCGCAATAAGTGACCGGGAAAATGAGGAAATGTTGCGAGGACGCGACCAAATGCAGGTTTCGACACCCTATAATCGGGCCACTTTGTTTGTGGAGCCCGTTATGCCGAATCTACGCCTCGCCGATCTGACCGCCGAAATCGAAGCCAACGTGCGCCGTGCGTTGCTGGAAGACATCGGCAGCGGCGACATCACCGCGCAACTGATCCCCGCCGAACGCCTGGCCAAGGCCACCATCATCACCCGCGACGCGGCGATCATCAGCGGCACGGCCTGGGTCGATGCCGTGTTCCGGCAACTGGATCCGCGTGTCGCGGTGCATTGGCAAGTGCACGACGGCGACCGGGTCAGCCCCGATCAGGCGCTGTTCCACCTGGAGGGCCCTGCCCGCTCGCTGCTGACCGGCGAACGCAGCGCCCTGAACTTCCTGCAAATGCTCTCGGGCGTCGCCACGCGAGCCCGCTACCTGGCCGACTTTGTCGCCGGGACCCAGGTCAAGCTGCTGGACACCCGCAAGACCCTGCCCGGGCTGCGCCTGGCCCAGAAGTACGCGGTCACCTGCGGTGGCTGCCATAACCACCGCATCGGCCTGTACGATGCGTTCCTGATCAAGGAAAACCACATCGCCGCCTGCGGCGGAATCGCCCAGGCCATCGCGGCCGCCCACAAGATCGCACCGGGCAAACCGGTGGAAATAGAAGTGGAAAGCCTCGCGGAATTGAACGAAGCACTGGCGGCCGATGCCGACATCATCATGCTTGACGAACTGAGCCTGGACGACATGCGTGAAGCCGTGCGCCTCAATGGCGGCAAGGCAAAGTTGGAGGCCAGCGGCGGGATCAACGAAAGCACGTTGCGCCCGATTGCCGAGACCGGGGTGGACTACATCTCGATCGGCGCGATGACCAAGGATGTGAAGGCGGTGGATCTGTCGATGCGGCTCAGTATCTGAGCAGCTTCGAGCCGCAAGCTACAAGCTTCAAGCTGTTCCGCGCTTGTCTTGTAGCTTGTAGCTTGTAGCTTGTAGCTGCCGTTAAACCACCAGATTGTTCATCTCGCAGTACTCATCCCATTCCACACCCAGCACCTCGGCCGCTTCCTTGTGCAACGCAAGGCGCTGCGCCTCGAACTCTTCAGGCGTGCTGGTGTACTTGAGCGTCAACTCCCAGGGTTGCAGCCCCTGGGCTTCGGCCTCGTCCTCGAAAGCCCATTGGATCTGGTCTTTCTGATCGTCGGCGGACAAGTCCTTGATCTCTTCCAGCAACTGGGGCGCATCCAGCACGTACTTCTTCAGCGCTTCTTCGTGCCTGGCTTCCTGGGTCAATTCTTTAACAGTCATGGCGTTCTCGTTGATCGGGGGAATGGAAGATGGATCTGGATCATCAAGGATCTCTCTGACGCAAAAAACCGTGTGAAGCCCGGTTTATCTGGCCTTCAGAACCATTCGGGGATCATCTGAAAACTGCTGGGCGATGCGCATGCAGGCAACGAATATAGGACGTTTTGCCGACGATTTACACGGTTCTTTACATCTATCTCACAAAAAAACCTGGGTCGAAGAAGCGCTGCGCGCTGTGGAACATCTGTCAAAATAACCAGTCATAGCCATGTGCCACACCGGCACTTCACAAGGAACCCCAGTGATGCGCAGCTTTTCGAAACGCTCGTCGATCCAACTTGCCACCGCGACTTTGCTGCTTGGCAGCCTGACCTTGACTGACATTGCTCAAGCGGCGGTTGAGGTCTCCTCCGATGGGCCGTCTTACCACGACTTTATTCCCGCCCTTCATTACGACCAATCCGATAAGTACAAGCTCGTCAAGACCGATGTCAGCGCCAGCGTCCTGGAAAGCCTGCCGAAAAGCGTGAAGAACAACACCGACGAACTGGAAAACCAGAAGCGCGCCCTCAGCGAACAGGCTGGTCAGATCGAAGAACTCAAGCGCAACAGCGGGTCCAGCTCCTCGTCCAGCAGCAAGGAGATTGACGAGCTCAAGCGCACCATCAAGGAACAGGAACGCGACCTGAACGACCTTGGCAAGCAAGTGGAAGAACTCAAGCGCAATAGCGGCTCCAGTTCAAGTTCGAGCAACAGCGAGATTTCGTCCCTGAAACGGGAACTCAGCGATCAGGATAGAGAGATGGACCAGCTCAAACGCACGGTCGAGGAACTGAGCAGGAAGGTGAAATAACGAGGGGGAAATCTTGCCCGAGACAGGAATCGAACCTGCGACCTTCGCGTTACGAGTGCGCTGCTCTACCGACTGAGCTACACGGGCGGTGGCTAAAACTAGCACCGTCTCAGGTGGCCAGGCAACCTGCCTGGCCGGGATTTTCGTCACACAGCAAAACGCCCCGAACCAGTCGGGGCGTTTGCTTGTTCAGCGGTCAGGCGACGGGGTGATTAAACGCCCGATGCCTTGGCTGCTGCGACGTCCTTGATGGACAGCTTGATACGGCCGCGGTTGTCCACGTCCAATACCAGCACTTCCACTTCCTGGCCTTCTTTGAGGATGTCGGTCACTTTCTCGACGCGAGCATCGCTCAGCATGGAGATGTGAACCAGACCGTCCTTGCCCGGCAGGATGTTGACGAACGCGCCGAAGTCGACGATGCGTTCAACCTTGCCGACGTAGATCTTGCCGATCTCGGCTTCCGCGGTGATCCCCAGGACGCGCTGGCGTGCTGCTTCTGCCGCTTCCTTGGTTTCGCCGAAGATCTTGATCGAACCGTCGTCTTCGATGTCGATCGAAGCCTTGGTTTCTTCACAGATCGCACGGATGGTCGCGCCGCCTTTACCGATGACATCACGGATTTTGTCGGTGTCGATTTTCATCGCGATCATGGTCGGAGCATTTTCCGACAGCTCGGTACGGGACTGACCGATGATCTGGTTCATCTGGCCGAGGATGTTCAGGCGCGCTTCCAGGGCTTGGCCCAGGGCGATTTCCATGATCTCTTCGGTGATGCCCTTGATCTTGATGTCCATCTGCAGTGCGGTGACGCCCTTGGCGGTACCGGCCACTTTGAAGTCCATGTCGCCCAGGTGGTCTTCGTCACCCAGGATGTCGGTCAGGACGGCGAATTTCTCGCCTTCTTTCACCAGACCCATGGCGATACCGGCAACCGGTGCCTTCATCGGCACACCAGCGTCCATCAGGGCCAGGGAAGCGCCGCAGACCGAAGCCATGGAGCTGGAACCGTTGGACTCGGTGATTTCCGATACCACGCGAATGGTGTACGGGAACACGTCTGCGGCTGGCAGCATGGCCTGGACCGAACGACGGGCCAGACGGCCGTGACCGATTTCGCGACGACCGGCGCCACCCATGCGACCACACTCGCCCACCGAGAACGGCGGGAAGTTGTAGTGCAGCATGAACGGGTCTTTCTTTTCGCCTTCCAGGGTGTCCAGCAGTTGCGCGTCACGGGCGGTGCCCAGTGTCGCGACGACCAGGGCCTGGGTCTCGCCACGGGTGAACAGTGCCGAGCCGTGGGTCTTGGGCAGGACGCCGACTTCAATGTTCAGCGGACGTACGGTACGGGTGTCGCGACCGTCGATACGCGGCTTGCCGTTGACGATGTTTTCGCGAACGGTGCGGTATTCGATTTCACCGAAAGCAGCTTTCACTTCAGCGGCAGACGGCTGGCCTTCTTCGCCGGACAACTTGGCAACGACCTGGTCTTTCAGCTCGCCCAGACGCGCATAACGGTCGGCCTTGACGGTGATGGTGTAGGCCTGGGAGATCGCTTCGCCGAACTCGGCACGGATCGCGCCCAGAAGTTCGGTGGCTTCGGCTTGTGGAGCCCAGGTCCAGGTTGGCTTGGCGGCTTCGGCGGCCAGTTCCTTGACGGCGTTGATCACCACCTGGAACTCGTCGTGGGCGAACAGCACGGCGCCCAGCATCTGGTCTTCGGTCAGCTCTTTGGCTTCGGATTCAACCATCAGCACCGCTTCGGAAGTACCGGCCACGACCATGTCCAGGCTCGAAGCCTTCAACTGCTCGTAGGTCGGGTTCAGCAGGTAGCCGGTGCTTTCGTGGAACGCGACGCGGGCAGCGCCGATCGGGCCATCGAAAGGAATGCCGGAGATGGCCAGGGCAGCCGAGGTACCGATCATCGCAGCGATGTCCGGATCGGTTTTCTTGCTGGTGGACACGACGGTGCAGACAACCTGCACTTCGTTCATGAAGCCTTCTGGAAACAGCGGACGGATCGGACGGTCGATCAGTCGGGAAGTCAGGGTTTCTTTCTCGGAAGGACGGCCTTCGCGCTTGAAGAAACCGCCAGGGATCTTACCGGCAGCGTAAGTCTTTTCCTGGTAGTGGACAGACAGAGGGAAGAAACCCTTGCCTGGATCGGCTTGCTTGGCACCGACAACGGTCACCAATACGCTGACGTCGTCGTCAACGGTGACCAACACTGCGCCGGAGGCCTGACGGGCGATACGGCCAGTCTCGAGGGTAACGGTCGACTGACCGAACTGGAATTTTTTGATTACCGGGTTCACGGTGTCCTACCTTCTTTGTGGCTCTTGGGGAACTTGTCTTCTTGCGAAATTCTTGGGCAATGACGGGAATCGGCCCGACGCTTGTCCAGGGTAAAACGTGTATCCAGATAAAACTTGAGGCTGGGAGCCTGCCATGCGCCAGCGGGAAACCCACTGACGCCCGACAGACCACCAACCTCTAGCGCAATCGCTTGTTAGCGACGCAGACCCAGGCGAGCGATCAGAGCGCTGTAACGGCTCACGTCCTTGCCTTTCAGGTAGTCCAGCAGCTTACGACGCTGGTTTACCATGCGGATCAGACCACGACGGGAGTGGTGATCCTTACCGTTGGCCTTGAAGTGACCTTGCAGTTTGTTGATGTTGGCGGTCAGCAGTGCAACTTGCACTTCTGGCGAACCAGTGTCACCAACAGCTTGCTGGTAGTCAGCTACGATTTGAGCTTTTTCTTGAACGTCGAGAGCCATGAGGCAATCCTTTTAGTCAGGAAACTGTTCCGAGGAAACAGCTTCAACAGGCCAGGGACAAATCCCTGTATCTATAAATGAGTAGTGACCGTGCCTGTTAACAGCCACACTCGCCAACCTGCTGTTACGCAGGCTGGTTCCGGTCATTCCGACCGAATCAGTCGACGCGGCGCAATGCGCCCGTCTTCGCTCACTTCACCGATACCGATGAAACGACCGTTGTGATCCTGTACCCGGACCATGCCGAACTTCGGCGCATCCGGGGCGCGTACCGGCTGGCCGTTGAGCCAGTAGAACGCACTGTGTTCCGAGAACTGCAAGAGCGGCCAATCCAGCAGCCCGCTGTCCGATGGCATCAGGAAACGGTCGACCGCTTCGTTGCCGCCTTCGGCATGCACCGCTTCGAGCTCTTCCAGCGTGACCGTCTGGGCCAACGTGAAAGGTCCGGCCTGGGTCCGTCGCAATTCTGCCACGTACGCGCCACAGCCGAGCTGCTCACCGATATCCTCCACCAGGGTCCGGATATAGGTGCCCTTGCTGCAATCCACGGCCAGCCGTGCAGTATTACCGTCAAAGGCCAGCAATTCCAAGCGCGCAATAGTAACAGAACGCGGTTCGCGCTCCACTACTTCGCCTGCACGGGCCAGTTTATACAACGGCTGCCCATCACGCTTCAAAGCGGAGTACATCGGCGGTATCTGGCTGATTTGCCCGCGAAAACCCGGCAAGACCGCTTCGATATCCGCCTGACCAACGGTCACCGGGCGCTCCAGCAAAACCTCACCTTCGGCATCCGCCGTGGTGGTGGTCTTGCCCAGTTGCGCCAGGGTTTCGTAACCCTTGTCGGAATCGAGCAGGTACTGGGAGAACTTGGTCGCCTCGCCAAAGCACAGCGGCAGCACGCCAGTGGCCAGGGGATCGAGGCTACCGGTGTGCCCGGCCTTTTCGGCATTGAGCAGCCAGCGAACCTTCTGCAACGCCGCGTTGGAGGTGAACCCCAGCGGCTTGTCGAGCAGGATGATACCGCTGACGTTACGACGGATACGTTTGACCTGAGCCACCGATTACTCCTTGGTGTCTTCGGGGTCAGCCGCAACCGAGTGCTGGCTGTCTTGCGCCACGGCGCGCTCGATCAGTGCCGACAGATGCGCACCCCGTGCGACGCTTTCGTCGTAGTGGAAGTGCAACTGTGGGACGCTGCGCAGCTTCATCTCCCGGGCCAGTTGCATACGCAGGAAGCCGGCGGCCGAGTTGAGCACCTTGATGCTCTGGGCGATTTCTTCGGCGCTGTCCTGCCCCATCACGGTGATGAAGATCTTGGCGTGACCGACGTCACGGCTGACTTCCACTGCGGTGATGGTGACTAGGCCGACGCGCGGGTCTTTGACTTCGCGACGGATCAGTTGGGCCAGCTCGCGCTGCATCTGATCGCCGATTCGTTGGGTACGGCTGTATTCTTTTGCCATGTCTTGTTACCTGTTACTGCCCCACGGTGAAACCCGCGAGGTCTGAAAGCGGCAAACGCCCGGCCTGGCAAAAGCCAGACCGGGCGTTGCGTTTAGAGTCCGACAGCCAGGCAGTGCATGTTCATGCGACTGCCCGGTGCGGCTCTTGAAGTGCGCGAGTTAGAGGCTGCGAGCAACCTGGACCTTCTCGAAGACTTCGATCTTGTCGCCAACCTTGACGTCGTTGTAGCTCTTGACGCCAATACCGCACTCCATGCCGGCACGTACTTCGGAAGCGTCATCCTTGAAGCGGCGCAGGGATTCCAGCTCGCCTTCGAAGATCACGATGTCTTCACGCAGTACACGGATCGGACGGTTACGGTGAACGACACCCTCGATCACCATGCAACCGGCGATGGCGCCAAACTTCGGCGAACGGAACACGTCGCGAACTTCGGCCACGCCCAGGATGTTCTCCCGCACGTCGCTGCCCAGCATACCGGTCAACGCTTTCTTGACGTCTTCGATGATGTCGTAGATCACGTTGTAGTAACGCATATCCAGGCCTTCCTGCTCGACGATCTTGCGAGCGCCGGCATCGGCACGCACGTTGAAACCGAACAGTACAGCGTTGGAGGCCAGTGCCAGGTTGGCATCGGATTCGGTGATACCACCGACACCGCCGCCGACCACACGCACTTGCACTTCGTCGTTACCCAGGCCATTCAAGGCGCCGTTCAACGCTTCGAGCGAACCACGGACGTCGGATTTGAGGACGATGTTGAGCGTCTTCTTCTCTTCCTGGCCCATGTTCTCGAAGATGTTTTCCAGCTTGCCGGCGTGTGCACGAGCCAGTTTGACTTCGCGGAACTTGCCTTGACGGAACAGAGCCACTTCACGGGCTTTCTTCTCGTCAGCCACAACGCTCATCTCGTCGCCAGCATCCGGGGTGCCGTCCAGGCCGAGGATCTCGACCGGGATAGCCGGACCGGCTTCCTTGATGGACTTGCCGTTCTCGTCGAGCATGGCACGTACACGGCCGTAGTTCGAACCGACCAGCACCATGTCGCCTTGGCGCAGGGTACCGTCCTGGACCAGGACGGTCGCCACCGGGCCACGGCCCTTGTCGAGACGGGACTCAACGACCACACCACGGCCAGGAGCCGAAGGCGTAGCGGTGAGTTCCAGAACCTCGGCTTGCAACAGAACGGCTTCGAGCAGTTCGTCGACGCCGGTACCCATCTTCGCCGAGACCGGAACGAATGGAGTGTCGCCACCCCATTCTTCGGAGGTCACGCCGTGGACCGACAGTTCGCTGCGGATGCGATCGAGATCGGCGCCCGGCTTGTCGATCTTGTTCACTGCAACCACCAGCGGCACGCCAGCTGCCTGGGCATGCTGAACGGCTTCGATGGTTTGCGGCATGACGCCGTCGTCCGCTGCAACCACCAGGATCACGATGTCGGTCGCCTTGGCACCACGGGCACGCATTGCGGTAAACGCGGCGTGACCCGGGGTGTCGAGGAACGTCACCATGCCGCGGTCGGTTTCAACGTGGTAGGCGCCGATGTGCTGGGTAATACCGCCAGCCTCACCTGCTGCTACCTTCGCACGACGGATATAGTCGAGCAGGGAGGTTTTACCGTGGTCAACGTGGCCCATTACGGTCACGACCGGCGCACGGGAAACCGCCTCACCTTCAAACTTCAGGGACTCGGCCAGGGAATCTTCCAGGGCGGTGTCGCTGACCAGGGTCACTTTGTGGCCCAGCTCTTCAGCAACCAGTTGGGCAGTTTCCTGGTCCAGTACCTGGTTGATGGTGGCTGGCGTACCCAGCTTGAACATGAACTTGATGATTTCAGCAGCCTTGACCGACATCTGCTGGGCCAGATCGCCCACAGTGATGGTCTCGCCGATCTTCACTTCACGCACGACAGGGCCGGTAGGGCTCTGGAAACCGTGGGCGTTGCGTTTCTTCAGCTTGGCCTTGCCGCGACCGCCGCGACGGAAGCCATCGCTTTCCTCGTCGGTGGTACGTGGCGCAACACGAGGTGCTGGAGCCTTTTCCTTGACCGATGCGCGATGAGGCGCGTTCTTGCGCTCGCCATCGCCACTGCCACGACGGTTGTCGTCGGCACGCGGTTTGTCCGGACGACGCTGTTCATCGCGCTTGCGAGTATCGGCTGGAGCCGGCGCCGGTGCCACGACTGGTGCGGCTTCGCGCACAGGTTCGGCGACCGGGGCAACAGCCTCGACGGCTTCTACCGGAGCGGTTTGCGCAGCAGCAGGCTGACGGCGCGCTTCTTCTTCGGCGCGACGCTTGGCTTCTTCTTCAGCCTTCTGACGAGCAGCATTTTCCACTGCGCGACGTTCTTCCTGTTCGCGTTTGCGCTCGGCTTCGATTTCTTCCGGGCTGCGCTGTACGAAGACTTTCTTCTTGCGTACTTCAACGCTGATGCTTTTGCTACCGGCAACACGCAGGGTGCTGGTGGTTTTACGCTGCAGAGTGATCTTGCGCGGTTCTTCCACTTTAGCCTTGTGACTGCTCTTCAAGTGAGTCAGCAGGGACTGCTTCTCACTGTCGGTCACATGTTCCTCGGCGGCGGTGTGCGGCAGACCTGCCTCACGCATCTGCTGCAACAGGCGCTCTACCGGTGTTTTGACCTCATCGGCCAGTTGTTTCACCGTGACTTGCGTCATGCACTTCTCTCCTCAGGCCGCGCCTAATTACTCGAACCAGTGGGCTCGGGCGGCCATGATCAACTTGCCGGCACGATCATCGTCAATGCCGTCGATGTCGAGCAGATCGTCAATAGACTGCTCGGCCAGGTCTTCGCGGGTAATTACGCCGCGCACCGCCAGTTCCATCGCCAAATCCTTGTCCATGCCCTCAAGCGAGAGCAGGTCTTCGGCCGGATGGGCGTCTGCCAGCTTTTCCTCAGTAGCGATGGCTTTGGTCAACAAACGATCCTTGGCCCGAGCGCGAAGCTCGTTGACGATTTCCTCGTCAAAGCCGTCGATGTTGAGCATTTCCTCCACCGGTACGTAGGCAATCTCTTCCAGGCTGGTAAAGCCTTCATCCACCAGCACCTGCGCCAGCTCTTCATCGACTTCAAGCTCTTCGATGAAGTTGCGCAGGATGTCGCCGGTTTCAGCTTGCTGTTTAGCCTGGATGTCCGATTCGGTCATCACGTTCAGGGTCCAGCCAGTCAATTGGCTGGCCAGACGCACGTTCTGACCACCGCGACCGATGGCCTGAGCCAGATTGTCTGCGCCAACGGCAATGTCCATGGCGTGGGCATCTTCGTCGACGATAATTGCCGCCACTTCAGCAGGCGACATGGCATTGATCACGAACTGAGCCGGGTTGTCGTCCCACAGGACGATGTCCACGCGCTCGCCGCCCAACTCGCCGGATACGGCCTGGACACGCGAACCACGCATGCCGATGCAGGCACCTTGCGGGTCGATGCGCTTGTCCTTGGAGCGGACCGCGATCTTGGCACGCGAACCCGGATCACGGGAGGCGGCCATGACTTCGATCAGGCCTTCAGCAATTTCCGGCACTTCGATGCGGAACAACTCGATCAGCATTTCCGGCGCTGTACGCGACAGGATCAGCTGCGGGCCCCGATTCTCGGTGCGGATTTCCTTGAGCAGCGCACGCAAACGCACGCCAACCCGGAAAGTTTCGCGAGAGATGATGTCTTCGCGAGCCAGCAACGCTTCGGCGTTGTTGCCCAGGTCGACGATCACGTTGTCGCGGGTCACTTTTTTCACGGTGCCGGAGATGATTTCCCCCAGGCGCTCGCGATAAGCGTCGACCACTTGCGCACGCTCGGCTTCGCGAACTTTCTGCACGATGACCTGCTTGGCCGTCTGTGCAGCGATGCGACCGAACTCAATGGATTCGATTTTTTCTTCGACGACATCACCCACCTTGGCGCCCGGATGCGTTTCTGCAACCTTGCTCGGCCAGGTTTCGATAGCAGGATCGTCCAGGTCGGCTTCCTCGACGACCGTCCAGCGACGGAAAGTCTCGTAGGCACCCGTGTGGCGATTGATCTCCACACGCAAATCAACTTCGTCTTCGAACCGCTTCTTGGTAGCAGTGGCCAGAGCCAGCTCCAGCGCTTCAAAAATAACGTTAGCCGGTACGCCCTTTTCATTGGATACCGACTCAACAACCAGCAGTACTTCTTTGCTCATCGTACGCCTCGCCTTTCGCAAGCCATTGGATCCGCGGGATCCGCAGTATCTGGCACGTATCAGTCAAAACTGGGAATAATGTTGGCCTTGTCGATCATATCGATCGGCAACAGGAACTCATGGTCATCTACCTGCACCACGACGTCCTGCTCTTCTACACCGCGCAGAAGGCCTTGGAAGTTGCGTCGACCTTCGAAAGGCGAGCGCAGCTTGATCTTCACTTGTTCACCGGCAAACAAAGCGAACTGTTCAAGTGTGAACAGGGGGCGCTCCATGCCAGGCGAGGAAACTTCAAGGGTGTATTCGGAGGTGATTGGATCTTCGACATCCAGTACACCGCTGATCTGACGGCTGACGATGGCGCAATCGTCCACCAACACGCCGCCTTCCTTATCGATATAAACGCGCAACAGTGAGTGGCGACCTTGAGCCGAAAACTCAATACCCCAGCATTCATAGCCAAGGGCCACGACCACCGGGGCCAACAAGGCCTGCAACTGTTCTAGCTTGCTCGACACCTGAACCCCCTCGTGCATGTTTGTGCATGCTGTGCAAATAAAAAAAAATGGGCGAATCGCCCATCACTGAAACGCCGTCGAATAGCGGCGTTATAAAGTGTCCAGCTAACAAAAAGCCCCTTGGAAGGGGCCCCTGAAACTGGTTGCGGGAGCCGGATTTGAACCGACGACCTTCGGGTTATGAGCCCGACGAGCTACCAGACTGCTCCATCCCGCGACAAAGCTGGGGCGGAAGTATACGACCGATCCCTTACAGGGTCAATGTAACCCTTCCACCTACAAGAAAGCCCGCAATCGCGGGCTCTCCTGATAATTGGTACCGAGAAGGGGACTCGAACCCCTACACCCTATGGGCACAACCACCTCAAGGTTGCGTGTCTACCAATTCCACCACCTCGGCAATACAGCGTTTGAAACCTTCTTACTTCTGCTCTTGAGCTGGAGGCACGTCAGTCGCCGGGTTGGCCGACTTTTGCTCTTGAAGCACCGGGACATCATCAGAAGCCGGTTGTTGCTTGGGCGCTTCCAGTACCGCTGGGTTTGGCAAACCTACTTGAGTCAGCTCGTGAGCTTTCTCTTTAGCAAAGTAACCTAACCCCAAGCTGGTCATGAAGAAACCGGCGGCAAGTATAGCAGTAAACTTACTAAGAAAGGTAGAGGAACCTTGGCTTCCGAACACAGTATTTGAAGCACCTGCACCGAAAGACGCACCAGCATCCGCACCTTTACCCTGCTGCAGCAATACGAGAGCAACTACGCCCAGTGCACCCAGCAGATGAAAAACGACTACGACTGTTTCCAGCATTTTTTCAGTTTCCCGCGGCGCGACAGATCGCACCGAACTCATCTGCATTCAGGGACGCTCCACCAATGAGCCCCCCATCGATATCCGGCATGCCGAACAGTTCGGCCGCATTGGCCGCCTTCACGCTGCCGCCGTATAGAAGCCGCACACCTCGTGCCACTTCAGAATTCTCTTCCGCCAACTGCGCGCGGATGGCTGCGTGCACATCCTGCGCCTGTTGCGGCGAAGCCGTCAGCCCGGTACCAATGGCCCAGACTGGCTCGTAGGCAATGACTGCCTTTGCAAAAGCACCGACACCCAGGTCTTCGATGATGCTGCCGAGCTGACGCCCGACAACCTCAAGGGTCTTGCCGGCTTCACGCTGCGCGAGGGTTTCCCCTACGCACAACACCGGAATCAGACCACAGGCCTGGGCTGCAGCAAACTTGCGGATCAAGGTCTTGTCCTGCTCGCCCATGATCTGGCGACGCTCGGAATGTCCAACCAGGACCAGGGAGCAACCTGCATCCACCAACTGACTCGGTGCAATCTCACCGGTCAACGCACCTTGCATGGATTCCACCGCAGAGTTCTGCGCGCCGACCGAAATCGACTTGCCTTTCAAGCCATCAATCACCTGATTGATATACAAGCAAGGCGGGAATACCGCGACATCAACACCGCTTGGCAAGGCCAGATGACGAAGGCCATTGATCAGCTCAGCGACGCTGGCGCGGGTACCGTGCATCTTCCAGTTACCAGCTACCATAGGGCGACGCATGCTGTACCTCGTCGGTCAAAGTGGGCGCAGATGTTACCCAACCGATTCATGACTGGCAAGCCGAATTCAGGCAGAAACTTCAGTAACCAGTTTTGCCAGCTCTTCGGCATAACCGCGAACTTGCGCTTCGTCCTCGCCTTCGACCATGACACGCACCAAAGGCTCTGTACCGGACTTGCGCAACAACACGCGCCCACGCCCCGCCATCGCCTCTGTCACGCGCTCGCTGGCCTGCTTGACCTGCGCATGTTCGAGAGGGTTCACACCACCACCGAAACGTACGTTGATCAACACTTGCGGGCATTTACGCAATGCCTGGCGCGACTGTGCGAGCCCTTCGTTGCGCGCCTTGAGCGCCATCAGCACCTGCAGGGCCGCAATGATCGCATCACCGGTGGTGGTATGGTCGAAGCACACGATGTGGCCGGAGTTCTCGCCCCCGATCACCCAGTTACGCTCCAGCAACTCCGAAATCACGTAGCGGTCGCCCACATTGGCCCGCACGAACGGGATATCCAGGTCCGCCAGGACCAGCTCAAGCCCGAGGTTGCTCATCAGGGTACCGACCACACCGCCCTGCAGCTTGCCGCGCCCATGCAGGTCACGAGCAATAATGAACAGCAGTTCGTCACCATCGACGACCGTACCGGTGTGATCGACCATCAGGACCCGATCACCGTCGCCATCGAAGGCAATACCGAGATCGGCCTGCTCGGCCAGCACTGCCGCCTGCAACGCCTCGGTATGGGTGGAACCACAGTTGTGGTTGATGTTCAGGCCATTGGGCTGGGCGGAAAGCACCACCACGTCGGCACCCAGCTCGCGAAACACGCTCGGCGCGACTTTATAGGTGGCGCCATGAGCACAATCGACAACAATTTTCAGGCCGGAAAAGCTGGTACCGGTCGGCACGCTGCCTTTGCAGAACTCGATGTAGCGACCCGATGCATCGTTGATCCGCGACACCTTGCCGATCTTGCTCGACTCGACCACGGTCATCGGCGCGTCCAGCAATTCTTCGATCATCAGCTCGATGTCATCCGGCAGCTTGGTCCCCTGGCCGGAGAAGAACTTGATGCCATTGTCATCATGGGGGTTGTGCGAGGCACTGATCACGATGCCCGCCTGGGCCTGGAACGTACGGGTCAGGTAGGCGATGGCCGGCGTCGGCATCGGGCCCAGCAGCATCACATCGGCGCCCGCCGACGTCAGGCCGGCCTCGAGCGCCGATTCGAACATGTAGCCGGAAATTCGCGTGTCCTTGCCGACCAGCACCTTGCAGGCGCCCATCTTGCGGAATGCCATGCCTGCCGCCCAGCCGAGCTTGAGCATGAAATCAGGGGTAATAGGGTATTCGCCGACCCGACCACGAATACCGTCGGTGCCAAAGTATTTCTTGCTCATAAGTGCTCCGTCATTCTTATTCGGCTGAATCCACAGCTGCGATCATCCGCACGACATCCATCGTTTCGGCTACATCGTGCACGCGCAATATGCGCGCACCTTTGGCGAGGGCCAAGGCCGCAAGGGCGAGACCACCATACAGGCGCTCTCCCACCGGCCGCCCCAGGGCATTGCCTATCATGCTCTTTCGCGAGACCCCAACCAACAGGGGCCGCCCCAGGGCGTGCAAGGCTTCCATATGTTTGAACAGGCTCAGATTGTGCGCCAATGTCTTGGCAAAGCCGAACCCGGGATCAAGGATGATCCGCTCGGCGGGAATGCCCACGGCAGCACATTGGTCCAGACGCGCCACCAGGAACTCACCTACCTCCCTGGTCACATCATCATAGTGCGGGTCGTTCTGCATGGTCCCCGGTTCGCCGAGCATATGCATCAGGCAAACCGGCAAACCGGTGGCCGCCGCGGCATCCAGGGCACCATCGCGTTGCAAGGACCGAACATCATTGATCAGGCCCGCCCCCAGTCGCGCAGTCTCGCGCATGACCGCAGGCGTGGACGTATCGACCGAGATAATGACATCGAGTTCGCGATGGATGCGCTCGACAATCGGCGCCACCCGCTCCAGCTCTTCGATGGGCGAAACCGCGCGCGCACCCGGCCGGGTCGATTCCCCCCCCACATCGATCAGTGTCGCGCCAGCGGCCACCATGGCCTCGGCATGCCGCAGCGCAGCATCGAGCTGGCTGAATCGACCACCATCGGAAAAGGAATCAGGCGTGACATTGAGAATGCCCATGACATGTGCATGGGCCAAATCAAGAACCCGGTTGCCGCAAGGCAACCGGGTCGAGGACTGAACAGAAGTCATTTCAAGCCTTAGACATCAGCGGCCGGACCGCCAATCGGTGTTTCCGGACGCTCACCCTGTACCGCCGGAGGTGTACCGGAAGTACCGGTACCACCACCCGACCAGTCACGAGGCTCGCGAGGCTCGCGACCCGCCATGATGTCGTCGATCTGCTCGGCATCGATGGTTTCGTACTTCATCAGGGCATCGGCCATGGCATCGAGCTTGTCACGGTTGTCCGTGAGGATCTGCCGGGCAGTGCCGTAGCACTGGTCGATGATGCTGCGCACTTCGGAATCGATCAGCTTGGCCGTTTCGCCGGAGAAGCTTGCATGCTGGCCACCGCCACCACGACCGAGGAACACTTCCCCTTCTTCTTCGGCGTACATCAGCGGCCCCAGCTTCTCGGACAGGCCCCACTTGGTGACCATGTTCCGAGCGATCTGACTGGCGCGCATGATGTCGTTGGATGCCCCGGTGGTCACACCGTCGAAGCCCAACGTCATCTCTTCAGCGATACGACCGCCGTACAACGAACAGATCTGACTGATCAATGCACGCTTGGACAGGCTGTAGCGATCCTCTTCCGGCAGGAACATCGTCACGCCCAGGGCGCGACCGCGCGGGATGATCGAGACCTTGTAGACCGGATCATGCTCAGGCACGACACGACCAACGATCGCGTGACCCGCCTCGTGATACGCGGTGTTCTGCTTTTCTTTCTCCGACATGACCATGGATTTGCGCTCCGCGCCCATCATGATCTTGTCCTTGGCCAGTTCGAATTCCTTCATTTCCACGACGCGCTTGCCGGTACGAGCGGCGAACAGCGACGCTTCGTTGACCAGGTTCGCCAGGTCGGCACCGGAAAAGCCCGGCGTACCACGCGCGATGACGGCCGGAGCGACGTCGTCGCCCATCGGCACCTTGCGCATATGGACCTTGAGGATCTGCTCGCGACCACGAATATCCGGCAGCCCCACCACGACCTGGCGGTCGAAACGACCTGGACGCAACAGCGCAGGGTCGAGCACGTCAGGGCGGTTGGTGGCGGCGATCACGATGATGCCGTCGTTCATTTCGAAACCGTCCATCTCGACCAGCAACTGGTTGAGGGTCTGTTCGCGCTCGTCGTGACCGCCACCCATGCCGGCGCCACGATGGCGACCAACGGCGTCGATTTCGTCGATGAAGATGATGCAAGGCGCGTGTTTCTTGGCCTGTTCGAACATGTCGCGAACACGACTGGCGCCCACGCCGACGAACATTTCGACGAAGTCGGAACCGGAAATCGTGAAGAACGGCACCTTGGCTTCACCGGCAATCGCCTTGGCCAGCAAGGTTTTACCGGTACCTGGAGGGCCGACCATCAGCACGCCGCGTGGAATACGACCGCCCAGGCGCTGGAACTTGCCCGGATCGCGCAGGAACTCGACCAGTTCGCCTACTTCTTCCTTGGCTTCGTCGCAGCCTGCGACGTCGGCCAGGGTGGTTTTCACCTGGTCTTCGGAAAGTAGCCGGGCCTTGCTCTTGCCAAAGCTCATCGGCCCGCCTTTGCCACCGCCACCGCCCTGCATCTGCCGCATGAAGAACATGAACACGGCGATGATCACCAGGATCGGGAAGCTGGCCACCAGGAGCTGGGTCCAGATGCTTTGCTGTTCAGGCTGCTTGCCTTCGACCACGACATGGTTGTCCACCAGGTCGCCAATCAGGCCATTGTCCTGGATTGCCGGACGAATGGTCTTGAAACTGTCGCCGTCGGTGCGCTTGCCGGTAATCACATAGCCATCAACGGCTACGCGCTCGACCTTGCCATCCTTGACCTGCTGGATGAAGTCGGAATAGTTGAGGGTCTGCGGCTCGTTAGGGCTGGAGAAGTTGTTCATCACGGTCACCAGGACAGCGGCGATGATCAACCACAGGATCAGATTCTTTGCCATATCGTTCAATTAACTACCCTCTGAAGCAAGCTCCGCTACTGGCGCGCGCTTCGCATGATATTCACCGGCCTAACTTACTACATTACCTACGACTCTGGCAGGCGCCGTCTGTAACCCTTTGTGAAACTTTGACCGCATAATTTTGGTTACGCGGCTTTTTCAATGCGAGACAAAAAAAACTATCGCCCTGCTCAAAGACGCTCATCACTGGCCGCGCCTTCGACACCGCGAAAGCCCCGCGCCAGCAGATACTGCTCGCGAGAACGGTCACGGGACGACAATGGCTTGCGCATCTGCACCTTGTCGAACAACTTGCGGATGCCCTTGTGGTACTCGTCGAAGCCTTCACCCTGGAAGACCTTGATCAGAAAATCACCGCCTGGACGCAGAACCCGCCCCGCAAGATCCAAGGCCAGCTCGCTGAGGAACATGGCACGAGGCATGTCGACAGCCGCTAATCCACTCATATTGGGGGCCATATCGGAAATCACAAGGTCAACTTGCGTATTTCCGACGGCTTCCAGGATTTTCGCCAGTACGGCGTCTTCAGTGAAGTCACCCTGGATAAAGGTCACATCAGGGATGCTGTCCATTTCCAGGATGTCGGAAGCGATCAAGCGGCCCTGACCACCAATCAGACGACTGGTAACCTGGGACCAGCCGCCCGGTGCCGCGCCGAGGTCGATCACGGTCATGCCTGGACGAATCAGGCGATCCTTTTCCTGGATCTCCAGCAATTTATAGCTGGCACGAGAGCGATAGCCGTCTTTTTGCGCCATTTTGACGTACGGATCGTTGAAATGCTCTCTGAGCCAGTTCTGGCTAGTCTTGGAACGGGCCACGGGCCACCTCTAAAAATAAAACGGGTCGTGATTAAGTGGGCGGTCCCGGACTTGCTCGGGTAAACTGGCCGCCGCTTTTTACAAGATCAGACGCAGGGGTCAGATTATGCCGCTCACTCAAGAGCAGAAGAAACAATACAAATCCATTGGCCACCATCTGAAACCGGTTTTGACTGTGGCTGACAACGGTTTGACTGAAGGTGTACTCGCCGAACTGGAGCGCGCCCTGGGCGATCACGAGCTGATCAAGATCAAGCTCAACATCCTCGATCGCGAAGCCCGCCTGGCTGCCGTTGCCGAATTGTGCAAGACCGGCAAGGCAGACCTGGTACAGGTCATCGGCAAGATGGCGCTGATTTATCGCAAGAATTTCAGCGTCAACAAGCAACTGTCGAACGTTCACCGCTTCAAGTGATGCCAAAGGGTCAAGGGTGTGCTTCGCACACCCTGCCGCTCCACCCCGGAACCGGCTGCAAGACCAGTACCAGACCGGAAAAACCCAGCACCAGGTAACTGAATACCTGCCACTGGCTCGCATCCGGCCAGCCGAGATGCACGGCAAAGAACATCCCGCACGCATACAACGACATGAGCAGCAATTGCCCACGAATGTCGCGCCATAGACTGGCAAGGCCTTCGACCTGAACCAGCACCAACGCCTGAAACATCACGCACGCCGCGGAAAAACCCACCAGCAGCGCCGTCAGCATGCCTGCGATCTCATCAATGAGCAGCGGTGCCAGGCCCACTCGCCCCAGCACCGGCAGCAAACCGATGTGCAGCAACCAGATGCCGCCCACCCACAACATCTGGGTGAGCTGCCAGATCATGGCGCCCGCTCGCAGCGGGCGCCTTCGTTCAGATGTGACGGACTTCGACAATCTCATACTCGATGACACCACCCGGTGTCTTCACCGCCACCACATCGCCCTCTTCCTTGGCAATCAAGGCGCGAGCAATGGGTGAACCAACGGAAATCTTGCCGAGCTTGATGTCTGCCTCGTCCTCGCCAACGATCTGGTAAGTCACGCTTTCATCAGTCTCGACGTTGGCGATTTCCACCGTGGTGCCGAAAATCACTTTGCCGGTATGTGGAATCGTCGTGACATCGATGATCACCGCATTCTGCATGCGGCCTTCGATGTCACGGACACGCGCCTCGACCATCCCCTGCTCCTCTCGGGCAGCGTGGTATTCGGCGTTTTCCTTGAGATCGCCCAGCTCACGCGCTTCACCAATAGCCTGGCTCAAGCGCGGGCGCTCGACCTTGGTCAGGAAAGCGTGTTCTTCTTCCAGGGCCTTCGCGCCCTGAACAGTCATCGGGTACTTGGTTATGCTCATGCCTTCAATCCTGCATGTAGATCCTGCAAGCGACGCACGGTCTTCTCGGGACCGAACTTGAGCGCTTCGCAGATCGCTTCGCCTGCCGCAATGGTCGTGGTGCAGTAGATCTTGTGCTGCAGCGCATTGCGACGAATGGAGTAGGAGTCAGCGATCGATTGACGACCTTCGGTGGTGTTGATGATCAGCGTGACTTCGTCATTCTTGATCATGTCGACCACGTGCGGACGCCCCTCGGTCACCTTGTTCACGCGGCGCACTTTCAGGCCTGCGGCTTCGATCAGCCTGGCAGTACCGGCAGTGGCGACCACTTCGAAGCCCAAGTTGATCAGATCGCGGGCTACGCCTGCAACCAGTGGCTTGTCGTCATCACGCACGCTGATAAACGCCGTGCCACCAGTCGGCAACACCTCGCTGGCGCCCATCTGGGCCTTGGCAAACGCCTCACCGAAGGTATCGCCCACGCCCATCACTTCACCGGTGGACTTCATTTCCGGGCCGAGGATCGGATCCACGCCTGGGAACTTGGCGAACGGGAACACCGCCTCTTTCACGCTGTAGAAATTCGGAATGATTTCTTTGGTGAAGTTCAGCTCTTTCAGGGTCTTGCCGGCCATGACTCGCGCCGCGATCATCGCCAGGGAAACACCGATGCACTTGGAGACGAACGGCACGGTCCGGGAAGCGCGCGGGTTGACTTCGATGACGTAGATATCTTCGCCCTGCAGGGCCAGTTGCACGTTCATCAGGCCGACGACGCCCAGCTCCAGGGCCATTTTCTTGACCTGCTCACGCATCTCGTCCTGGATGTGCGCTGGCAACGAGTAAGGCGGCAGCGAACAGGCGGAGTCACCGGAGTGAACACCGGCCTGCTCGATGTGCTGCATGATCGCGCCGATCACCACGTCCTTGCCGTCGCTGACCGCGTCCACGTCCATTTCGATGGCGCAGTTGAGGAAGTGGTCCAGCAGCACGGGGCTGTCATTGGAGACCTGGACCGCTTCGCGCAGGTAGCGCTTGAGTTCGTCTTCCTGATAGACGATTTCCATCGCACGGCCGCCCAGTACATAGGACGGACGCACCACCAGCGGGTAACCGATCTTGGCGGCGGCACGAATCGCTTCGTCTTCGCTGCGCACGGTGGCGTTTGGCGGCTGACGCAAGTTCAGGCGCTCGACCATCTGCTGGAAGCGCTCACGATCTTCGGCGCGATCGATCGCATCCGGGCTGGTACCGATGATCGGCACACCGGCGGCTTCCAGGGCACGGGCCAGCTTCAGCGGGGTCTGGCCGCCGTACTGGACGATCACGCCTTTTGGCTTCTCGACGCGGACGATTTCCAGCACGTCTTCCAGGGTCACTGGCTCGAAGTACAGGCGATCGGAGGTGTCGTAGTCGGTGGACACGGTTTCCGGGTTGCAGTTGACCATGATGGTCTCGTAACCGTCGTCGCGCAGGGCCAGTGCCGCGTGTACGCAGCAGTAGTCGAACTCGATGCCCTGGCCGATCCGGTTAGGACCGCCCCCCAGGATCATGATCTTGTCCCGGGTCGATGGTGCGGCTTCGCACTCTTCTTCGTACGTGGAGTACAGGTAGGCGGTATCGGTGGCGAACTCGGCCGCGCAGGTGTCGACGCGCTTGTAGACCGGGAACACTTCCAGCTTGTGGCGATGCGCGCGCAGGCTCTTCTCGGTCACACCCAGCAACTTGGCCAGGCGCATGTCTGAGAAGCCTTTGCGCTTGAGGCGGAACATGGTGTCGCGGTCGATGCTGGACATGCCCAGGGTCTTGACCTTCTCTTCTTCCTTGATCAGATCTTCGATCTGCACCAAGAACCAAGGGTCGATCATGTTCATGCCGAAGATCTGCTCGACGGTCATGCCGGCGCGGAAGGCATCGGCCACGTACCAGATACGCTCGGCGCCCGGCACGGTCAGCTCGCGCTTGAGCACGCTCATGCTTTCCGGGTCGGCCAGGTCCAGCTTCGGATCAAGACCGCAAACGCCCACTTCCAGGCCGCGAAGGGCTTTCTGCAAGGATTCCTGGAAGGTCCGGCCGATGGCCATGACTTCACCGACCGACTTCATTTGAGTCGTCAGGCGGGCATCGGCCTTGGCGAACTTCTCGAAGGCGAAGCGTGGCAGCTTGGTCACGACGTAGTCGATGGACGGTTCGAAGGACGCCGGGGTCTTGCCACCGGTGATGTCGTTCGACAGTTCGTCCAAGGTGTAGCCCACGGCGAGCTTGGCCGCGACCTTGGCAATCGGGAAACCGGTGGCCTTGGACGCCAGGGCCGACGAACGGGAGACCCGCGGGTTCATCTCGATGACCACCATGCGACCGGTGTTCGGGCAGATGCCGAACTGGACGTTGGAGCCGCCGGTTTCCACGCCGATCTCGCGCAGTACCGCCAGGGAGGCGTTACGCAGGATCTGGTATTCCTTGTCGGTCAGGGTCTGGGCCGGTGCGACGGTGATCGAGTCGCCGGTGTGCACGCCCATCGGGTCGAAGTTCTCGATGGAGCAGACGATGATGCAGTTGTCCTTTTTGTCGCGGACAACTTCCATTTCGTATTCTTTCCAGCCGATCAGGGATTCGTCGATCAGCAGTTCCTTGGTCGGCGACAAGTCGAGACCACGGGCGCAGATTTCTTCGAATTCTTCACGGTTGTAGGCGATGCCACCACCGGTACCGCCCATGGTGAAGGACGGACGGATGATGCACGGGAAGCCAAGGCGTTCCAGGACGGCGTTGGCCTCTTCCATGCTATGGGCGATGCCCGAGCGCGGGCAGTCCAGGCCGATGGATTTCATCGCCTTGTCGAAGCGCGAACGGTCTTCGGCCTTGTCGATGGTGTCGGCGTTGGCGCCGATCATTTCCACACCGAACTTCTCCAGGACGCCTTCGCGCTCCAGGTCCAGGGCGCAGTTGAGCGCGGTCTGGCCGCCCATGGTCGGCAGCAGCGCGTCCGGGCGCTCCTTCTCGATGATCTTGGCAACGGTCTGCCACTTGATCGGCTCGATGTAGGTGGCGTCGGCCATGGCCGGGTCGGTCATGATGGTGGCCGGGTTGGAGTTCACCAGGATGACGCGGTAGCCCTCTTCGCGCAGGGCTTTACAGGCCTGGGCGCCGGAGTAGTCGAATTCGCAGGCCTGGCCGATCACGATCGGGCCAGCGCCGAGAATCAGGATGCTTTTTATGTCTGTACGTTTTGGCATGGGTTTGTCACTCAAATCCGCAGGTCAGTCGGCTAGGCCGTCGAACAATCTTTGAAGCGCCCGAAGGGGCCGCCGCACTCGGGGCCGCCCTCGGGCTTCACGCGGTCAGCGTCGCTTGGCCATCTCGTTGATGAAGCGATCGAACAGCGGCGCCACATCGTTCGGGCCCGGGCTCGCTTCAGGGTGGCCCTGGAAGCTGAACGCGCTCTTGTCGGTACGCTCGATACCTTGCAGCGTGCCGTCGAACAGCGACTTGTGAATCGCACGCACGTTGGCCGGCAGGGTCGCCTCATCCACCGCAAAACCGTGGTTCTGGCTGGTGATCATCACCACGCCGGTATCCAGGTCCTGCACCGGGTGGTTGGCACCGTGGTGGCCGTGGCCCATTTTCAAGGTCTTGGCGCCCGAAGCGAGGGCCAGCAACTGGTGACCGAGGCAGATACCGAACACCGGGATCTCGGTTTCCAGCACGTCCTTGATCGCCTGGATCGCGTAGTCGCAAGGCTCCGGGTCACCCGGGCCGTTGGACAGGAACACGCCGTCGGGCTTGAGGGCCAGGACATCGGCGGCCGGGGTCTGGGCCGGTACCACGGTGACGCGGCAGCCACGCTCGACCAGCATGCGCAGGATGTTCAGCTTGACGCCGTAGTCGTACGCCACCACGTGGTAGGGCAGTTCGGAAGCCTCGATCGTCGCGTGACTGTCGGTCTTCAGGTCCCAGACCGTGGAGCGCCATTCGTATTGTTTCTGGGTGCTGACGACTTTCGCCAGGTCCATGCCCTTGAGGCCAGGGAAGCCCTGGGCAGCGGCAATGGCGGCTTCTTCGGAAATGTTGTCGCCAGCCATGATGCAGCCGTTCTGCGCGCCTTTTTCCCGAAGGATGCGGGTCAGGCGGCGCGTGTCGATACCGGCGATCGCCACGACGTTGTTGGCTTTCAGGTAATCGGACAGGGACATCGTGTTACGCCAGTTGCTCGCTACCAGCGGCAAGTCACGGATGACCAGGCCGGCGGACCAGACACGATCGGACTCGGCGTCTTCCGGCGTGGTGCCGGTGTTGCCGATGTGCGGGTAAGTCAGGGTAACGATTTGCTGGGCGTAGGAAGGATCGGTAAGAATTTCCTGATAGCCGGTCATTGCGGTGTTAAACACCACCTCACCAACGGTCTGACCGTCGGCTCCAATGGCTTCGCCGCGAAAAATGCTGCCATCAGCAAGGGCGAGTATGGCTGGCTTAGTCAAGAAGACCTCCCGTAAATAAAGCCTGAAAGGGCGATCGCAGGTTGTAAAAAAGCGGAGTGACGTATGGACACGTCACCCCGCTTGTTCACTGAATTATTCTGCGCGCTTTTAGTGGACACACTAAAGCTGTAGCTTACAGAAAAAGGCTTTTTTGGTCCACCGCTAAAGAGCCTTAAAGGCAGGGGAATGCGACAGGCCGTCGCGAAGCGGTGTAAAACGGGGCGCAGTATAACCTGAACCCCGCCTTCAATGACATCAACGCAGGTCGAGAACGTCCTGCATGTCGTACAAACCAGGCTCGCGGCCGTCCAGCCACAACGCGGCACGCACGGCACCCTTGGCGAAGGTCATCCGGCTGGAGGCCTTGTGGGTAATCTCCAGGCGCTCGCCTTCAGTGGCGAACAACACCGTGTGATCACCTACCACATCACCACCGCGCACAGTGGCGAAACCGATGGTATCGCGCTCACGGGCACCGGTATGCCCTTCACGCCCATACACGGCGACTTTCTGCAGATCACGCCCCAGCGCATCGGCAATCACTTCACCCATGCGCAAGGCCGTTCCCGAAGGTGCGTCGATCTTGTGCCGGTGATGCGCCTCGATGATTTCGATATCGGCATCGTCACCCAAGACCCGGGCCGCCATGTCCAGCAGCTTCAGCGACAGGTTCACACCCACGCTGAAGTTCGCCGCGAACACGATTGCGATGTCGTTGCCCGCCTCGGCCAGCAGTTGCTTCTGCGCAGCATCCAGCCCCGTGGTGCCAATCACCATGGCCTTGCCATGCTTGCGGCAGATCGCGAGGTTTTTCAGCATCACGTCCGGCAGGGTGAAGTCGATCAGCACATCGAACTCGTCCAGCACCTTCTCCAGGCCGCCGGACATCGGCACGCCGATACGCCCCAGCGAAGCCAGCTCGCCAGCATCGGCGCCCACCAGCGTACTGTCGGGCCGAACGATGGCCGCCGTCAGGCCGGAGAGCGGCGAGCGCTGCTGCACCGCTTCGACCAACGCCTTGCCCATGCGCCCCGCAGCGCCCATCACAGCTATACGTCGCATGCGAACTCCTTACAGGTCGCCGAAGAAGCGCTTCACGCCTTCGAACCAACCGGTGGTTTTCGGGGAGTGACTGTTGTCATCCGCCAGCGTGCTGCGGAACTCTTCCAAGAGTTCACGCTGACGCCGACTCAGGTTGACCGGTGTCTCCACTGCAACACGGCACATCAGGTCGCCCGCACCACCGCCACGCACTGGCGCGACGCCTTTGCCACGAATCCGGAACTGTTTGCCGGTCTGCGTGCCCTCGGGAATTTTCAGCTTGACGCGACCGTCGAGGGTCGGGATCTCGAGCTCGCCACCCAAGGCCGCATCGACGAAGCTGATTGGCACTTCGCAGAACAGGTGCTTGCCGTCGCGCTGGAAAATCGCATGCTCGCGCACGTTGATGACCACATACAGGTCGCCAGTCGGGCCTCCCTGGGCACCCGCTTCGCCTTCGCCGGACAGGCGAATGCGGTCACCAGTGTCGACACCGGCCGGCACTTTGACCGACAGCGTCTTGTACTCTTCGACACGCCCTTCGCCATGGCAGGAATCGCACGGGTCGGAAATGATCTTGCCTTGACCATGGCAACGCGGGCAGGTCTGCTGGACCGAGAAGAAGCCCTGCTGCATGCGAACCTGGCCGATGCCGCCGCAAGTCGGGCAGGTCACGGGCGAGGAGCCCTTCTTTGCACCCGAGCCATCACACGGCTTGCAGTTGACCAATGTCGGCACACGGATATTGACGGTGGTACCGCGCACCGCTTCTTCCAGGTTCAGCTCCAAGGTGTAGCGCAAGTCGCTGCCACGCTGGGCGCCACCACGGGCACCGCCGCGACCGCCGCCGAAGAAATCGCTGAACACGTCGCCGAAAATATCGGAGAAGTTCTGGCCGCCGAAACCGGCACCGCCGCCGCCCATGCTTGGGTCGACACCGGCATGCCCGTACTGGTCGTAGGCCGCGCGCTTGCTGGAATCGGACAGAACTTCGTAAGCCTCGTTGGCTTCCTTGAACATCTCTTCCGACGCTTTATCGCCGGGATTACGGTCCGGGTGGTGCTTCATCGCCAGGCGACGATAAGCCTTTTTCAGCTCTGCCTCGCTGGCCCCCCGCTCGACACCCAATACTTCGTAAAAATCACGCTTCGCCATTAGTCTTTGCACTCTTATAGGACGTCCGGCAAACCTCTCCTGAACCTTGCCAAACTCGTTGAGCCCCAATACAGGCCCGGACCCAACTCACGTCAATTCAACGATCCTGGTCTTTAAATATTTCAGCCAGGGCCCCGGCCAAAACGCAGTGCTCATTGCCGGAAAGCAGGAGCATTCCCGAACGCACCGCCAACATCCGAACACTGTCGCATGCTGTAAAAATTCCCTAGCTCCAGACACGCCAACGCGGGAGCAAGCCCCCGCGCGGCGACATCCTACCAGCCACCGCACAAGTGCAGTCAACCGGCCGACCAACAAGCGATTACTTGTGGTCTTTCACTTCTTCGAACTCGGCATCCACGACGTCGTCGGCTTTTTCGGCCGATTCGCCCTGGGCAGCCGCGCCTTCAGCGGGCTGAGCCTGCTCGGCGTACATCTTCTGAGCCACTGGCGCGGAGACCTTGGACAGCTCTTCGATCTTCGCCTCGATGGCCGCCTTGTCGTCGCCTTTCACAGCGGCTTCCAGGGCAACCACGGCCGCTTCGATGGCGGTTTTCTCTTCCGCGGTCACTTTCTCGCCAGCATCAGCGATCATCTTGCGGGTCGAGTGCACCAAGGCATCGCCCTGGTTACGGGCGCTGGCCAGCTCTTCGAACTTGCGGTCTTCCTCGGCGTTGACTTCAGCATCGCGAACCATCTGCTGAATTTCTTCCTCGGACAGGCCGGAGTTGGCCTTGATCACGATCGACTGAGTCTTGCCAGTGGCCTTGTCTTTGGCGCCGACGTGCAGGATGCCGTTGGCGTCGATGTCGAAGGTCACTTCGATTTGTGGCACGCCACGTGGCGCTGGTGGAATCTCGGCCAGGTCGAACTTGCCCAGGGATTTGTTCTGGGCAGCCTGCTTGCGCTCACCCTGCAGCACGTGGATGGTCACGGCACCCTGGTTGTCGTCGGCCGTCGAGAACACCTGGGATTTCTTGGTAGGAATCGTGGTGTTTTTCTCGATCAGCGCGGTCATCACGCCGCCCATGGTTTCGATACCCAGGGTCAGCGGGCTGACGTCGAGCAGCAGAACGTCCTTCACGTCACCGGCCAGAACAGCGCCCTGGATGGCAGCGCCCATGGCAACGGCTTCGTCCGGGTTCACGTCCTTGCGAGCTTCTTTGCCGAAGAAGTCGGTGACCAGCTTCTGAACCAGCGGCATACGGGTCTGGCCGCCCACCAGGATCACGTCGTTGATCGAACCAACGTCGATACCGGCGTCTTTCATGGCGATACGGCAAGGTTCGATGGTGCGCTGAACCAGGTCTTCCACCAGCGCTTCGAGCTTGGCGCGGGAGATTTTTACGTTCAGGTGCTTAGGACCGGTGGCGTCTGCGGTGATGTACGGCAGGTTCACGTCGGTCGACTGGCTCGAGGACAGTTCGATCTTGGCTTTCTCAGCGGCTTCTTTCAGGCGCTGCATGGCCAGCGGGTCACCCTTGAGGTTCATGCCGCTTTCTTTCTTGAACTCGTCGACGAGGTAGTCGATCAGGCGGATGTCGAAGTCTTCACCACCGAGGAACGTGTCACCGTTGGTTGCCAGTACTTCGAACTGGTGCTCGCCGTCGACTTCAGCGATCTCGATCACGGAGACGTCGAAGGTACCGCCACCCAGGTCGTAGACGATCACGGTGTGGTCGCCCTTGGCCTTGTCCATACCGTAGGCCAGAGCGGCCGCGGTCGGTTCGTTGATGATACGTTTTACGTCCAGGCCCGCGATGCGGCCGGCGTCTTTGGTCGCCTGGCGCTGGCTGTCGTTGAAATAGGCTGGAACCGTGATGACCGCCTCGGTCACCGCTTCGCCGAGGTAGTCTTCGGCGGTTTTCTTCATTTTCTTGAGGATTTCAGCCGAGATCTGTGGCGGTGCCATTTTCTGGCCGTTCACTTCAACCCAGGCGTCGCCGTTGTCAGCCTTGGCGATTTTGTAAGGCACCATCTTGATGTCTTTCTGAACGACTTCTTCGTCGAACTTGCGACCGATCAGACGCTTCACCGCGTACAGGGTGTTATGCGGATTGGTCACTGCCTGACGCTTGGCCGACTGGCCAACCAGAATTTCGCCATCATTGGCGTACGCGATGATCGACGGCGTGGTACGCGCGCCTTCAGCGTTCTCAATAACCTTGGCCTTGCCGTTTTCCAGCACGGAGACGCACGAGTTGGTGGTCCCCAGGTCGATGCCGATAATCTTGCCCATGTTAACTCTCCCGGAACTTGGATTTGGTTGCCGCAGCAGTGGTGGCTAACTGCGGTAGCACTTAAACGCTTGACTTATAGATGGGGCCGCTGCGCCCGATTTCAAGCCTGCTCATCAATAGAAGGCGAAACCGGTGCCGGTGCCTTGCTGACCACGACCATGGCCGGGCGCAGCAGACGGCCATTAAGCAGATAGCCCTTCTGGAAAACCTTCAGAACACTGTTTGGCTCGACGTCGGCACTTTCCTGCATCGCCATGGCCTGGTGATGCTCGGCGTTGAAGGGCTCGCCATGGGGATCAAGGGCTTCGAGCTGATAACGCTTGAGGGTGTCCTGGAACATTTTCAGGGTCAGCTCGATGCCTTCACGCATCGGACGGATGTTCTCGTCGTCCGGGTTGGACAACTCCAGGCCGCGCTCCAGGCTGTCGATAATCGGCAGCAGGTCGCCGGCAAAACGCTCCAGGGCGAATTTATGGGCCTTTTCTACATCTTGCTCGGCGCGACGGCGGACATTCTGCAGGTCGGCGGCTACACGCAACGCCTGATCCTGCGCACCGGCCAGCTGCTCCTCAAGCACTTGTACACGTGCCGCCAGGTCTTCACCGGAATCCTGGGAAGCCTGATTGGCGTCTAGATTTTGCGTGTCCTGCGTCTGTTCGTCAGCCATAGAGATTTCTCCTTTCAACTTCGTCCGCGAGCTCGACTCGCGCTTCTGCCCCGGTATATGGGGCCGGGTTTTCCAGCTTCAAGGGCCAACTGACGAATTAACCTTACAAAAAGCAGCTGCATAATCATTCCTCACGGCGCTAAGAAAATCACTTTCCCAAGCAAATCGAGCTAAGCGCGGGCATTGTCAGGCCGAAACAAAACACTGTATAAATAACCAGACCTAAAGCCTGGGAGCGGCCTTATGCTGGTGCACCTGTCCGTACACAACTACGCCATCGTCGAACATCTCGACCTCGAACTCGATCGAGGCATGAGCGTGATCACCGGTGAAACCGGCGCGGGCAAGTCGATCATGCTCGACGCCCTGGGCCTGACGCTGGGCGACCGCGCCGACAGCGGCGTGGTGCGCCCCGGAGCGGACAAGGCCGACATCCTGGCGACGTTCGACCTGGTCGACATCCCCGAGGCCAGCGCCTGGCTGGCCGAACGCGACCTGGACACCGACGGCCTGTGCATCCTGCGCCGGGTCATCACCGCCGAAGGCCGCTCCCGAGGCTACATCAACGGCACGCCCTGCCCCCTGGGCGATCTCAAAGCCCTCGGCGAACTGTTGATCGACATCCACAGCCAGCATGAACACCAATCCCTGCTCAAGACCGATACCCATCGTCGCCTGCTGGATGAGTACGCCGGCGCCACCGACCTGGCCCGGCAAGTCCAACTGGCCGCCCAACGCTGGCGCCAGACCCGACAGGAGCTCGATCGCCTTTCCAACTCCGGCGACGAACAGCGTGCCCGTCACCAGCTATTGAGCTACCAGCTCGAAGAACTGGAGAACCTGTCCCTGGGTGAAAATGAACTGGAAGAACTGGAACAGGAACACAAGAACCTGACCAACGCCGAAACCCTGCTGGGCATCTGCCGACAGGTGGTCGAACAATGCAGCGAGAGCGATTCGGGCAATGTGCTCAATGCCCTGACAGCCAGCCTGAACCGCCTCTCCAGCGTGAACAATTCGGTGGGCGCCCTGAACGAAGCGACCAACCTGCTGACGAGCGCGCAGATCCAGGTCGAGGAGGCCGTTGGGGAACTGAACCGCTTCCTTGATCATTTCGATGCCGACCCGGCCCGCCTGCAGTACCTGGAAGAGCGCCTGGACACCATCTATACACTGGCGCGCAAGCACCGCATCCAGCCAACCGACGTTGCCGAACTCCAACAGCGCCTGCTGGAAGAGCTGGAAACCCTGAACGCCAACGATGAATCCATCGAGCGCCTGGGGGACGAACTGGCTTCTTATGCCCGTCATTACCAGGAAAAGGCCAAGGAACTCAGTGAACTGCGGCGCCAGGCCGCGACAGGGCTGGCCAGTGCCGTGGAGCAGGAGATCCAGCGCCTGGGCATGCCGGGCGGACGCTTCACCATCGAATTGCGCCCCAACGCCGGTGACGAGCTCCAACCCAATGGGCTGGAACAGGTGGAACTGCTGGTCAGCGCCAACCCCGGACAACCGCTCAAGGGCCTGGCCAAAGTCGCCTCCGGCGGTGAGTTGTCGCGAATCAGCCTGGCCATCCAGGTCATCACCGCGCAAACCTCTCGGGTGCCAACACTGGTATTCGACGAAGTGGACGTGGGCATCGGTGGCCCAACCGCGGAAATTGTCGGCCAGTTGCTGCGCCGACTAGGGGAACGCGGCCAGGTGCTGACCGTCACTCACCTGCCCCAGGTCGCCGCCCAGGGACACCAGCACTTATTCGTGCACAAAGTGCGTGGCGAGGACGCGACTCGCACCGCCGTGTCCAAGCTCAACAAAAACGAGCGGGTGGAAGAAGTGGCGCGAATGCTCGGGGGTATCGACCTCACCAAGGAATCCCTGGCCCACGCGAAAAAAATGGTCGTTACTGCAAAAATCTGAGAGCGACAGAAAGCACGAAGGCGACCCTGGGGTCGCCTTCGTTCGTTTCGCGAACCTTAAATCCGCGCGACATGCTTACTTTTTCTTGCGTACGTACAGTACAAGATTGTGATCAACCATCTCGAAACCGTACTTCTCGACGATTGCTTTCTGCAGCCGCTCGATTTCTTCGTCGAAGAATTCGATGACTTCACTGGTCTCGACGTTGACCATATGGTCGTGATGCTTGCCATCGTCCAGTTCGAAGACCGCATGGCCTCCGTCGAAGTTGTGTCGCACCACAAGGCCAGCTGCCTCGAACTGGGTCAGAACACGGTAAACCGTGGCCAGACCGACGTCCTCGCCAGCCTCCATAAGCGCCTTGTAGACATCCTCGGCACTCATGTGGCGCTGCTCTGCGGAATCGAGCATTTGTAGAATCTTGACCCGTGGCAGGGTCACTTTGAGGCCGGCTTTGCGTAGTTCGCTATTTTCAACCATGGTCAGCTTTCTCGCGATGCTGCTTCGCAGCTTCTCTTAATGCGGGTATGATCGGCGTTTACGTTGTCCCAGCCAAGATAGTGGAAGTCGCCCACCGATGCAAAACACCAAGCTCTTGCTAACCAGTTTCACCTTTGTGGGACTGCTCGCACTCGCCGGTTGTTCATTCCCCGGGGTTTACAAAATCGACATCCAGCAGGGCAATGTCGTCACGCAGGACATGATAGACCAGTTACGCCCGGGAATGACCCGCCGGCAAGTACGGTTTATCATGGGTAACCCTCTGCTGACCGACACGTTCCATGCCGATCGCTGGGATTATCTGTACAGCTTGCAGCCAGGTGGCGGTGAGCGCCAACAGGAACGCATCAGCGTTATCTTCAGCCCTGACGACCAACTTGTCAGCTTGTCGGGCGACTTCATGCCTGGGGTGAGCCGCGACGAGGCCATCATGGGCAAGGAAAGCGGCACCACCGTGACCGATCCGACCCAGAATGCCGAACAGCCGAAACCGGAAAAACCGGCCAAGCCAGGTTCGTTGCTGGACCAGATCCAGAAGGACGTGGACAAAGTCGAGACCGTACCGGTCCCGACACCAGAGCCTCTGGACACCTCGCCGCAATAAATTGCGACATGAAAAAACCCGGCATGCCGGGTTTTTTATTGCCTGCGATTCAGACCAAGTCATTGCTCCGATTGTCGCGCAAGGGCAGCCTTGGCCGCGCGCAGGCGACGAATTTCCTTCGGATCAGCCAACAACGGTCGATAAATCTCCAATCGATCCGCCGCTTGCACCACTTGATTAGCCGGATCGGCAACCACCTTGCCAAAAATCCCCACCGGGCACGTCGCCAGGTCCAGCTCCGGGAATGCATCGGCAATCCCCGAGCCCAGCAGTGCCGCGCGAACACTGGTACCTTCCTGCACCACGCACGTGCGCAGGACCTGACGGTCCACCGCGGCATACACCACTTCTATCTCAATCAACGCTTGAGCTCTGCATTCTGCTTGGCCCGCTGGCAGAACGCGTCAACTAGCGTATTGGCGGCTTGATTGAACAGCGGCCCCAACGTCGCCCGCACCAGCGGACCGGCGTAGTCGAACGACAGGTCCAGGCTGATCTTGCAGGCTTTTTCACCCAAAGGCTTGAACACCCAGACGCCGTGGAGCTGATTGAAGGGCCCCTCTTCCAGGTTCATTTCGATGGACTGCCCCGGCACCAGCGTATTACACGTGACGAAGCGCTGGCTCAAGCCACTCTTGGCAATGTTGAGGCTGGCGCGCATCTGGGTTTCGGAGCTTTCCAGCACCTCGGCGGATGAGCACCACGGCAAGAACTCCGGGTATCTCGCCACATCGTTGACCAGGTCATACAGCGCCTGCGCCGGGTAAGGCAGCAAGGCCGAGCGTTGAATATGTGTCGTCATGTAAGCGTCACTTCCAGAGCTGGGCGGCAAACACTACGAGAATGCCGATGGGCGCCACATAGCGCATCAAGAACAGGCTCAAGGCAAACAATACCGGGCTGCGCAGCGACAGTTCATCACGCACCGCTTCACGCCCCATGACCCATCCTGCAAACACCACGAAACACAAACCACCCAATGGCAGCATGATCCGTGATGTGAAGAAATCAATCACGCCGAAGAAATCCAGCCCTCCGGTCGCTCCCCACTGATAGAGATGGAACAGCCCACCTTCGTTCACGAAAAACTTCGCCTGCTTCCATATATTGAAGGAAAACACCGTACCCAGGCCGACAAACCAGCAAGTGAAAGCCAGCCAGAAAGTCACCCAGGCGCGGCTGATGCGGGTCCGCTCAACCAGGTAAGCCACCATGGGCTCCAACAGGGAAATGGCCGAACTCCAAGCCGCGATGGCCACCAGCACAAAAAACACCACGCCCATCACTTGGCCGAAAGCCATGCTGCCGAAGGCGAAGGGCAGGCTGACAAACATCAGCCCCGGCCCCTCGCTGGGGTTCAGACCTGCGGCGAACACAATCGGAAACAATGCCACACCCGCCAGCAGCGACACGAAAGTGTCCAGCAGCGCAACGCCAACGACGGTGCGCGTCAGCGAGGCGTTCTTGGGCATGTAGGCGCCGTAGATCATGATCGAGCCGACCCCGACGCTCAGGGAGAAAAACGCATGCCCCATGGCCGGCAGCAGGCCGTCCAGGACTTTCTCCGGCTGGAAGTCGAACATGAAATGCACGCCCTCCATGAAATGCCCGGTGGTCATGCTGTAGCCCAGCAGCACCAGGATCATCACGAACAGCAACGGCATCATGATCCGCAGGCTGCGCTCAAGCCCGGCCACCACGCCCCGGGCAATCACCACTGCCGAGAGGACCATGAAGATCGTGTGCCAAAGGGTCAGCCTCCAGGGATCGGCGATCACATTGCCGAAGTAGGCGCCCACCTGATCCGGCGTGGCCCCTTGGAAATCCCCACGCCCCATGTCGATGATGTAGTCCAGGGACCAGCCACCGACCACGCTATAGAAAGACAGGATCAACAGCGCCGTGATCATCCCGGCGAAGGCGCCCCACGACCACCTGGTCGAGTGTCCCGCTTCCACCGCCAGCACCTTCAGGGCATTGGCCGGGCTTTGCCGGGCCCGACGCCCGATCAGCGTCTCGGCCAGCATCACCGGTGCGCCGATCAGCGCGATGCACGCCAGGAACATCAATACGAAGGCACCGCCACCGTAGACGCCGACCATGTACGGAAACTTCCAGATACTACCCAGACCCACGGCAGAACCGGTCGCCGCGAGTATGAAGACCCAGCGGCTAGCCCAACTGCCGTGGACAGAAACCTTGTCTGTCGACATCGTGATCACGCCCAAGCGTTCAAAAAGAGGGCGCATTGTCCGGGATTCACTCAACGTGCTCAAGCACGCAGGTTCACCGTAGCCGACACGCTCGCAACTGCCTATAATGCCGCCCCTATGGCTAAACAGAAGAAACACCCCACAGGGACCATCGCGCAAAATAAAAAGGCGCGACACGATTACTTCATCGAACAGCGTTTCGAGGCTGGCATGGTCCTGGCCGGCTGGGAAGTAAAGAGCTTGCGTGCCGGCAAGGCACAGTTGGTCGACAGCTATGTACTGCTCAAGGACGGCGAGGCCTGGCTGCTGGGCAGTCATATCACGCCGCTGACCACCGCCAGCACCCACGTGATTGCCGACCCGGTGCGCTCGCGCAAGCTGCTGCTCAACAAGCGCGAGCTGGAAAAGCTCTTCGCCTCCGTGCAGCAGAAGGGCTACACCTGCGTCTGCACGTCGTTGTACTGGAGCAAGCACCTGATCAAGTGCGAAATTGCCCTGGGCAAGGGCAAGAAGGAGTACGACAAGCGCGATACCGAGCGCGAACGCGACGCCGGCCGCGAGCTGCAGCGCGCGGTGCGCAACAAGGGCAAGGAAGACTGATTCTTTCGCCGTTGAGAGCGCATTCGCGAGCAAGCCCGCTCCCACATTGGATTTTTTGCGAACACAGAATATGTGCACAGCAGTGATCCGGTGTGGGAGCGGGCTTGCTCGCGAATGCAGAAGCCCAATCACCACCGAACTCGCGACCTATATCCCTTTACGCCGCTCCGCCCGCGCCACCCGCTGCACTTCCTGACGCACCTCTTCCAAGACTTCCTGCACATACAAGATATGTCGGCTGGACACTTCCCGCGCCTGCTCGGCATGCCCGTCCATAATGGCTTGGTACAATTCCCGGTGCTGGCTGATCAGCATGTCGCGGGTTTCACTGCGCTGCTTGTACATGCCGCCGATGTTGGTGACGACGTTGCGCTTGAGCAGATCGAACAAGCCGCGAATGGTATGCAGCAAGACTGCGTTATGACTGGCCTCGGCGATCGCCAGATGGAACCGGGCATCTGCCGCGCCCTCCTCCGCCCGGCTGACCTCGTCGTGGCGCGAATAACAATCCTGCAGCTCGTCGAAGGCTGCCGTCAGCCGCTCGCGATCCACATCCGTGGCCCGTTGTGCCGCGTAATACGCACAGGACGCCTCCAGGGTGTGGCGGAACTCCAGCAAGTCACGTTGCGCTTCAGGATTGCTTTCCAGCAGTTGCAGCAGCGGATCGCTGAATGTAGAGCCCAGTGACTCGACGACATAGTTACCGCCACCCTGGCGACTGACGAGCAAGCCCTTGGCGGCCAGTTTCTGGATCGCTTCGCGCAACGAAGGACGTGACACGCCAAACTGTTCGGCCAGGGTCCGTTCGGCCGGCAGACGCTCGCCGGACTTCAGCGTGCCCTCAAGGATCATGCCTTCAAGCCGCTCGACAATATCGTCAGACAAACGGCGCTGACGAATCTGATCAAACCCCATAACTCAATTCTCCACGATCCCGACGGCTCGCCGGGCTCTCTATTCTGGCCCATCCGGGCCGTGCCCACACCCACCAAAAGCCATTTGTCCGAACGGATCAGATGCCCTCTGCACCGCTTATTCGACGAAAGTTTCAGGGCGGCAAATTGACACACGACAACCAAGGCTTTTACCCTAGCCAACAGCGCTTGTAAATTGGTATTACCAATTAACCATATCCGCTGATCAGTGCCTGACCAACAACAATTAGGGGCCCACCCATGATGCAAACCTGGCAACAGCTCTACAGCCCGCTCGGCAGCCTCGGCTTGTCCGCACTCGCGGCCGTTATTCCCATCGTATTTTTCTTCCTGGCCCTGGCGGTGTTTCGCCTCAAGGGGCATGTGGCCGGCAGCATCACCTTGGCCCTGGCGATTGCCGTGGCGATTTTCGCGTTCAACATGCCCGCAGACATGGCCTTCGCCGCCGCCGGCTATGGCTTTGCCTACGGCCTGTGGCCCATCGCCTGGATCATCGTCGCCGCGGTGTTTCTCTACAAACTGACCGTCAAGAGCGGCCAGTTCGAGGTGATTCGCAGCTCGGTGCTGTCGATTACCGATGACCAACGCCTGCAAGTGCTGCTGATCGGTTTCTGCTTCGGCGCGTTCCTGGAAGGTGCCGCCGGCTTCGGTGCACCGGTGGCGATCACCGCCGCGCTACTGGTCGGCCTGGGCTTCAACCCCCTGTACGCCGCGGGCCTGTGCCTGATCGCCAACACGGCCCCGGTGGCGTTCGGCGCCCTGGGCATTCCGATCATCGTGGCCGGCCAGGTCACTGGGATCGATGCCTTCAAGATCGGCGCCATGACTGGTCGTCAACTGCCCCTGTTGTCGCTGTTCGTGCCGTTCTGGCTGGTGTTCATGATGGACGGCCTGCGCGGCGTGCGGGAAACCTGGCCAGCAGCGCTGGTGGCCGGTTTGAGCTTTGCCATCACCCAGTACTTCACCTCCAACTTCATCGGCCCGGAACTGCCGGACATCACCTCGGCCCTGGCCAGCCTGATTTCCCTGACCCTGTTCCTGAAGGTCTGGCAGCCCAAGCGCACCGCCGGCGCCCAGATTGCCGGCGCAACGTCCAGCGCAACGGTCACCGCCAGCGTCGGCGGTTTCGGCCAGCCGCGCAGCACCGTGGCTTCGCCCTACAGCCTGGGGGAAATCATCAAGGCCTGGTCGCCGTTCCTGATCCTGACCGTGCTGGTGACGATCTGGACCCTCAAGCCGTTCAAGGCCATGTTCGCCGCGGGCGGCTCGATGTACGGCTGGGTGTTCAACTTCGCCATCCCGCACCTGGACCAGATGGTGATCAAGGTCGCGCCCATCGTGATCAACCCCACCGCCATCCCGGCGGTGTTCAAGCTTGATCCGATTTCCGCCACCGGCACGGCGATTTTCTTCTCCGCGTTGATCTCGATGCTGGTACTGAAAATCAACCTCAAGACTGGTCTTACCACTTTTAAAGAGACGCTTTTCGAGCTGCGCTGGCCGATCCTGTCCATCGGCATGGTCCTGGCCTTCGCCTTTGTCACCAACTACTCGGGCATGTCGTCGACCATGGCCCTGGTACTGGCCGGTACGGGCGCGGCGTTCCCATTCTTCTCGCCGTTCCTGGGTTGGCTGGGCGTGTTCCTGACCGGTTCCGATACCTCATCCAACGCGCTGTTCAGCTCGCTGCAAGCTACCACCGCGCACCAGATCGGCGTCAACGACACCCTGCTCGTCGCGGCCAACACCAGCGGCGGCGTGACCGGCAAGATGATTTCGCCACAATCGATCGCGGTGGCCTGCGCCGCGACCGGGCTGGTGGGCAAGGAATCGGATCTGTTCCGTTTCACCCTCAAACACAGCCTATTCTTTGCAACGATTGTCGGTCTGATCACGTTGGCCCAAGCCTACTGGTTTACCGGCATGCTGGTTCATTAAGTCCTACACGCAATACTGGAAAAACCGACGCCGAACCGTGATTTCGGCGTCTGCTATTCACAACCGGGTCTGCAAGGCTGCTGAAAGATTTCCTGGCTATATTCAGCAGCCTCAGCGGACGGATAACCGGGACCACCCGGAGACACGCCTGATGAGCGAGCTTTTTTACAACGCCGTACCGAACGCGACCCGTGTCGCCCCGCCCTTGCCCGAACCACGGCAATACCCCAGCGAGAAGCCGCGTCGGGTCTACCTGTTCGGCACGTGCGTGGTGGACCTGTTCTATCCCGAAGCCGGGATGGATGCGATTCATCTGCTGGAGCGCGAAGGGATCCGGGTGGATTACCCGCAAGGGCAAAGTTGCTGCGGACAACCGGCCTACACCTCGGGGTACACCGAGCAGGCGCGGACGGTGGCACGGGCGCAACTGGCCCTGTTCGCCGAAGACTATCCGGTGGTGGTGCCCTCGGGTTCCTGCGCCGGCATGCTGCGCGAGCATTACGCCGACCTGTTCAAGGACGAGCCGGAAACCCTCAAACAGGTGCAGGCCCTGGCGGCCCGGACCTATGAACTGGCCGAGTTCCTGCTGCTGGTCTGCAAGGTGCAGTTGAACGACGGCGGCGAGCCGATGAAGGTCGCGCTGCATACGTCTTGCTCGGCACGGCGTGAGATGAATACCCACTTGCACGGCCGCGCGTTGTTGGCGCAGTTGCGTAACGTGGAGCGAGTCGAACACAGCCACGAAAGCGAGTGCTGTGGGTTTGGTGGGACATTCAGCGTACGCATGCCGGATATTTCCGGCGCGATGGTGGCCGACAAGACCCGGGCGCTGAAGGAATCCGGCGCACATCAGGTCGTCAGCGCCGACTGCGGTTGCTTGATGAACATCAACGGCGCATTGGAAAAACAGCAGGAGGCGTTGCGCGGCAAGCATCTGGCAAGCTTCCTCTGGCAGCGTACCGGAGGTGCCGCATGAGCACGCCAACGCTGATTCCGACCGTTGAAGTACCGGTTGAGGCGCAGGGAGATTTTCGCGCCCGAGCCCACAAGGCCCTGGACGACACGCAACTGCGAAACAACTTCCGCAGCGCGATGGATTCACTGATGACCAAGCGGGCAGCGTCCTTCAGCGATGCCCACGAAAGAGAACACCTGCGGGTGCTGGGCAATGCGGTCCGCGCCCGTGCGTTATCCAAGCTGCCCGACCTGCTCGAGCGACTGGAAACCAACCTGACCCGCAACGGTGTGAACGTGCACTGGGCGGAAACGGTGGACGAAGCCAATGGCATCGTCCTCTCGATCATCCGCGCTCACGAGGCGCGGCAAGTGATCAAGGGCAAATCGATGGTCAGCGAAGAGATGGAGATGAACCATTTCCTCGAGGCTCGGGACATTGAATGTCTCGAATCCGACATGGGGGAATACATCGTCCAGCTCGACCACGAGAAGCCTTCACACATCATTATGCCGGCGATCCACAAGAATGCCGGTCAGGTCGCGTCCTTGTTCCACGACAAACTCGGCGTGGAGTACACCAAGGACGTCGACCAACTCATTCAGATCGGCCGCAAGGTATTGCGGCAGAAATTCTTCGAAGCCGACATCGGCGTCTCCGGCGTCAACTTCGCCGTTGCCGAAACCGGCACGCTGCTGCTGGTGGAAAACGAAGGCAATGGGCGGATGTCCACCACCGTGCCGCCGGTGCACATCGCCGTGACCGGCATCGAAAAAGTGGTGGAGAACCTGCGCGATGTCGTGCCACTGCTCTCGCTGCTGACTCGCTCGGCCCTCGGCCAGCCCATCACGACCTACGTCAACATGATCTCCGGGCCACGCAAGGCCGATGAGCTGGACGGTCCCCAGGAGGTCCACCTGGTCCTGCTCGATAACGGTCGCAGCCAGGCGTTTGCCGACAGCGAACTGCGCCAGACGCTGAACTGCATTCGCTGCGGCGCCTGTATGAATCATTGCCCGGTCTATACCCGAATCGGCGGCCATGCCTACGGCGAGGTGTACCCGGGACCTATCGGAAAAATCATCACGCCGCACATGGTCGGCCTGGCCAAGGTGCCGGACCACCCGAGCGCCTCTTCGCTGTGCGGGGCCTGCGGTGAAGTGTGTCCGGTGAAGATTCCGATCCCCGCGCTGCTACGGCGGCTGCGGGAAGAAAACGTCAAGGCGCCGGACAGCCCGAACCCGGTGATGCGCGGCCAGGGCAGCAAATACTCGCCCAAGGAGCGTTTCATCTGGAATGCCTGGGCCTGGCTCAACAGCTCGCCGCGGCTGTACCGACTGTTCGGGTTCCTCGCCACGCGCCTGCGCGCCCTGACACCCAAAAACGTCGGCCCATGGACCCAGAACCACAGCGCCCCCCAACCCGCCGCCCGCTCATTGCATGACCTGGCCCGCGAACACCTGAACCAGCAGGGAGACCGCCGATGAGCGCCAAGAACAATATCCTCGCCAAGCTGCGTAAAAGCCTGACGGGCGCCACACCCGTTACCGACAACTTCGATGTCGAACTGGTGACGCAAACCTATCGCTACGCGCCGGAGGAACGCATTCCCCAGTTGCGCAAGCTGATGGAAGCGGTCCACACGGAAATCCATCTGACGTCCGAGGACGGCTGGCCGGCCCTGCTCGCGCAATTACTGCGCGACCGTCAATTGCCGAGCCTGCTCATCGCCCCGACCACCGCACACGGGAAAAAAATCGCACAGTTCTGGGCGAACAATCCGGACCTGCCACCCCTCAAGGCTTACGACCGCCCCATTGAGGAATGGAAAGCCGAGTTGTTCAACGACACCCCGGCCAGCCTCACCGGAACCCTCGGCGCCATCGCCGCCACTGGCAGCCTGATTCTCTGGCCAACGCGGGAAGAGCCGCGACTGATGAGCCTGGTGCCGCCGGTGCATTTCGCCCTGCTCAAGGCCAGCGAGATCCGCGACAACTTTTATGAAGTGCAACAGGAATTCGAATGGGCCCAAGGCATGCCCACCAATGCCCTGCTGGTGTCCGGCCCGTCGAAAACCGCCGACATCGAACAAGTCCTGGCTTATGGCGCCCATGGTCCGAAGGATCTGGTGGTCTTGATTCTGGAGGACCAATGACCCTTCCGGCCCCTTTCCTGCGTGACGTCCAACAGCTGATCCCACAAAAACGTCGTTTCGACGACCCCTTGTCGACCTTGGCCTTCGGCACCGACGCCAGTTTCTATCGGCTGATTCCGAAACTGGTGGTACGCGTCGAGTCCGAAGATGAAGTGATTGCCCTGCTGAAACTGGCCCAACGGGACCAGGTCCCGGTCACGTTCCGCGCCGCCGGCACCAGCCTGTCCGGCCAAGCCATCAGCGACTCGGTACTGATTGTGCTGGGGGATAACTGGAACGGTCGCGAGATTCGCGAGCAAGGCACGCAGATTCGTTTGCAACCCGGCGTGATCGGCGCCCAGGCCAACGCCTGGCTGGCTCCGTTCGGGCGCAAGATCGGCCCAGACCCGGCGTCGATCAACGCCTGCAAGATCGGCGGCATCGTCGCCAACAACGCCAGCGGCATGTGCTGCGGCACCGCGCAGAACACCTATCACACCCTGGCCGGTATCCGCCTGGTACTGGCCGATGGCACACGCCTGGACACAGAAGACGACAACAGCGTGGCGGCTTTTCGTACAAGCCACGGAGAACTGCTGGAACGCCTGGCCACCCTCGGTCGCGAAACCCGCGCCAACACCGAATTGGCCGCTCGAATTCGCCACAAATACCGTCTGAAAAATACCACCGGCCTGTCACTCAATGCCCTGGTGGATTTCGACGAGCCTGTGGATATCTTGAGCCACCTGTTGGTGGGCTCCGAAGGCACCCTCGGCTTCATCAGTGCAGTAACCTACAACACCGTCATCGACCATCCGAACAAGGCTTCGGCGCTGATCGTATTCCCGGATGTGGAAACCTGCTGCAACGCCGTCACCGTGCTGAAAAGCCAGCCGGTATCGGCCGTGGAACTGCTGGATCGCCGCAGCCTGCGCTCGGTGCAGGACAAACCGGGCATGCCGGATTTCGTACAGCATCTGTCGATTAATGCCTGCGCCTTGCTGATCGAATCCCGCGCGGCTTCTTCGTCGTTACTACAGGAACAACTGGCCCGGATCATGACCTCCCTTGTCGGCTTCCCGGTGGAAAAACAGGTCGACTTTACCGAAGACCCACGGGAAAACGCCCGGCTCTGGGCGATCCGCAAAGACACCTTTCCAGCCGTGGGGGCGGTACGCAAAACCGGGACTACGGTGATCATCGAAGACGTGACCTTTCCGGTGGAACAACTGGCCCTCGGCGTGAACCACCTGATCGAGTTGTTCGACAAACATCACTACGACGAAGCGATCCTTTTCGGACACGCGCTGGAAGGCAATCTGCACTTCGTCTTCACCCAGGGCTTCAACAGCGCCGAAGAAGTCGCACGCTACCAGGCGTTCATGGATGACGTGGCGCACTTGGTAGCAGTGGAGTTCGGCGGCTCGCTGAAAGCCGAACACGGCACCGGGCGCAACATGGCGCCGTTCGTCGAGCTGGAATGGGGCAGTGATGCCTACCAGTTGATGTGGCAGCTCAAACGGCTGCTCGACCCCAATGGCATCCTCAACCCGGACGTGGTGCTCAGCGAGGCCCCGCAAATCCACCTCAAGCACCTCAAGCCCCTGCCGGCCGCCGATGAGATCGTGGACAAGTGCATTGAATGTGGCTTCTGCGAGCCGGTGTGCCCGTCCAAAGACCTGACCTTGAGCCCGCGCCAGCGCATCGTCATCTGGCGGGATATCCAAGCGAAAAAACGCGCCGGCACGGACACCACCGAACTGGAACGTGCCTACCAATACCAGGGCATCGACACCTGCGCCGCCACAGGCCTGTGTGCGCAACGTTGCCCGGTAGGCATCAATACCGGCGAGCTGGTGAAAAAGCTGCGCAGCCGTGACGCAACGAAGACGAAAACCGCCAACTGGATTGAAGGAAATTTCGCCACCACGCTGCAAGGCGCACGCTTTGCCCTGCACGTCGCCAACGGTGCGCGCATGCTGTTGGGCGCCCCCCGCCTGGCGAAACTGTCGGCCTCGTTGACGCGCCTGTCCAAGGGCCAGGTGCCGCAATGGACCAGCGCCATGCCGCAGCCGGAAAAGGCCATCCGTTTCAGCCCCACCGTGCCGGACGAACGCCCGAGAGTGGTGTACCTGGCGGCTTGCGTGTCGCGGGTCATGGGCCCGACGGCGGCGGACAAGGAGCAGATGTCGCTGTACGACAAGACCCGCGGCCTGCTGGAAAAGGCCGGCTACCAGGTGGTCTTTCCAGACAATGTGGACAGCCTCTGCTGCGGCCAGCCCTTTGCCTCCAAAGGCTACACAGAACAGGCCGAGCACAAGCGCCAGGAACTGATCGGTGCCTTGCTGCATGCCAGTCGCGGCGGGCTCGACCCCATCTACTGCGACACCAGCCCCTGCACACTACGGTTGGTCCAGGACCTTGGTGACGTGCGCCTGGATCTGTACGACCCGGTACGCTTCATCCGTACCCATTTGATGGAGCGTCTCGACTTCATCCCCCAGGAGGCGCCCATCGCCGTGCACGTCACCTGCAGCACGCAACACCTCGGCGAAAGCCAGGCGCTGATCGACCTGGCGCGCAAATGCAGTAAAAACGTGGTCATCCCCGAAGGCATCCATTGTTGCGGTTTCGCCGGCGACAAGGGCTTCACCACGCCGGAGCTCAACGCCCACTCACTGCGAACCCTCAAGGAGGCGGTTCAATACTGCACCGAGGGCATTTCCACCAGCCGTACGTGTGAGATCGGTCTGGCGCGTCATGGCGAAATCGACTACCACGGATTGGTGTATCTGGTGGACCGGGTGACACACCCCAAAGCCGCCACCAAGGAAGTGGCTCTTCCGGCATCAGGTTAAAAAATCGAATTCCTGCGCTTCGTTGTAGTCACTTGAATAGGCCCGGTTCCGCTGGGCCATCTACCGACTCGGCCCGGCCGCGACTGTCCAGCGGCACCGAGACCATACGTTTAAGGAGATACACATGAAGCGCACCGCACTTGCTGGCTTGTTCATTTCCGCTGCGATGTTGGCCTCTCCGGTGTTTGCAGGAAGCCAGGATGACCTTTGCAAAATCAATCTGCAGAAGATCAGCGACGCCAAAGTCAGCACCGAGCAAATGAGCGAAGGTCTGAAGACCGACATCGACGCCACCGTTGGACAAGCCAAGGCTGAGCATGCCAAAGGCACCAAAGAAGGCACCGAAAATTGCATCTCGTTGACCAATCAGGCCATCCAGAAGCTACAGAACAACACCAAAGGCGGCCAGTAACACCGCAGTTGGCCAACCTTCGGGTTGGCCTCAGACGCGGATTGGCGTACACTGCACATGCCTGCCGCTCCAACAGCTTCATGGAGCGACAGGTTCGGGGCCGTTTAGGATTCGACGCCGGTTGCGAAACTTTAGGTGCATGCCGAGTTGGTAACAGAACTCGTAAATCCACTGTTGCAACTTCTATAGTTGCCAATGACGAAAACTACGGCCAGGAATTCGCTATCGCTGCGTAAGCAGCCTTAGATCCTGAGCTTCTGGTACCTTCGGGTCCAGCAATCATTAGGGGATGTCCGTAAACCCAAAGTGATTGTCATATAGAACGGAATCGCCGTGCAGTACGTTGTGGACGAAGCGGCTAAAACTTACACAACTCGCCCAAAGCACCCTGCCCGTCGGGTCGCTGAGGGTTAACTTAATAGACACGGCTACGCATGTAGTACCGACAGCAGAGTACTGGCGGACGGGGGTTCAAATCCCCCCGGCTCCACCACTTCAACATCTAAAGACGTCCACGGACGTCTTTTTTTGTGCCTGAAACCCAGTAAATACGGGGGTTTCAGCGCCACTGGGCTCCATAGCCCTTCACGCAGATCCATTTTGAAATGTATTCCAAGACGTATTTCCAAGCACTGAGATGAGTGACCGCAAAACTCTACTCTGCCAACCGTATCCGCAACCGGCTTCGATGGGACAAGCCTGCTTGCAAGGCAAATGCAACTATCACGGTAGATGGCGCGGAAAAGCTGCTCGGGCCGGCGCCGGAAAACATCAACGCAAGACCCAATGCGGTGGCGCCAAACCAGGCCGTCAAGCCCACCGGGTTAAACGCGGCCACCCGCTCGAGCGCTGCCACGTCACTGCGTCCGTAGACAATTTGCGCCAGCGCCACACCCACCCAGGCCACCACGAAAATCCCCTGATAGGCCAACGCCTTGAGGATGTAGGCAAACACGTCCGCGAGCATCAAACCGTAGACGATCACCCCCACCGCCACTGCCCACATCAGGTAGGAACCGCGAAGGCCAAATCGACCGAAGAACGCCTGCATGTTCAGGGTCGCCAAATAATAGTTGGCGGTGTTGATCCGGGTTTGCGTGGCCCAGACAAACAGTAATCCCCACAGGCCCATCAACTGCAAAATCGCCATCACCACCGAGACTTCGTTCAGTGCGCCTTCGTGGGGGATGCTGCTGACCAGGTAAATGCCCGCCGCGCCGTTGAGCAGAAACGTCACCGCGTAGAACGGCATGCCGAAGTTCCAGCGACCGTGGTACTCGGCGTCTTCAGGTTTGCCGAAACGCGCATAGTCGAAGGTGAACAGCATCAACACCCAGACGCCCATGTAGGCGACAAAACAATCCCACCAGCCGAATGCATCAGGCGTTGCCGGGCCGAACTCCAGCCATTGCGGCTGGTAGCCATAACGGCTGATCGATAGGCCCACCGCCACCAGCAAACCACCGAGGTACACCGGCAGCAATACGCCGTTGAGCTTGTCCAGCCAGTGCTGCACGCTACCCAGGATCATTGGCACGCTGTAGAGCACCACCGCCAACGCCGCCAGCGGATAGACCAGTTCCGGGTACAGGTGATTGAGCGCGACGGCGATCACCGAACCTTCGAACACCGCGTAATAGATCGCGGTCGAGAAGAAAATCAACGTCGCCAGGCACGCCCCGGTGCTGCCGAACAACAGCCGTGAAAACAACGCCACCGACAAACCGCTGCGAACCGCAAAGCGACTTAGCACGCTGTTGACCAGTCCATAACTGATCACCGACAGGACCATGCCGATCAGCGCATTTCGCGCACCGAACGACAACGCCAATGAAGCGCCCACCACGATGTAGAACATCGCACTGCACACCGCCCACCAGGCCATGGTCAAGGACAGTCGACCCATGCGCGCTTCGGTGGGAACAGGATGATGCGCCGGGTCTTGCCCGGTTTGACTCGATTGCGATAAAGCAGCCATATGCGTGAACTCCAAAACCGATCAAAGGTTGAAGCGCGGGCAGCCGTCACCGCACCGAAGTGCGGCGTTGGCGTACCGTTTGGCATGGCCCGCGCTAGACGGCGGGCAGAATCAGGAAGGGAACAGCTTGCTCAGGCAGCTGAGCTTTTTCTTATAGGAACGTCGCGCTTGCAGCGCCTCTTCGAGGGTTACCGCGACAAAGCGGGCCTTCTGGTTGGGTTGCATCTGGCCGATCAAATCGAGGTCGGCGCTGATCACCGTGCCAATCATCGCGTAGCCGCCACCGGACACCGCATCACGGTGCAGCACGATGGGTTCGAGCCCGGCGGGCACCTGGATCGAGCCGATCGGGTAGCAACTGTCGACGATGTTCGAAGGATCGGAACCGGCGCCAAACGGCTGCTCCCGGGGCTGAAAGCTCAGCGCGCTGCCGCCCTTGAAGCGATAGCCGATGCGGTCGGCCTCCGAACCGACCGTCCACGGCTCGGCGAAAAAGCTCTTCGCCGCCGCTTCGGTCAAGCGGTGGTCGTACAAACCGGGCACCACCCGCAGGGTGATTTCGCCGCCTAACGATTGCCGTAACGCCATGGGCAAACTGACCCCGGCGCGGCTCTTGCCACTGGCGATGCCCATCGGCAATTCGTCGCCTGCAATCAGGCGACGCCCCTGAAAACCGCCCAGCGCGCCGAGCGCATAGGTGGAGCGACTGCCGAGCACCACCGGCACATCAATGCCGCCGGCCACCGCCACATAAGCGCGGGCACCCGCCTTGGGAAAGTCAAAGCGCAGCACTTGCCCGGCCTTCACGGTGAACGCGGTGTCGTGGTGCATTTCCACGCCATCGACCCGTGGCGTCATGTGCGCGCCGCTGACCGCCACCAATGCATCCTGCTGAAACTCCAACTCAGGCCCGAGCAGCGTGCATTCCAGCGCCGCCAGACCTGCCGGGTTGCCGACCAATTGATTGGCCGCGCTCAAGGCGTATTGATCAAGCGCGCCGGACGGCGGAATGCCCAAGTGGTAATACCCTTCACGGCCCAGGTCTTGTACCGAAGTGGCGAGGCCGGGTTTGAGGACCTTGATCATGCCAACACCTCCTGCAACGACTTGGGATAGCCAACGGGATCGGCGAGGAACGCGTCCAGCGAAAACTCCACTGGCCGAATCCGCAGATCAAAGCAACCGGCTTCCACTTCGGCCACCGCGTGGTCGTAGGCTTCACGGTCCATCGGTTTGAACTGCACGATGTCGCCCGGGCGGAAAAACACCATGTGTTCTTTCAGGTACGCGAGGTTCTGTTGCGGGTCGTAGATCGGCGCGGGGGTGACGCCAAACATCTGATAACCGCCGGCGCCACGCACCGAGTAAATGCAACCAAAGCAACCGCCGTGACCAAGGGTCAATTTTGGTGTGTCGGTGCGCGGGCGCAGGTACTTGGGCACCTGCAACTGACGCTCGCGCTCGACCATCTGGAACATGAACGGCAGCCCGGCAACGAAGCCAACCATCGAGACAAACCACGGCGCGCCACTGTGGGCCGCGATGAATGCATCGACGTCGGCCAGACCGTTGATTCGGGCGGCGTATTCCAGGTCCGTGGCGCTCGGGTCTTGATGGCGGTCGCGAAAACGCATCAGGGTTTCGTGGGTCCAGGGATCGTTGTAGAGCACTGGAATCTCGATAATTCGTGTCTGCAACGTGCGCTCGGCAACGGCTCCGGCCTCGGCGATTTTTACCGCTTCGAGCAAGGCGTGAGGGGCGATGCGATCCGGGTCGAAACGAATCTGGAATGACGCGTTGGCCAGGCAGATATCGAGCACGCCATCCAGCGCCTGCTGTTCCACGGCGCGGGTGACGGCCAAGCCTTTGAAGAATGCGTCCAGGGACATGCTGTCGCTGACTTCGGCAAACAAATGCTCATCGGCGCCAAAGCTGTAGCGGATGGGAGTACTCATGCTTCACCTCCGCTGCGGCGCTCGGCCAACCAGGTTTCCAGAGTGCCGGTGTGAAAGTCGGCGCTGTGCAGCCACGGTTGCTCCAGCAATTCACCGTGCAACGCCAAGGTGTTGGCCATGCCGGTGAGCGTGGTGTGCGCCACCGCCATTCGCGCTCGGGCCAGGGCTTCGGCGCGATCCGCACCGTGAATAATCAGTTTGGCCAGCAGCGAGTCATAGTACGGCGGCACACGGTAGCCTTGATACAGATGCGTATCGACACGAATGCCCGCGCCGCTCGGCCAGATCAGTTCCTCGACCAGGCCTGGACTCGGGAAGAAATCCCGCGCCGGGTCCTCAGCGTTCAGGCGCATTTGCAGGGCGGCGCCGTTGAGTCGGATGTCACTTTGCTTGAAGCCCAGCGGCTCGCCGCCAGCGATGCGCAACATGGCCTGGACCAGGTCGATGCCGGTGATCAGTTCGCTGACCGGATGCTCCACCTGGATCCGCGTGTTCATCTCGATAAAGAAGAATTCGCCAGTGGCGTCGTCATACAGGTATTCCAGGGTGCCTGCCCCCTTGTAGCCCAACGATTCGGTCAGGCGCACGGCGCTTTCGCAGAGGATTTCCCGTTGCTGCTGGCTGAGGACTGGCGACGGCGCTTCTTCAAAGATTTTCTGCCGGCGTCGTTGCAGCGAACACTCGCGCTCAAACAAATGCACCGCGTGCTGACCGTCGCCCAACACCTGCACTTCAATATGCCGAGCCCGGCTGATAAATCGCTCCAGGTACACAGCGCCATTGCCAAACGCCGCTTGGGCTTCGCGCTGGGAACGGGGAAATTCTTCGCTCAGTTGCTCGGCGTTTTCCGCCAGCCGAATACCGCGCCCGCCGCCACCGGCCGAAGCTTTGATCAACAACGGGAAGCCAACGGATTGAGCAGCCTTCAGCGCCGACTCGACGTCGAACAGTTCACCCGGCGAACCCGGCACCACCGGCACGCCATTGGCTTGTGCGGTACGCCGTGCCTCGGCTTTATCGCCCATGCGCCGGATCGTCTCCGCGCTCGGGCCGACGAATATGGCGCCGGCAGCCACCACCGCTTCGGCGAAATCGGCGTTCTCCGACAGAAAGCCGTAACCGGGATGCACCGCGTTGGCGCCCGTGGCTTTCAAGGCGCCGAGCAAGGCCTCGACGTTCAGGTAACTTTTGTCGGCACGGGCCGGGCCAAGAATGTGCACCTCATCGGCCATGCGCGCGGCCTGGGAATCGACGTCCGCCTCGCTGCACGCCGCAACGGTGGGAATGCCCAGTTCTTTGGCGGCGCGGATAATCCGCACGGCAATCTCGCCACGGTTGGCGACCAGCAGTTTACGAATGGCTTGGGTCATGATCGCCCCCTCACTCGTCGTCGAGTGTTGCGACGACTTGACCCGGCTCCACCGGATCACCGTCTTCCACCAAGAAGGCACTGAGGCGACCAGCCGTCCCGGCGGTCAGTTCGGAGAACTGCTTCATGACCTCAATCAGGCCAATGACCGTGTCGGCGCTGACCTGCGCGCCGACCTCGACGAAGTTCGCCGATTCCGGAGAGGCTTTACAGTAGAAGGTTCCCGGCAATGGGGTGATTACAGTGTGTTCAGCCATGTCTGTTCCTCTTGGAATAGTTATAGAAAGGCAGGCAAAAAGTGAATCGGTGGGCAAACCCTGGCGTCTATGTGCCAGGTGTTTTCGTTCGGTCTCAGCGCGGTGCTCGGACCTCTATGCCCGCGCCACCCAGCGCATGACGGGTGGCTTCGACCAACGCCAGGGCGCCCGGTGTGTCGCTGTGCAAACAAATGGAATCGAATTCGATCGCCAGGTCTTCGCCCTCGACGGTGCGCACCACGCCTTGTTGGCAAGCACGCAGCACTCGATCGGCGACGTGGGCCGGGTCATAGGCCCGCACGTTGCGAGTGAAGACGATGGAGCCGCTGAGGTCATATTCGCGATCGGCGTAGAATTCGCGGATCACCGGTTGGCCAAGTTCCGTGGCGACCCGCCAGATCACCGAATCGGGCATGCAATACAACAGCAATTCCGGCTCCAGGCGCTGGAGGTTTTCCACCAGCAAACGCGCGGCCTCTTCGTCGCGGGCCAGGTGCATGTAGAGCGCGCCGTGGGGTTTGATGTGTTGCAGGGCCATGCCTTGAACCCGGGCGAGTTCACGCAGGGCGCCCAACTGATAGAGCATGTCGTCGACCAGTTCCTGGGCCGGCGCATTGATGTGCCGACGGCCAAAACCAACCAGGTCGCGAAACCCCGGATGCGCGCCGATAGCCACGCCCAGGCGCTTGGCCTGCTCGACGGTGCGGCGCATGGTGCCAGGGTCGCCGGCATGAAAACCGGTGGCGATGTTGGCCGAACTGATAAAACCCATCAGCTCATTGTCGACGCCATCGCCGATGGTCCAGGGACCAAAGCCTTCGCCCATGTCCGAGTTGAAGTCTACTGCCTGCATGACGCTTGCTCCCGACGCTTGTGACTTCGTGAAGGCCAAGTTAGATTCCTCCCTACCCCCTTGGGAAGATCTATTATCAGATAGGCCATCTTCTGAAAAACAGATACACCGTTGCCCGGAGTGCTCATGTCCTTGACCCTGCGCCAAGTCCGCTATTTCGTCGCCACCGCCGAGATCGGGCAAATCTCTCAAGCCGCGATTCATCTGAATATTTCCCAGTCGGCGGTGACCACGGCGATCAAGGAACTGGAAGGCATCCTTGGCACGCTGTTGTTCCAGCGCTCGGCCCAGGGCATGAGCCTGACCGACGCCGGGCGGCACTTTTTGAATCGAGCCTATGTGATTTTGCGCAGCGTCGATGACGCGTTGAACAGCCCGTTGCCGGACATCCGCGCCAGCGGCGTGTTGCGCTTGGCGGCGAGCTACACAGTGATCGGTTATTTCCTCCCGCACCATTTGCAGCGCCTGGAACACTGGCATCCGGACGTGGCGATTGAAGTTCATGAACAGGAACGGCAAGCCATTGAGCAAGGCTTGTTGGAAGGTCGTTTCGATATGGCCGTGGTGCTCACCGCCAACCTCACGCACCCGGATATCGTTTCAGAGATTCTCTTCAACTCCGAACGGCGGTTATGGCTGCCCAGCCACCATCCGTTGTGCGAACGCTCGGCGGTCAGCCTCGCCGACGTCGCGAAAGAACCCTACATCCTGCTGACCGTCGACGAAGCCGAACAAAGCGCCATGCGCTATTGGGAACATGCGCATCAACAGCCAAACGTGCGGGTGCGTACCAGTTCAGTCGAAGCGGTGCGCAGCATGGTCGCCAATGGCAGCGGCGTGGCAATCCTCTCGGACCTGGTGCACCGCCCCTGGTCACTGGAAGGAAAACGCATCGAAACCCTGACAGTCACCGATAAGGTGACGCCGATGAGTGTCGGACTGGCGTGGCATCGCGAGCGCGAATTCAGCCCGGCGATGCAGGCGTTTCGTAACTATTTCCACGATGCATTTTTGGCGCCACAACAGCTGTCCGCGCGACGCTGAAAACAGTGAAAACCATGCTTTTTTGTTGGAGTTGGGAACGACTATTTGCTTGCGACGGGCCCTGCGCGGTCGCAGTTGCGGCAAGCCGCGGAAGAGGTATCGGGTCGGGCAGGACAACCCACCGGCCCTTTGCGGCTCACGATGCCACGCGCGCCGTTTGAGTCATTCATCGCACTTGATCATCCCCTGGACCTTGGAATCTGCGGGCGAGGTGGTACAAATCGTCCCGCCGACACGCATGATTGTTCACGATCTGGCATCGCAAATCGAGCTAGCTCTGCGGGGATTGGGGATCGTTAACGCGCCTGCCGCGTATGTGGCCGGCCTTCTCGAATCGAGAAGGTTGTCGCAGGTCCTCCCCTCATGGTCTTGTCCTCAGGAGGCTGTTTACCTCTACTTCCCAAGCCGTCGCCACCAATCGGCAGCATTACGAGCGTTCATGGCTTTTTTAAAGACTGCGGATTTTGGCGATGCTTCCAGATAAAGCCGGCCTTCTCTGGAGCAGCGAAAATAGGTAAAGACGACCTGTTGGAAGGCGCCTATCGCCAGTGCCTTTTTTGTATCCGGGCAGCACCAGCGCTGGCGCGACCCACCATCGCTCCTCTGGGAGAATGTTTCGACGTCCGGATGCTCGAAGAGACGGAGACGCGCTCACTAATCTGCGATGAGCGCATTGGAAAATCTTCGAAAAACTCAACGCAATGTTTTATCGGCTTCGTTAGCTTCGCCCTGATCGTCGACGGGAAGAAATCTGGTGTATGCAGCCCCTAGCCCGTAGCACTCCTTACGCCCGCGGGCCTAGCCAAATGCCTCCTTGACGAGGCTGTCGAACATGCTGTAGGCCGACAGTGCCTCACGACGGTAATCCTCATCGCTGGCGTCCAGAGGCGTGACTAGCAAGGTCTGGATCTCGATGACGTTGCTGGTCGCGTCATGCTGGTAGTGGAGCAGCACCGAGATACCGTAGTTGTCGCCACACAGGCTGTAGCAGACATTCATGTACTGCGGTTTGAGCAGCGCCAGGCCGTGCATCTGGCTATGGATGGCCAAGGCACAGACCCTGGCCTGACAGGTCGCGGCGAAGGCCGACTTGGGCAGTTTCTCGGCGTAGGCCGCGTCGCCAATCACATGCACATCCGGTACTAGCAGGGATTCCAGGGTCTGGGTGTTGACCGGACACCAGCCATGTTCTGCGGCCAAGCCGTTGTGCCGTGAAAAATCATCAGCCTGCTGGGGCGCGATGATGTTGATCACCTGGCCGCTGACCGGACCACCCTCGGTCAGCAACTGCCCCTTGGCTTCGTCGAAACCGTACACGGTCCCACCCTGCAAGGCACCAATCCACTGGATGTTGGCCTGCTCGCTGCCATAGCCATATAAACGTTTCCAGGCCTGCTCGAATTGCGCCTGCTTGGCGAATCGCGGCTTGGCATCCAGGACTATCACCCGCGAATCGGGTTTGTGGGTCTTGAGATAATCGGCAATCAGGCTGGCCCGTTCATATGGCCCGGGCGGGCAGCGGTAGTCGTCCACCGGTACCGAAATCAGCACATTGCCGCCGTTGGGCATGGCCTCCAGTTGCTGACGAAGCAAACGCAGTTGCTCACCGCCGCCCCAGGCATGGGGTACACGACTGGCCACCGCCTCGCTGTAACCAGCGATACTGTCGTACTTGTAGCCAATGCCCGTCGCCACTACGCAGCGGTCGTAGCCGAGTACCGAACCGTCGGCGAGCCTGACCTGCTTGCGCTTGGCGTCGATCAAGCTCGCCTTCTGATGCACCACCTCGATGCCCTCGGCACGTAGCTGTTCGTAACCAAAAATCAGGGTTTCTTCGTCCCGCTTGCCCACCAGGTACTCGACCCCCAGCGGACAGCAGTGATACTGCCGGCTGGGCTCGACCAGAGTGATACCGACGTTCGCATCCAGACGCCTGAGAGTACGAGCGAAAGTTGCGCCGGCAAAACCACCGCCGATCACCACCACGGCATAGGAGCGCGCTGCCACAGGCACCACCGGTCTGGCCAGGGCCTGGATCGAAGAAGCTCCGATACCGGTGGCCAGCCACTTGAGCAACAGCCTGCGTTGTGGGTTCATCGACATGGAGCCTCCTGCGCGCAACCTTGCAGGAACCCCAGAAGCTGTTGCAATTCCTCGCTTTTGAGGGCGGACATCGCGCTGGCCATTTCCTCTGGCATCGTTCGTTGGCCTGTGGCCATATCCTTCAGCACTCCTTGCATATACTGCACATTCTGGCCTTTCACATACGGCGTATCCGCCTGCTTTTCATGGCAACTGGAACAGTGTTGCGCATACAGCTGCTCACCCTGCTCGTGTGCCTGGGGCACGGTCGCCCCCAGCGAGTTTTTCGGCAGGCGGCTGTAATACTCGGCAAACTGTCTGAGCGTCTGGTCGTCGTACCCTTTCATCGCCCGGTTCATGATGGTGCCTTTGAGGGTACCGTCGCGATAAGCCGCCAGGGTTTTGTACAGGTAGGCCTCGGACTGGCCGGCCAGCGAAGGAATCGCCCCCGGCGTGCGCTGCCCCTCGAAACCGTGGCAATTGATGCAACCGTTGCTCAACATGAAGGAGTCGCCACGACTGCCGGCTTGCAGACTGGGAACCGCAAAAACGAGGCCGATCAACAACGACCCGATAACCACGCGCATAGCCTGGACTCTCCCTGTGCCTTGTATCGGCCGCCGCACCGCGTCGGCCGAGTCATCCCATCGATTACTCAGTGAGTACGTTGCTCATGTACACCTTGGTGTGACGCAGGTACTCCTTGGGAATTTGGTAACCGCCATAGGCTTTCACATGGCCGTCGATATAGCCGCTCATGGCCTCGCGCGAAGCAAATATCTGCTTGGCCCGCTCGAAGGTCGCCGAGTCACGGTAGATCATCAGGTGGATCAGCGGCTCGCCCAGCTCGGTTGGGATCAGGTTGATCACCTTGACCCCCTCCTTCGACTTGCCAGCATAGGTCTGCATGTACTTGGCCTGGGAGGTGACGAAGGTATTCAGGAACGCCTCTTCCTGGCCCTTGGGCGGCTCGAAAATGATGGTCATGGCCTTGCTGGTGGAGGTTGCAGCCGGAGCCGGGGCTGTCGGGGCCTGGGTCTGAGCCCATGCCTGGTTGCCAAAAAACCACAGGAGGCCGACCAGGCCAAGACGCGCCGTAAGGTTGTTCATCGCTATCACCTTTATTGTTACTGATGGCTTAATTTCTTATGTCTAGCCAAACACGTCCGGCGAGCAGGCCCGGATGGCAGACTCGGCTTTTCTTATTTGTGCAACACAACTGAAATCATTCGTCCTTCCAGGTCCGCCGTCGGGTTGGCGGTATCCCTGGGATCAACCCGCACTGAGCTGATTTCCACCCGGCGATAGTGTTCGAACATCACACGCTGGTACTCCGGCGGCAGCAAGGGCCGGATGCAGAACAGCGACAGGCGCCCGCCATCGTCGAGCAGTGACTGCGCGGCGAACTTGAGGAACCTGAGGTTCTCATCGTCAACCGCCGCCATGTCATCGGCGAACGGATCGAAGAATATCGCCGAATAACGCTGGGGGCCGGTATCAAGCTGCTGCCAGTAGCCGGGGAGTAACTGAATGTTCGTGCGCGCGCCCTTCCAGCGCTCGGCCCGGTCCAGCACCTGTGGATGGGGCTCGACAATGGTATGGGACGCCGGGCCGAATTCCTGCAGGATGCTGGCCGAGATGCCCATGCCGAAGCCGATTTCCAACAGCCGGTCGTCCGGTGCGATCTTGAGGTCCTCGACCATTCTGCGAATCAGTGGCCTTTCCCATTCATGCATGACGTACTCGTCGCCGATGCGCAGCGAATCGCTGGTGTAAACCGCCTCTGTCGCCAGATAGTCCTTGCGTTGCGGATCCATAAGCACTCCTTTTCTCTTCACTCAGCGTAGGTTCGGCGATCACGCCAACAGTCTCGTGGCGTCACCTCACCAGTTTCAATTCGGGCCTGCCGATGAACGCTTGCGCCGGCGTTACATTTGATTTCAGCAGCAGGGTCTGGAATCCGCCCTTGAACGGAATCCTGGCGAGGATCGCGATACTCAGTTCTTCGAGGTACAGCGAAAAACCCTGCAACGCCTGCAGGGGTAGACCGGCAAGCACGGCGTAAGTGATTTCCAACAGCAACTGGTCGAGATAGATCACCAGTGTTCTTTGGCTGTGCCGACGGAGAATCTCTTCCAGTTCGATGGCAAATGCATGATAGAGCGTGTTGAGGCTCGGGCTGCCGTAGCGATCAGAATAGGGATCGAACAACCACTCCGCCTTGTGGGCCCCATGAACCTGCTGCGGATCGTAGAACTCCTGCTCGAGGACGAGGGTCTGGATCCCAAGGCTATCAGCCAGGTCCAAGACCGGGGCATAGCAGGCCGAGCGGCCGGACAGCACTAGCAGGTCGCTATGCGCACGCTGCAGCGTCTGCAGATGGTGTTGCAATAACGCCTCGTCAGACTGCCGCGCACGACGCATTAGAATCACGTTCATCTCGTCGAACTCCTGAAGCCAGCCTCGCAGGCCGCCAATGCCTCGATATGCCGAGTACGAGTAGCGCCGACGATACAAGCGTCGACCTGCCGATGATGAAAGGCGTAGTCCAGCGCAGGCGCCAAGGGAATATCGCCGCCCGCCAGGCAATGCACGGCGTAAAGACGCGATCGGGCCTTGATCTGGCGCAAGTAATCGGCGTAAGTCGCGCATTGCATGTTCAGTAGGTTGACCGGCACCGCAGCGCCAGCGAACGATCGCTCTCTCAACACCTGCAAGAAGCCGGCACTGGGATGGAACCCCAGGAGAATCCGGGAAGCCGCCGGAATGGCCGCCTCCATCTGCCGCAGGATCGCCTCGAGCAACGCGTACTGCTGTTGCGCGAGCAAAATGTCCAGCCAGTCGCCCCCCAGCGTTACCAAGCCAGGCTGGCAGCAGCGGACGATATCGAGGTCTTCGGCTATCTGTTGCGCATCGGCGGCGAAGGTATAGCCAGGGGCTGTGTAGTAATACGTCGGGTTGGCCTGGACCTGACGGACACTGACGCTCTGCCCCGTGGCCTGCTCAGTCACTCGCAGCAGAAACCGTGAATGATAGATATGCCGTGTTCCTAGGCCACCCGCCAAGGCACTGCTGACGGCCTTAGCCGTGGGCCAGTCGCCACTGGCCATGCCCAGGCCGGAACTGGCCAGAACCCAGCGCGCGATCCCCTCGACCTGTTGCGTCGAGTAGGGACTGCCGTAACGCTTGAGAAACCCCCGGTCGCCCAGGTACAGCACTGGCTCACGCATGAGTCTTTCCTTGCACCGGATAATCAACGAGCCAGCTCGCCGAGCTCAATGTCATGCTCCAGCCGGCAACGATGATCCACCAGTACCAGGGTGTTGCCGCTACGCTCGACGTAACGACGCAACGCTTGCACACGCTCGGCCAGTTGCTCGGCGCGCAACCCCCTGAACGGCTCATCCAGCAACACCAGATGGTGGCGGTCCTCTGGCAAGGTGCTCAGCCAGGTATCCAGCCAATCACTTGCTCCGAGCTCATCGCCGAGCAGCGCCAGGGCATTGCTGTCCAGGTAATAACGGGGTGATGTCATGGCCTGCGTCACGCCCGCGTCTTCAATGGTCACGTCGGTGATACCGGCCACGCCCTTGAGGTACTCGCTCTTGCCGGAGCCGGAGTGCCCCGATAGCGAATACAACCGGCCCCGTTCCAGGGTCAGGGCACGATAGGCACGTTGAGCGACAAAGGGCGCGATGCTCAGGCTCTGCCCGGCGATAGCCACTGCTACCGAACTTTTGGGCCGGGCAAAATATTGCAGGCGCTCCACCGACACCGACTGAGATTTGAACCCCGTGATGGCCAGAAATACATTGGCCAGGTCGGAACGAACTAGCAGCAAAGCTGTGACCGCGAGCACAAAAGCCGAATCGCTTGTCCGGTAGAGACTGCCCATCAAGACCACCAGGACAATCACCAGGTCACTGAGCAAGGTGCAACTGGCCGCTGTGACTGTGCGAGTGATCACGCTGCGCATGCGGGTGGTGTAGAAACTCTTCAGCCCCTCGGCTATCGCACCCCGCTGGGTGAGCGCCAGCCATTCACCCAGGCGTTCGAAACCCACGCCACCGGCCCGGGAAATGGAAAATGCCACATGGGCCGAGCGTAGTAGGGAGTCGAATCCCTTGACGCTCTCCACCCGGGTCCGATACAGCTCGTTGATCGAAAGCCGGTACAACACCGCCAGCAGGCCGCTGAACAGCAGCGCCACCGCGACCCCGAACAGGCCGAACCCCATCCACAAAGCCACGCCATTGCACAGCAACAGCGCGAAAATCCAGGCAATGTCGTGGGCATACCAGGCGATGCGTTCGAATGTCGTGGTGACATCGCGAGAAACCACCTGCAGCGCATCGGCCAGGCCGGTAACCCGGATGTCCCGCAGACCATCGATGAACAAGCGGGAAAAGCGGCTGCGCAACAGATTTTCGATAAACAGCCCGGCAGCTATTCCTGCCCCTACCCCGACCACGGCATACAACAGAACCTGCCAGGGCGAGAAACCTGCCTCTGGCAGCGTCAGGTTGGCCGCATAGCTCATCATCAGTGCCGGCACCAACAACATCAGTCCCCCCCAGCAACAATATTTGAACAGATCGCCGAGACTGAAGCGGTCCAGCGCCGGGGGGCCGGCCGGCACCGTCGAAGCCGTCCGCTCAGCGATCTCCGCCGGCAGGGCCTCACGCTGCGCTATCGCTCTTGCGGCCGAGGGGCTGAAGCTGACCCAGGACAGGCGTTCCAAGGCCTCTTTCACTGCCAGCGCGGCGGCGGCGTCCAACGCCGAAAAGTCGTGGTCGACACTGAGGGTCCCGTCCTGGATACGGGCCAGAAACACACCGCGCAGCAGCTGCAGGCGCAGGCGCTGTCCGGCAGATAGGTTGCTCGCGTCCAGCTCGATAGGCAGTTGCAGAACCTGCTGTGGGTCCTGTCCCAGCTCGGGTACCAGCCGGAAAGCGCCCAGCAACGCATGCAGGTCCTCGCGCTGGCTCTCCAGTGGACCAGGAATCAGTTCGACCAGCGTCGCGGGCCAGATCGGCCAGTCGGCGTCGAACTCGATCACGCCGCGCGCCTGATCGGCAACATCGGGTAGCAATACCGGATGCCTGGAGGAATTCTGATACAGGCCATTGAGTGCTTCCAGGGAGCGGCCGACGGCCTTGTAACTCACATAGGAGCGGGGCAGCGCGAGCACCGCCGCCAGCAACGGAATGCTTAGCCAGAAAATCGCCCCGTCCCAGACCATGGCCGATTCCGAGGTACCCAACAGCCCCAGCAAGACAAAAGGAATCAAGCGGCCGAAACCGATGATGTAGCTGTCGGCGCCGCGTAGCAGCGTATCTAGGTTGCGCAGGGAGCGTTCGTCCACCAGTGTCCGCTCGATGCTCTGCAAGGCCGTATGGTCGGCGAACTGTTTGAGCCACGGTCCTTGGCGCAACCATGCCGAACATTGTTCGATACGCTGCGCCGTCATATCCATGATTCGCTCGTAGTTGCGGTCCGCGAGCCTGGACAGCAGATAGGAAAGCGGCAGGAACATACCGATCACCGCAACCGCCCAGAACCCTGCCGTGCCGAAGACCAGCAACGCCAGCAGGATTGAAAGCAGCAGGAAAACCGGAATAGCCAACAGGTTAACGCTAGCACCGATACCATCGAGAATGACGCTGAAATCCCGCGACACCACCCGTTCCAGCACCGACACCTCTACCCCGGGCTGCATCTTGCGCACCAGAAGGCGCTCGAACTCGCGGCATAACCTCAGGGAGATGTAGCGTTCCAGATTGAGCTCGCTCACCACCAGCAAGAACCCACTGATGGCCAGGAACGCCAGGAGCGCTGTATCCGCCAGCACGACATCGGCAGCGCCTTGGGCCGCCACCAGGGTGCTCAGCTTGTAGATGAACAACAGCGGCACGCTGTATTGCAACAACGACACAAGTACATAAGCGCTGACCGCCCAGGGCGCAAGGCTGAAGGCCAGGCCGAAAAAACCATCGACGAAGGCTCGCCCTTCGGAACGAGCGACCGTCCGATAGCGCAATGCCGGGGTAAAACAATACATCCAGTTCACGGCCGCGCCTCCTCGCAGTACACCCGACCCGACTCCAGGGCCTGTACGCGCTGCAGGCAGTCTCGGATTTTCTGCAGATCGTAATAGTGGGCGGGAATCTCCCGGCATTCGCAGTAATGGGCCACCCATTCCTCCAGAGTCCATGAAAATGCCGAGCTCGCCCCCAGGAAACGGCTCAAGGACAAGATGTCGAACCAAACGCTGCGTTGCAGGGAATGAGTCTCCAGGTCGAGGACACGCACACCCTCCACGGTAACAAGCAGATGCTCCGGCTTGCAGTCACCGACGCTGATGCCCTGCAAGTCGAACGAGGGGAAACGACAGCGGGACGACAGGCAGGGATCGATAAACTCAGGGGTACTGCGGTGCCCCATGACGCGCTGGATATTCGCCAGGGCCGTGGCATGCATCGCTGCGTAGGCCGCAATCACTTCAGGTAAATCGGCCGGACCGGGCAAACGGCCCTGGAGAAACTCCAGCACCAGTACCTGATGCCGCGCATCCTGATATCGCACGCCTGCGATCGGCCCCGAGCGGAAGAGCAAATAACCGCTGGCTTCAGCGGCATAGGCCTCCTCGTCGAAGTAACGCTTTATCACCACCTGCTCGCCCGAGGCCATGCACAGGCCCGAGCAGACCAGCGACTTCACCGACTGGCCGAGTACCTGCAGAACCTGATAACGCTCGGCCAACAACTCGGCGAGCGCCTGTTGCTGCAACTGCAGCTGGGCGGAGCCGAGGAGCTCCAGATGCACATGGTCAAAGGCTATTTGCCCGCTCATGGCGCAGTCGCCAGGGACATTTCATAACTGCGCAAGGCACGTCCATAGTCCACTTGCTCGTTGTAATACTCGAGCCAGAACGCAAGCGGGCTGTCATAGCGATCGCAGACATACCACTGCGATGCCGACAGATTGAGCAGCTCCCATATCTGCAATTCGCCGAGAAGCAACTGGCAGAAATCGTCATGGTCGACACGGATGCCGTAGGGATAACGCTTGATCGCCCCCGCGCCTTCGTCCGGCACCTCGACGAACTCGACCCTGGACACGTCCAGCAGCCATTGTTGGCCGATGCCGTCGTCCCGGGTCAATTGCAGCACCGCACGGCACGGGCCAACGGGGCGCCCCAAGTAGTTGCTCTGGGTCATCAGCACCTGACCGTAGCGGGTAATCAGCCAGGTCCTGGCCATTTCATCGAGATGGGCCTTGATCCGCTGTGTGTCGAGCGAGACCGTCCGGCGTCGCCCTTTCGCCGGACGGAACCCTGCCTGTTCCTCGGATGCGCAGATCCAGTCCGCCGGTTCGCCAGGCCGTGCCGCCGCCACGTCGAAGCTTTCGCCGGGCATCAGTGAGTGCACCGCCCGCAACAACGACAGTTCACTGCAGATCTGCGCCAGTTCGAGGTTCGACCAGGGGTGATGCATTTTACCAAAGGGATCGCGATAACCATTGCCCGCGAGGATCAAGGTCGGCACCTGGTTCAGTCGGCGCATCGGCTTGTGTACGATTTCGTCCAGCAGACGCAAGCCGGACACCCGGGTGTAGCGTTGGTCGGGCACCGGCAATAGGTTGTCCAGGCCGATCGGCCCTTGCGCCCCACTGCCCTGAAAATTATTGGTCATCACCATGACCTGAGGCCAGGCAATGGCTCCACTATTGACATCGGCAAAGTAAGCGTCGGCGATGCGGGTATCGGACTGGATGAACACCGCCTCGCGCCCCCGATGCTCGACATGCAGCGATGCTACCCGGCTGTCCCAAAACAGTACCTCTGTGCAGGGCATGTAGAAGCGCAGGCTCAGCGAGCCGATGAAGAACTCGGCCTGAGTATCAACCCGCCGCACCTCGTAACCGCAGGCGCGGACAATCGCCTCGGCCGCGCCGGGAAACAGTTCCGGGACATAGACCACTTTGTGTTTGAGCAAGTATCCGTAGTCCGATGATAAGCGGCGCAACGAGGCCGGGTGAAAATGCTGCAGGTGCTCGGTGGTCAAGACAATGCCGTCCACCGCCGGCATGCGCTGCAGATCGACGTTGCGCGCCGGGACTATCGTGAACTGCCGGTCGGCATCGGAACCGAAGCCACCACCCAGCACCGGGTCGATCAATACATGGCTATCGCCAGCCCGCAGCGACCAGCTTTCGTGGCCGATCATCGTCAGCTTCATGGGCACACCTCCAGGTTACGCATGCTGCGCCCGATGATTTTCGCCAATAGCTCAGGGCTGCCGTTCTCGCCGTAATAGCTGTAGAAGAACGGGATCAGGCCGTCGAAGATGCCGTTCTCGAACCATGATTGGACCGAAACGCCCACGATGTCCCAGATCTGCAGATCCCCCTCGACCATGCCGATGAAGTCCACCAGGGGCAGGCATACGCCGAAGGGATACTGCGCCACCAGCGATTCAAGCTGGTTGTGCGCCTCAGCCTCGAACTGGCCGCTGATGAGGTTCAGCGCATAGCTGTCCTGACGCCCCAGGGCATGCGAGGCAAAACTGAAAACGATTCTTTTCGGCCCGAGCTTGCGTCCCTTGTAATGAGACATCGCCAATACCTTGCGCCCGGTGATGAACAGCATCAGGCTTTTCGCCAGGCGCTGCAGCTCGGCTTCCGCGCGCCGCAGCAGCTCGTCATACGACTCGGCGTCCTGCACGTCCGGGCGCACCGAAGCGACCACCTCGACGGTCTTGCACGCCTTGATGAACTGGTCCAGCTCCTCGATCAGCAAGTTGTGCTGCACCTTGTCCACCTGGACCCAGTCGATAACCGCCTGCGGCCCGGAATAAGGATCCAGGGCAAAAGCTTCGCCTGGCAGCAGGCCGACAATATTGGTGTCCAGGCTGAGTCGATTGGCCAACCGGCTCAATGTCGGCTGGTCGGAAAACGGGAAAGCGGCGAACCCGCCCAGGCGTTTGATGAACCCGCCGCCGCAAAGGGCTATGTTCTCGGGCTGCACCGGAAAATCGTCCATGTAACTGGTCAGTACGGCGCTCAGCACACCGATCCCCAGCGGACCGACCTTACGGTTGCTGTCACTCGCGTTCTTACCCCAGTTTTCCAGGGACTGAAAAGCTCCCGGGGGCGATACCCTGGAGTTGTTCGAGACGATCACCAGCTTAGGCGGTGTCAATCGTCCTTCGACGATATCGGTCTTGAACACTTCGGACACCAACGCGTCCACGGCAATGAAGATGCCAGTGCCAGGCTGTTCGGCCTCCTCGATATGCACCTGGGTGACCCGGCTTTCCCAGAAGGCGGTCTTCGGATCCGCCGGGTAGAAGCGCAGGTTCAGGTCGCCAACCCGCATCGGCTCGGTGTCGTTGACTTGCGTAAGGGTGAACCCGAGGTCGCGGATGCATTGCTTGACCGGTTCGACAATGGTCGCCCCCACCACAAACCGGGCGGAACGTGGCAACAGGTTCAGCGACTGGATATCGAAATGATCGGAATGTTCGTGACTGAGGAAAATCAGGTCTACATCGGACAGTGCCGTGGCATCGACAGTGCGCGGAGGATAGATCTCGATCCGGTGCTCGTCGACCAGACCGAAGTCTTCACACAATAGCGGGTCAATCAGGATTCTGGTGCTTCCATGCTCCACGAGCCACGTTTGATGGCCGATAAAGATCGCCCGCATGTCCACCTCCTCCCTGGATGACAACTGGATACTCACTACCCGAAAAGCGAAAAAGCAAGAAAGGACTTTCTTGCTTTTTCGGGGTCAGCTCAACGGTGGTACGCGCAGCTTGCAGCCTTGGTTTCGGATACACGGGTCTTGGACTTCTGAATGGCGTCGCTCAAGACCTGTAACTCTTCCTTGCTGAAAAGTACTTTTTCGCTGTCTTGATGGTTGGGTGCGGTCGCACCCTGCTGGATCTTCTGGCTCATGACTTGCTCCTTGTCTAGCTGTTTCCAGGTACGCCAAGGCGTAATGGCGTCCTGTCGCGAGCCAATATAACCGAGGACTCCGACTTTTCAAGAAAGAAAAGTTCCCGGAAAAGTGACGCAACCGCAGTCTCAGGCACGGAGTAAACTTTTGATACAAATCTTCTGAAAACCACCAGCCCTTGTCCGACCTGCGAGAGGATTCACCGAACAGAGGTTGCCCTTTTGATGCCTAATGCGACGACACATAAACCGACGGCCCCACCGGCGCCGGCAACGCATAAGTCGCCTTCATCCATTCAATCTCTGCCTGAGGCGTTCGCCCAAACAGGCGCTTGAACTCGCGGCTGAACTGCGAGGCGCTTTCGTAGCCGACGTTGAACGCCGCCGTCGAGGCGCTCATGGTGTTGCGCAGCATCAATAATCGCGCCTGGTGCAGGCGTGTCGATTTCAAGTACTGCATGGGCGTGGAGTCCGTCACGCTGCGAAAGTGCAGGTGAAAATTGGGGATGCTCATGTTGGCTTCGTGGGCGAGTGTTTCGACGTCCAGATGCTCGTGGTAGCAGCTGTGGATCTTGCGTATCGCCCGGGTGATCTTGCCGAAGTGTCCCTGGCGACTGAGCGCGGCGCGCATCGAACCGCCCTGCTCGCCGGTCAGGATCCGGTAGTAGATTTCCCGTATCAGCGAAGGTCCCAGGATTTGCCCTTCGCCCGGGCGACTCATGGCTTCCAGAAAACGCAGCGTCGAGGTGCGCAGCAAGTCGTCCATGGGCGAGGCGTACATGCCTTTGGGTTGCTCGTCGCTGGGGCCCAGGGTTTCGTCCACTTGCAACATCAACTCGCTGGCCAGTTGCAGATCCAGGCGCATGTAGACCGCCAGCATGGGTTCCGCGGCGCTGGCGTCGGTCTCCATGGTGAAGGGAACCGGGACAGACACCACCAGGTAATGCTGGGCGTCATAGACATAAACGTCGTCGCCCAGATAGCCCCGCTTGCGCCCCTGGCACAGGATCACGATGCCGGGCTCATACAACACCGGCGTGCGCGTCAGCGGTCGGTTCGAACGCAGAAAACGGATGTCTTCCAGCGCGCTGAGGTTGTAGCCCTCTACCGGTGCGAGCTTCTCCATCAACCGCACCATGCGCGCGGTGCAGGCATCAACCTGGGTCATTGACGTGCCTCTTGCTTGCCATTCAATCGTCCGTCGAACGGCTCAGCGCTTCCCATTGATCGATCTCCCTGGCCGCGCGGCTCAGCTTGTCGCGCACCAGGCTGAGGGCATCACTGCCCAGCAGCAAGTGGGCCGGCGGTGTCGGGCTGTCGATCAGTTGCAACATCGCTTGGGCCGCCTTCTGTGGATTACCCGGCTGCTTGCCGCTTTTCTCTTCTCGCGCCTTGCGTATCGGGTCGAAACTGGCGTCGTAGTCGGCAATGCTTCGCGGAGTGCGTTGCATCGAACGTCCCGCCCAGTCGGTGCGAAACGAGCCCGGTGCCACGGCGGTCACGAAGATGTTGAACGGCAGCAATTCCTTGCTCAGCGTATCGGAGATACCTTCCAGTGCAAACTTGCTCGCGCAGTAGAAGGAAATGCCCGGCATGGTGATGGTGCCACCCATGGAGGTGATGTTGAGGATATGCCCGGCACGGCGCTGGCGAAAATACGGCACGAAGGCCTTGGTCACCGCCACCGCGCCAAACACGTTGACGTCGAACTGGCGGCGCATCTCTTGCAACGGTGACTCTTCGAAGATGCCCTCATGGCCATAGCCGGCATTGTTGACCAGTACGTCGACCGGGCCGTGGCTGGCTTGTGTGGCGGCGACGACGCTGTCGATCCGCTCGAAGTCAGTGACATCCAGGAGCACGCCATGGGCCTGATCCGGGGACAGTGCCTCGAAGACCTGCAACGCAGCTTCACTGCGCACGGTGCCGATCACCCGATGGCCCGCCGCAAGCGCTTCCCGCGCCAGGGCATTGCCCAGGCCGCTGCTGACGCCGGTAATGAATAGGGTTTTTCTGCTGCTCATGGCGAGTCTCCAATCAGATGGGAACGAGGCCATGCTATCGACGCAGAACCTCGGCACCTATGCCGGTTTGCCTTGCAGCCTTGCCTATTCCTATCAGGACTCGGATGCCAGGACCCGTCTCGCGCATGGGCTCCCACACATTTGCACTGACGTCAGCCGCCTGAATATAATGCGAGTCATTATCAATTATGTATGTTTCCGGGATGCTGATGCGCAGCAACGACACACTGGGCAATGCCGACCTCACCCTGCTCTATCGCAGCCACCATTCCTGGTTGCACAGCTGGCTGAGCCGGCGCATCGGCTGTCGCGAAAGCGCGGCGGACCTGGCGCAGGACACCTTTGTCCGTCTGCTCAAGTCGCGTCAATTGAGCCCCTTGCGCGAACCCCGGGCTTATCTGAGCAGTATCGCCCGTGGACTGATGATCGATCGGTATCGCCGTCGCGAGCTCGAACGCGCTTACTTCGAGAGCCTCGCGCTGCTCCCTCCACAAGCGGCCCCCTCTGAAGAAGAACGCTTGCTGATTCTTGATAGCCTCGAGCGCATAGACCGCCTGCTCGACCTGCTCAAACCGAGGGTTCGCGAGGCTTTTCTACTCGCCCAGCTCGACGGCCTGACCTGCCTGCAAATAGCCGAAAAACTCTGCGTTTCCCGCTCTACGGTTGAACGCGACCTGGCCAAGGCCCTGCAACACTGCTATCGCTTGCGTTATGCCGAACAGTGAAGCGCAAGCGCTGGATCCCGCGGTGGTCGACCAGGCGATCCACTGGCTGGTACGCCTGCGCTTCAATCCTGCCGATGAGCAAACCCAGCTCAGTTTCGAGCACTGGCTGCAGCAGCGTGCGGAACATCGGTTAGCGTGGCAGCGCGTGGAAGCGCTTGGCGATGACTTCGCGGGCGTGCCACCTGATTTGGCCCGGCACACCCTCAAGGGCACCCGCTCAGGCATCCATCGGCGCCAAAGCCTGAAGCTACTGGGCGCATTGGCCACCTTGGGGGGCGCGACCTGGCTGGGCCGCGACTACACGCCGCTACCGGCCATGCTGGCCCAGCAGCACAGCAAGACCGGCGAACGAAAGCGCTTCCAACTCGATGACGGCAGCCTTATCCAGCTCAATAGCGACAGTGCGGTCGACAGTTATTTCAACGAACAGCGGCGCCTGATCGTTCTGCGGCGCGGCGAAATCATCGTGAACACCGGTGCGGACGCAGGCTCGGCTCAACCGCGTCCTTTCTGGGTACAAACTCGCGACGGATTGATCAGCACGCTGAATGCCCGGTTCCTCGCGTATGAGCGTGACGACGGGATCCTCATCTCGGTGCAGCGCGGCGCAGTCAGCGTATTTCCTGGATCCACTCAAACCCTTGCGGATAACAACACGGTCCAGGCCGGTAATCAGCGGCTGTTCACCTCAAATGGCATTCGTGAGTTCAAGGATAACGGCCTGGATGTATGGAGCTGGAGTGACGGCGTAATCAGCGCACGCAATATGCGCCTCGGTGATTTCATCGGGGCCTTGTCGCGTTATCGCCCCGGCCTGTTGCGCTGCGCTGAAGAGGTCTCGGACCTACGTGTTTCCGGCACCTTTCAACTCGCCGACACCGACCAGGTATTGGCATTGGTTGCGCAGTCACTGCACCTGCGGATCGATTATCGAACCCAATATTGGGTGACGTTGAACGCCGCCAGCTAAGTGTTTTCTTCGTCGCATATCAACATCAAATAAAAATGAGGTGATTTCTCATTCTCGTTCGGCATGTAAGAAAGGCCGACCTACAGGCCGATCTGCCGATCCCCTTTCCACGGAGCGAGTTAATGAGTGCGTCCCCGGTTCCCCAGCGTCATCTACTGAATCGTGCCATCCACGGTGCGATCTTCGGCGTCCTCGTCAGCATCTATGCGCTACCCACCCTGGCGCAGTCCTCGACCGTTGAGCAGACCCACCCGGTGCACCAGTGGAACATTCCCGCCGGTCCCCTGGCACCGGCGCTTGACCGCTTTGCCCGGGAGGCGGGTATCAGTCTTTCCTTCGACGCTTCAAGCGTCGCGAACCGCAATACCCGGGGCGTGAGCGGCACACTCGATACGCCCGATGCCCTGTCGTCGTTGTTGCAGGGGAGCGACATCGCGATACAGCAGCAAGGCCCGAACGCTTACTTGCTGACGCCGCAACCCAAGGCGGACGCCGACCTTGAGGACTATCGCCTCGCGCCCATCCTCGTCAACGCCAAGGCCAGGGTCGACGGCACCGAGGACAGCAACTCGGTGGTGGCCCAGGAACTCTGGGTCGGCGGCAAGGTGGCCACCAGCATCCTCAATACGCCCGCCTCGGTTTCCGTGGTGACCGACAAGGAAATGAAACAACGCAGCGTGAGCACCACCGAAGAGCTGCTGCAATACACGCCAGGAGTCATTACCGACTATTACGGCACTGACGACCGCAACGATTATTTCCAGATCCGCGGCTTCCAGGCCACGACCTATCGGGACGGCCTGACCCTGGGGTCGATGCGCGGTGTGCGCGAAGAGCCTTTCGCCTATGAGCGAGTTGAAGTAATACGCGGGGCCAACTCGACGCTGTTCGGCCCGGCCGACCCGGGCGGCTCGGTGAACTTTGTCAGCAAAAAGCCGCGCTTCGACAAGTTCGGCCAGGGCTACGTCACCTACGGTTCGTTCGACCATGTCGAAACCGGCATCGATGTCGGGGACTCTCTGAACGAAGAAAAAACCGTGGCCGGTCGCTTCACGGCAAAGATGCAAGACAGTGATCGCGAATACGACCATTCACGGGACGACAACAAGTTCCTGATGGGCGGCCTGACCTGGTCACCCACGGACTTCACCTCGGCCTCGGTGATCGTGGACTACCTGAAGACCCAAAGCTCGCCCAACAGCGGCGGTTACCCGCTGGACAAGGAATACGACCGCGACAAGTTCTACGGCGAGCCCAGCTACAACTTCCACGACGTCGAACGTACCAACATCAGCGGCACCTTCAGCCATGATTTCGACAATGGCTTCGTGCTGCGCAGCAACCTGCGCTACAGCGAACTGACCGATGATTTCGGCTATGTGTTCCTCAGCGACTCCCCTACCCGCACCGGCACCACGGTCCCGCGTTACATCTTTGGCACTGACAGCGAAGCCGAGCAACTGAACGGCAACTTGATGCTGCAATACGATGCCCGCTTCGAAAACATCGACAGCAGTACATTGGTGGGCGTGGAGTACGGCGACTCTTCGACCGAGGAACGCTCCGTCTATGCCACAACAGGCTCCATCGACCTGGCCAACCCCGTGTTCACCGGTGTACCCAGCGGAGTAGCGCCCTACAGCAACAACAAGCTGGATACTAAAACCAAGGCCGTGTTCCTGCAGCAGAACCTGTCCTTCTATGAGCGCTTTATCGTCACCGCCGGTGTACGCAACGACTCGCTGGATCTGTCCAGTACCGACATCAACAACGTAAAAGCGTCGGATAACTTCTCCGAAACGTCCTATCGCGGCGCGCTGACCTATATCGTCAACGACGAAGTGTCCACCTACGTCAGCATGGTCGAATCGGTCTCACCACCAACGGTGGGTGTAGTGCCGAAGACGGGCACGCAATACGAAGTGGGCGTGAAATATGCGCCCATCGGTATGGACGCGCTGTTCTCGGCGGCCGTCTACGACCTGACCCAGGAAAATGTCAGCATCGCCGTCGTACTGCCCAGCGGTGTCATCGAGCAGCAAACCGTTGGCGAATCACGGGTACGCGGCCTGGACCTGGAAGCCAAGGCTGAGCTGACTCCAAATCTGAGCCTGGTGGGTGGCTACTCCTACATGGAGTCCGAAGTGTTACGCGGTACTTTGTACGACGGCAGTTCACTCAAAGGAAATGAGTTCGCCACCGCCCCCAAACACTCCGCGTCACTGTGGAGCTATTACAACATCCCCGACACCGATGTCAGCGTTGGCCTGGGCGCGCGTTATGTGGGCTCTTACTACTTCGACGCGGCCAACACCGGCACCAGCGATGGCACGACGCTCTTCGATGCGGCCTTCAACTACAAACTCTTCAAAGGCACTGACCTGGCGGTTAACGTCAGTAACCTGCTGGATGAGCAACATGTGGTTGGTTCGGGGACTGCGAACTACTACAACCCGGGTCGAGAAGTGACCGCGAAGTTGAGTTACAACTGGTAAAAGCTGGCCGTTCATGATTGGGGCTCGGCCTGATGTGGGTCAGTCATTGAACGGCGTAAACCTGTGGGAGCACAACTTGCTCCCACAGGTTTGAACCTACAGAGCCAGACTGCGGCGAGCATCAAATACCCGGGCCGCTGACGCGAGCCGGCAACCTGGCCAACCGATCCCAACCCTCGACACTGATCCCGGAACAGTTCAGCAACCACAGTGTCTGCAACGACAATTGCTCCAACACCGGCACTGCGGCTGAGGTAATCCGCGATTCCCCGGGATCTGCCGAGATCGTCAGATCACTCAACGGCAGCCGAACAAGGTGGGCCACTCCGGCGTCGGTGAGCCAAGGGCTGTCATACAAACCCAGGCGCCGCAGCGGCAGATCGCGCAGGCAGGCCAGATCGGCATCGCGCAGGTCCAGGCCGCTTATTTCAAGTTGCTCCAGCGGCAAGCCCAACTCGACGAGCTTGCGCAGAACCTTGCCATCGACACCGCGACAGAAGCTGAGATTCAACCGTTTCAGTGGCAGGCCGGCGAGTTGTTTCAGTTCCTTCCAAGTTAGGTCGTTCAATGACAGGTCAAGGGACTCCAACTCCAAACCATGCAGATCGCTCAACGTATCTGCATCAATGCCTTGCACATCGGAGAGCCCCAGGCGCTTGAGTGGAAATCCGTGCAGCACATCGAGCCGCTCAATTGTTTGACGTGAAGATTTGAGATTCAGGTCGGCGAGTGGCATGCCTTCCAATATCTCAAGGTCGTCCTCGCAAACATACGAAGAGGGAAGCGAAAGCCGTTCGATGGGCAGACCCGCAAGGGCGTGCAGCGTGGCGTCTGTTGCGTAACATTGATCCAGGCTCAGGGAGCGCAACGCGCTCAAGTGGGAGAGCCATGCAGGGTCCTTCAGGATTGCGCTGCTCCAGCCGAGGGACAGTTGCTCAAGGGGGTGACTCCTTAAGTGCGCCATCCCACGGGACGTCAGCTCGCCGACGCGTTCCAGCGTGAGTGATCGCAATCTGAGGTTTGACAGCCCGAGAAGGCCATCATCGGTGACGTCATCGCAACGGTTCAGTAGAGAAAGGGACGAGAAAGGACGAGAAAGGGGACAGATTTGAATGGCACTTACTTAACCTTCTTCGGGTGTCCATTCTTCCTGACCTCGGCCCTTGCTGATCGACGTGTTTTCATCAGCATGGGGTAAGGCTTGGGTCTTCGTTTTATGGCGCGCGG
>NZ_FMUZ01000026.1:0-90324 GCF_900101575.1 Pseudomonas sp. NFACC37-1 | reverse complement strand
TGTAAGCGCTCCATGAACCCCACATTCAAAGCGCTAAGCTGATGTCGGATGCTGTGCTCCCGATTCTCTCAGGAGCCCGTTCGCCATGATGCGACCCGACGCCAAAGTCGAAAAAGTGTATCTGTACCCCAAGCCGGTCGACTTCCGAAAATCCATCGACGGCCTGGCTGCCTTGGTTGAGCTGGACATCAAGGTCGCCGTTTTCGACCCGGTGCTCTTCGTCTTCCTCAATAAGCCACGTAATCGAGTGAAAATTTTGTACTGGGAGCGCAACGGCTTCTGCCTTTGGCTAAAACGCTTGGAGTCCGAGCGATTCAAAACTTCGCCAGATGCCACCGACGCGGCGATTGTCCTGACTGTTCAGGAACTCAACTGGATGCTCGACGGCTTTGACCTCTGGCGTAACCGCCCTCATCAGGTTTTGACGCCGCGATTTGTGGCCTGATTCGGTATAATCCAGGGCATGCACTCCATGCCCGAAAACCTCCCCGACGATCCCCAATTGCTCAAGCAAATGCTTGCGCAGATGCAGTCGCGGGTCGGTTTGTTGGAGGAGGAAAATGCGCTGCTACGTCAGCGTTTGTTTGGCCGCAAGTCCGAGCAAGCGGCCGACCCTGCTACGCCACAGATGGCCTTTTTCAACGAAGCGGAAAGCGTTGCCGAACCTGCCGGCGAAGATGCTGATGAAGAGGTCGTCTCACCCATCAAACGTCGGGGTAAACGCAAGCCGCTGCCTGCTGACCTGCCACGTATCGAAGTCATCCACGAACTTCCCGAGCATGAACTGAGCTGCGTCTGCGGCTGCCGTAAACACGCGATTGGCGAAGAAGTCAGCGAGCAACTTGAAATCGTGCCGATGCAGATTCGGGTCATCAAACACGTTCGTAAAGTCTACGGCTGTCGCGACTGCGAAACGGCGCCGGTCACTGCGGATAAACCAGCCCAGTTGATTGAAAAAAGCATGGCCAGTCCAAGCGTTCTGGCGATGCTGCTGACCACCAAATACGTGGACGGCTTGCCACTTCACCGCTTTGAAAATGTACTGGGTCGCCATGGCATCGATATCCCTCGTCAGACCTTGGCACGCTGGGTTATCCAGTGCGGCGAGCACTTCCAGCCACTCCTGAATTTAATGCGCGACAACCTGTTGGCCAGCCGTGTCATCCACTGCGATGAAACTCGTGTGCAGGTGCTGAAAGAGCCTGACCGAGAGCCGAGCAGCCAGTCATGGATGTGGGTTCAAACCGGCGGCCCGCCCGATAAGCCTGTGATTCTTTTCGACTACTCCACCAGCCGAGCGCAGGATGTACCTGCACGTCTGCTTGATGGCTATCGTGGCTATCTCATGACCGATGATTACGCCGGTTACAACGCGCTAGGTGCTCAACCTGGCATTGAGCGCCTGGGATGCTGGGCCCATGCTCGTCGCAAGTTCGTTGAGGCACAAAAAGTGCAACCCAAAGGCAAGACGGGACGGGCAGATGTCGCGTTGAAACTGATCAGCAAACTGTACGGTATCGAAATCGCTTACAAAGAGAAAAGCGATGAGGCGCGCAAAAAAGCTCGCCAGGACTTGAGCTGCCACGTAATGGGACAACTCAGAGAGTGGCTGCACAAAACGCTGCCCTATGTGACTACGCAGAATGCACTTGGCAAAGCAGTTACCTACCTGGCAAACAACTGGGACAAGCTTGAACGGTATGTCGAGGAAGGCTACCTGCCTATCGACAACAACGGGGCCGAACGAGCCATCCGCCCCTTCGTGATCGGAAGAAAGAACTGGCTTTTTAGCGACACGCCTAGAGGCGCGAAGGCCAGCGCTCAGCTTTATAGCTTGGTCGAGACAGCCAAAGCCAACGGCCAAGAGCCTTATGCGTGGCTGCGCCACGCGCTTGAGCGCTTGCCAACAGCGTCCTCGGTTGAGGATTACGAGGCCCTACTGCCATGGAACTGTTCGCCGTCGTCATCTAGCTGACTGCGCCGCCCACTTCAAATCGGTGGGGTTTATGGAACGCTTACTTAATTCTCATCTCCATCTCTTTGAGTTTTGACACCAGCGCACGCCGTCATCCCCCCACCACTCCTGTGGGCTAAATGGGTCTCTTTCTCTGCGCCTCTGCACTCCCATTCAAATCAAGCCCGTCGTGTGCTGTCGAAGGGTTTCCTGGCTATCGAATACTGCGAAACCCTGCGGCGGTGGGATTTTCGCACTTTTAAACGTGCAGGCTCAGGAAGGCGAATTCAGATGGCGGCACGGGAAAAGGGTTAGGTTTTTTTTGGGGGAATTGTGAACAGAAGGTCCATATTTGTTGGGCTTGAGACCTAACTTTGAGAGGTTAGGTAAGGTTAGGTAAAAGTTGTTTTTATATAAGTGATTGTTTTTTAATGGGTTTTTATTTTTTTGTTTGGTGTGGGTAAGAGGTAATGACATTACCAAATCTAACTGGAAGCTAACCTTGGCCATTCTTGGCAACCCCTCACTGCATAACGCTTTCATGACGGTTTACAAAAACTAACCCTCCTGACCTCTTTCCCGTGGGTCAACATGAAAGCCAAAGGTGGATCTGGATGTGGCAACGATCCCTGAGCAGTTGTGGCTTATCTCACAGTTACCCGTGAACCGTTATGCAATGGTGTGCGGTACTTGCAGTTGGATGCGCCCCACGATTTAAACCTACCTATAAGCCACCTATAAATTTGTCGCATTCGTCTATAACGTACTGCGGCACTAGCTGGAATTCGGAAGGGTTGAGTTGGTAAATGTAATTATTTTCGATGTGGAAAGCTTCGTTGATAAACTTGCGTATCACATCAGACTCGATGTCTTTTTCTTTTCCGTCAAATAACATTCGGTATATGTGCAGTTTTTCGTAATTGTTTTTTGATGAGAAATACAGTGCTTTCATTTGTGCGTCATCTTGTACTAGTTTGATGAGTCTTTGGTATTCAAAGTTTTCAACGAATAAAATAATGTGGTTGGTTCCGTCCTGTATTTCTTCTTCCGTTAAATCCGTAAAATTACCCTCTGCAGATTTTTTCGAGGGGGTCAATCTTTTATGGAAAAGGCTAGACAAAATGTCGAAGCTGTTTTTTTTGTTTTGAATGATTTCGTAGTATCGACGCAGGTAAACTAGGCGGTTAATGTCGTGGCAATCAGTTTTAGAGTTGCTAATAGCGATCTCTATGAACGTTTTGATATCGGTTTTGTCTATGTTTTTTTCGTTCAATTGGCCGGAGTTGTTCTCGAGGAAGTAAACAGCCGGTTTTACAAATCGATCGGGGTGATGCAGCATCATATCTACTACAGGTTCAAAATCGTGGGTGAGAAGTAAAACGGTTTTCTCCCGGAAAGAGTTATCTTTTCGAAATAGCGCATCGACAATGGCGTATTTCTTATTTTTATCAAATGATGAAATTGGATCATCAAGTATTATTAGTTCGGCCTCTGTCTTTAGGCAATCATACATGAATAATACTAGTGAGAACGCGTTTCGCTCGCCATAACTGAGGTGGGACCGAACATTCTCGATCTCCCCCTTCGTAGAGTTATGCAATAGCTTGAGTTTGTAGTTCTCACCGTCTTCAATGAGCTTCACTGAATAACTATATCCTGCGTTGCGCAAGAAGTCATTAATTCCGGTTCCGTTAATTTCAACTAGCCGTTCTATAAGTTTTTTTTGCTTTGTTACGCTGCCTTGTAATTTTCCAGCTTTTTCTAGCAATCCATCAATGCCTTTGTTGATAAGCTGAATTTTATCCTGAGTGCTTTGAGAATTAAGGTGGACGAATAGATTGAGATCTATCTTATAGTTTTTCAGCTCTTCAATAATCACATCCACATTTTTAAATGACGAAAACCCCAGGTTTTGTGCCCTTCTTAAACTCTCGGAGAGTCGATCAATTTGACCCCAGACCTCGCGGATGTATTCAGCCTGTGCATCCGTGTAGCCATCGATATTTTTTATAAAGCTATCAATGCTTGTACGTGTGCTGTCTGTAAAGTATTTATTGAGTTTTGAAAAAACTGTTACGGTCTTGTTGAGGCTTTCGATGGACTTTGAATCGTAGGTCTTGGTGACGTTATTTATAACTTCGATTGTGTCTTTTACGTCGTGTGTGCAGTAGGGGCAGTCAGATGATATTTCTAAAAAAGGGAGACCTTCTTGTTGCCACTTTACCCATTTATAATTTTGCTCGTGTTGAATTAGATTGGAGAATTTTTCCAATCCTTTCGGGATGGAGGCAACTTTGTTACCTGATTTTAGTGCTTTGGCAATACTGCTTGAAGCATGGAACCCTGCTTTTACCGGTTTGCCAAAGGCACTTGAAAGCTCAATCAGGTCTGATGCTAATATTTCAATTTCAGGGTCTCCGACTAGAAGGTCTTTCATCTCGTTGGTTAAGGATTTTATTTCTTCCATGCCAGACTCGTAATTTTTGTCTCGTATAAATATATCAAAACTGCCTTTTACTAATTCGTCGGCTTGGAATACGAAATCGTTAATGTACGCCTCGTCAAATATTCTCAGCTTTGTTATGTCTTCCGCTCCTTGTATTTGAGGGGTGGCCTCCTTGTTGTGAGAGTTTTTAAATGCTGTAAGTTCCAGTATTTTCCTTGAGCCTGTGAGTCTGTCATTAATGGAATATGCTAATGCCTTTGCGATTGTGCTTTTGCCACTGCCGTTTGTTGCATATTTAATGTTGAGCTTGTTTGGGGTGATTTGCAGTGTCCCGCTATCTATGTTGTTGCAGTTAGAAATTATAATTTCCATATTCGGTCCCGTTATCAGTGGTTTGAGATTACATAATAGCTCATGGCCATTTTTCTGCATGGGTGTGTGTCGAATCAGTCCTAAATAGTGTTGGGCACCTTCCGAAAATTAGCCTGTGCGCCGAGTCGACTACCATGACGTTCTCTCACCACGGTCAGAGCAAGGGCGGACTTCGTCGTCCGCCGAAAAGACTCGGCACGATTGTATACTTTGCTTCGCGTGGTTCTTACTCTGTGGTGGTGAGGCGTTATCTGTAAAGAGATACTCAAATGCACTGATACGATATGTATTCGTACTGAAAGAAGATATGATGGTGGCTAGCTGCTATCGGTAAGCATTTTTTCAGGGGTTACAATATGAGATTGCGGGTTCTAGGGTTTGTGATGTGCGCAACGCTTGTTGCAATGGCGGTTTTTTCGGGGCCGTCTGACGCTAAGGAACAGGAGAAGAATGTCATTGCTACCGCGATCCAAGGGGGGGCTGACCTTCAGCACAAGCCGCAATTGGCCCCTCAATCAAATGTTGTATCGAGCCTTGAGATCGAACGTGTAAAAAAAGAGGAGGCGCTAGCAAGCGAGCTGAAAACACTAAAAGAAAAAAATTTATTAGTGGCAGAGTTTCAGGGTACGCTTATAAGTATTGTCATATGGTCTCTCGGGGTGGCTGTAAGTATAGTTTTGGTTCTAGTTACAGCTAGTTTTTTTACGAGCTTTAAAGTTCATGAGCGAGATATTCAGCGTATTCAAGATGATTATGCTGCAAAGCTTGCAGTGTTAAACTCTGATATTGATTCCAAATTTTCAAAGGTGAGCAGCGAGATCGAGGCCCGGCATGAAGCAAGAAGTCAACAAGATCTCGATAGAATGCTATCCCAAGCCACAGAGATTCGATCGCAATTCGAGCAGTTTAGAGTGTCATTAGAGGAAAAGCTTGCTGAGGGGGTGAAGTCTGCCGCTAGAGCCGAAGCAAAGGCGGATAAGCTTCAGGAAGATCAACTAGGTTTCGCTTCGGACGTAAGTAGGTTAGAGATAAGGGTTTGGGAACTGAAAAAAGTCCCTGGTAATGTACTTATTGCATCAGTCGAAGGATTAAATGCTGCATTGAAAAAAGGGGATAAATGGAGTGTCGATAATTTTATAAAAATTATCAAGGAGGTAATGGAGGAACATTACGTTACCACTCGACTACCGTTGAGTGCGTTTGTGGTAGAGTTTTTATCTAACGCTATGACCAAATTAAGTAAAAGTCGTCCCGAACAGGCGGAAGAAATATTGTCAATGCTAAAAGTCTGTGTTCATGAAAAAAAGGACGTTGGTTAGAAAGTGTCAACTGGCTGAAGTTATGAATAAATGTTCGTATCCGCTTATGTTCAATGTTGAAGTCTAACCCAATTGTATTGGATGGTTTGAGAAATGTAAGGCTGCCTCAATGGCTACAGCTTGAAGGTTGCCTCGTCGCTAGCCCTCAGCCTTGCTAAGGAAACGGGTGCATGGTGACTGATGGGGAAGTCAGAGATGTGCTGACTGCCCTATCCGCTATCCGGGCGGGTCGAATCGTCGCACCCACATTGGATTCATAGTGTTGGGGGGCGTTATGCTAGCCCTGCATGCGGCGAGCAATCAGGTAGGGCTCAAACGCTATCAGCGTAGTACTAGGCCCTAATTATGGCGTTCTAGAACATTTGTCAATGACTGCTCCTCGTTTCTAAGATTATCAATCATAGCTGTGGCAGTACTCGGCTGCTCCTGCGGCAAGCGAGCAGGACGCGGGGGGAGCGCGTGGGAGTGGTGGTACGAAAGTGGTACTGAGAGTTGTGGTGCTATAACGTCCGTGCTGTGAAGGCCGGGGGTTAGGTGGGCCAATCCATCAAGGGCATGACATATACGTGATCTACCGTTTCCGGCTTCAAGGTTCAGCTCATAGGAGCCGCAAATCTAGGGCAAATTTAGGGCAAGTCGAGGACCGCTTCGAACCGCTTCAGGCGCCGGTGTCTGTGGAAACCTCTCTAATTTCAAGGCCTCAAGCGGTATAGATAGCCATTCAAAAGGGTTCAAATCCCTATCTCTCCGCCATTATTGAATACGACTAAGCCCCTGAAATGGTTGAACATTTCAGGGGCTTTTTCGTTTTTGGCGTTTTGTCGCGTGGCGAACGCGGCGACATGGATTGTGTGGCCTTACTGCGAGCGTGAACGTCGGGGCGCGGATCGCCTGACCTATGATTTGCGCCGCGATTTAAAGACTGGGACAGGCCACAGTTTTGAGTTCACTCATCATCAGATCGTGATCTGTTCCCATTTCTTCCCCTCCGTCCCGGATTGAGAATACGGAGGGAAGACCGGCATCAGCATCTTGACTGCTAGTATCCAACTGGATACGGTTTGCCCATGAATTATCTCATTCAGTAAACGCAGACGTTTACTGCTTGGCATTCATCGGTTCGTGATCTGCGAGCAAAAATCGCTATCGCCCGCCGCATTGATCGCGCCGCAGCAGGTAACCTGGGCGATGTGAAACCTGTCGGTGATGGTGTTTCAGAGTTGCGTGTGGATGTAGGCGCTGGCTACCGGGTCTATTCACCATGCGCGGTGGAGTGGTCATCGTGCTACTGGCTGGGGGCGACAAGTCTTCACAGAGTGCTGATATCCGGCGAGCGAAGAAATTGGCAAAGGAGATTTGAGCATGAGCCAACACCTGACGACATTTGACATGGCCGCACTACTCGATAGCGACGAAGCGATCAGTGAATACCTTTCCCAGGTGTTGGCTGATGGTGATAGCGAGGAGTTTCTCCGAGCGATCGGCTATGTAGCCAAGGCCCGAGGCATGGCGCAGATCGCTAAAGACTCCGGCATGGGACGAGAAAGCTTGTACAAGGCGTTCGCCCCCGGATCAAAACCGAGATTCGATACCGTACTCAAGGTCATTCATGCGCTAGGCATCGATCTTCATGCGCAGCCTGGGCATGCGGCTAATCATTCACCTGTCTGAAGAGTGGATTAGAGCGGAGACTGGGAACAGGCCACGATTGTGAGTTCATCTGTATTCAGCCTGCCTCTAATCGTGGTCTGTCCCCGCTTTCTCCTCCCGCTTTCTCCTTTCGTCACCCTGACTGGTTTTGGGGGATTTTATCAAAGACCTTGAAAGGGCTGGCTCTTAGAACGACGTTTGGACTATAGGGCCTCGCTGGAGAAATCATCAATCAGATGATGCGTAAGAAGATTTCCTGAATTATGTGGGCGGGAAATGTCGGAAAATTCCCTTCTGCAATTTGCGTTCAAGCCAGTCATCTGCTTGGCTTGCCCATGGCCACCGGGGCAAGGCGGGCAGTCTCATCGACAACGCCCTCTCTTAACGGACAAGCGCCAGGCAAGGTGTTTTCGACGGTCTAAAAGGATTTTCCTGGAGGCTTGACGATGATTTATGGAGTTTTGGCCTACGTGCAGCAGTTCTATAACTGGCTGACGACGGGCAACAACATGACCCCTCCAGAAAATGCCGGTGGCGCTGCGCCCGTACGTGCCCAAGTGGTCCAAGGTGGGGGCCATCCAAATGTCCAGCAGCAAGCCCCAGGTGTTCAGCAAAATGCGGTCATACCACCGCAGAATGCGGGGTTCAATGGTGTTCCGTTTCCGCCTCCGCCGCCCATGAACGGGCTTAACGTCATGAACATGAACGTGGTTCCTGCTGCTCTCAGCTTGCAGGAGGCCCTTGTCAGTCGAGAGGTCAGGGCGTTGCGCGTGCGTGCCAACGTGCGGGCTCGACAGGGCGAGAGCGGTCATGTCCTGGCCCGGCATCATCCCTCCCTGACGGACCAGCAACTGATGGACAGGTTGTTGACTGGCCTCGATCCGGAAGGTGAGCCGGCTCCGACCAGTGGTGTCAGTTCGCGTTTTGCCTCCGAGGATGTGTTTTTCGAGTCGTTGCGGATGGTCCATATCACAATGACCAACGCGCTCGTCAAGACGCGTCGCTTGCTCAAGCCTAACCTCGATGCCTGTGCCCAGGCCGAAGCGCTGTTCCTTAATGCCGTGGGCGTTCAGCGGGGGCTTGCGCAAACGCAGCGGACAGAGGCCTACAGCGATTTGCGCTTGGCGATTCAGTCACTGACAACCTTGCCTGATCATCTTCCGGTGGAGTGGGATAACGTTCGACGCTGTGTCGTCCTGTATCCCAAATATGTCATCAACCTGCATCAGCGCGTGCAGGCTGGAACGGGGTTCTATGGCACCGGCCCGTTACCCAATACGGTCGTCAATGGTCGACTGCCCAAGGGGCTCGGCAAGCAAAGAACGATGCAAATCTATGCGCGTGTACAGCCTTTCAATGGCCCCGCCGACAACACACTCACCGTCTTCGTCACGCCCGATTCGCCGATGAATGCGTTTGGCCGCAAACACAGCGTGGAAAGTTGGGGATTGATTACTCATTACCCCCAATATCATGAGGAAGGTAACGTTCGCATCACGGGTAGCAATTGAATTTAAATGTGGTGCGGGCGATGTCAGAAAAGTCCCCTAAGCGCCTGCGTTCAGTCCCCTTTTTATCCCGCCCAACCCGCTCCGCAACCTGCATGATCACAGCCCAAAGCTTTGTAACAATTGGACTAATGGTCTATAGCTCAAGGCATGGCTGCCGATAGGTAAGTTAATCCCCATGAAAGGAGTGACACCCCATGTTGCGGTTTTTCGCCGATCTGGGCTTTCGCTGGAAAATCACCCTTCCGATCGCATTCCTGGCTGTGTTGCTGGTGCTGATGGGGTGGGCGGGCATGCGCGGTATTGGTCAGGTGACTGAATCCAGTACGCAATTGACCAAACGTTATCTGCCGGCGATCAGCCTGCTGCTCAACGCTGATCGTGATCTTTATCAGGCTTTCGTTGCCGAGCGCAGCCTGCTGGATGGCCATGCCGACGAGCATATTCAAGCGCTGGGCACCAGTCACAGCGAGAATGCGAAGCAGGCTTATGACCGCGTGCAGAAATATGCCGCGATGCAACCCGGTGCCGAGGCGCAGGCCTTGGTCAGTCAGTTCAATGACAGCTTCGGGAAATGGATGCAGGTTTCGCGGCGGGTCGTCGAACAGTCTGTAAGGGATCCGCAGGGCGCTAGTGCCCTGAGCTTCGGTGACAGTGAACGCCTGTTCGAAACCATGCGCGACTCCATCGACAAGCTCGGTGAGCTGGAAGATGCGGCGTCCCATCGCGAAGGTGACGCAGCGATTGAAAACGGTGAGACGGTCGGCGTGCATCAAGGCGTGATTCTGCTGGTCGGCCTGCTTGGTTGCATCCTGGTGCTTGTCGTTCTGCCACTTGTGGTGCTGAGCCCTATGCGTCGACTGCTGCACCGCGTCGAGCAGATTGCCGAGGGTGGTGGCGATCTGAAAGGCCGTCTGGAGGTCCGTTCGGCCGATGAGTTGGGCCAGCTGGGCAGTGCCTTCAACCGTTTTCTCGACAAGTTGCAGCCATTGATCGCCGAGGTTGGACGGGTGACCGGGGAGGTCGATTCCGCAGCGCGTGCCATGGCCGATATGGCCGCGACGAATGACCGCTTGATCAGCAGCGAACATGCGGCGCTCGATCAGGTCAGCACCGCCGCCACCCAGATGAGCGCGGCGGTGCATGAAGTGGCGCATAACGCGGTGAGCGCCTCGGATGCCGCGCAACAGGCGAGCAGTCAGTCTCGGGACGGTGCCGAGGTGGTCAGCAGCACCATCGAGTCGATCCGCCAGTTGGCCCAGGAAGTGGAGAGCGCTTCGGGCACGATCGAGGCACTGGCCCAGGAAACCTCCAGCATCGGCGCCGTGCTCGAAGTGATCCGGGGCATTGCCGAACAGACCAACCTGCTTGCGCTGAACGCAGCCATCGAGGCGGCACGGGCGGGTGAGCAAGGCCGTGGTTTCGCTGTCGTGGCCGACGAAGTCAGGGCCCTGGCGGCACGCACCCAGGACTCGACCAAAGACATTCAGGTGCGCATCGAGCGCTTGCAAAGCGGTGTCGCCAAGGCCGTGCAAGCCATGCAGGTCGGCAGCAGCAAGGCCCGGGACAGCGTCGAGCGCGCCGCGGGGGTCGATGAGGTGCTCAGCGGTACCAGTGGCTCTATCCAGCGGATCAACGACATGGCCGCGCAGATCGCCAATGCGTGTGAAGAGCAGAGCAGTGTCACCGAAGAGATTGCCCGCAACATCTCCGACATTCGCGACTTGTCCAACGAAGCGGCATCCAATTCCGCCCAGAGCATGCAGGCCAGTCAGCAGCTTTCGAGCCTGTCGAGAAACCTGGCGGAACTGACCGGCCGCTTCCGTACCTGAAGCCGGTGGTGTGGTGCCTACTGGCGACCTCCTGCGAGCCCTGCATCAGCAGGGCTTCGTCCTGATGCCCGGTGTGTTGGATGCCGGGCAGATCGCAGTCCTGTGTTGGTCGATCCGGCTTTTGACCTGCCGATACAGGTGTGTTGGGCGACCACCAGGAAGCCGAATACGATTGAGCCTGGCTCAGTCAGATCCAGACATCGTTCACCGCCGTTCGCTCATTGGTTTCTTCGCCGGTATTGATCACACCGCGGGGCTCGATCAACAGCAGTTTCACTTCCTGGGCGGCGCTGGGCTTATGCTCCACACCTTTTTTGACCACGTACATCTCGCCCGGGCCAATCGTCACCGCGCCGTCGCGAAAATCGATACGCAGCTCGCCCTCCAGCACGATGAAGGTTTCATCGGTATCGGCGTGGGCGTGCCAGATGAAGTCGCCTTCGAGCCGGGCGATCTTGAATTGGTAGTCGTTCATTTCGGCCACGACTTTCGGCGTCCACTGTTCCTGGAACAGGGTGTACTTCTGAGCGAAGTTGATGGGGGCGTAACGGGTCATCGAGGCATCTCCTTGGTGGGGTGGTGCGTCCTACTTTAGGGTTCGAGCCAGCGTGCGTATTGGATGATCGTGCAGCTTTTTGCGCCGCGCAGTCGCTGTCCTAGCGTCGCATGTTCAGCCAGCGTGCCGGTGAAATACCGAAGGCCTGGGTATGCAATCGGGTCATGTGGCTCTGATCGAAAAAGCCACAGGCCAGGGCCACTTCGCTCAATGGCGTACCGTGGAATGCCAGGCGTCGGGCTTCACTCAAGCGGCGCTGGGTGATATAGCGATAGGGGCTGGTGCCGTACAGCGCCCGGAAGTCCCGGGACAGACTCCATCGGTCCCTGCCGCTTGCCTGCACCAGATCGTCCAGGGTGATCACCTGGTCGAGGGCATCGTGGATGAACAGGCGGGCACGCTCTGCCGCCGGGTAGTCGATCAGCCGCCGTCCACGCCTGCTGCCCGCCGCAATGTCGAGGGCCTGGGCCACATCGTAGATGGCGTCCTCTTCCTCCAGCGGGTCGAGGGGATGATCCAGGCTGTTCAACAATCGACGGGTTGCGATGTTGAGGCGCGGATCGCTGGACAATCCACCTTCGATGAAGGGCAGCGGCTTGCCCCCCAACACCTGCTGGATCACCGACGGTTCTATGTAGAACATCCGGTAGCGAAAGCCATCGCGGGTCCCCGCTTCGCCATCGTGCACTTCGTCCGGGTGCAGGACGATGGTGCCGCCGGGCTGGCTGTGACGCTTGCTGTGGCGATAGTTGAAGCTCTGGACGCCCGAAAGCGTGATCCCGATGGCGTAGGTGTCATGGCGATGAGTGGTGTAGCCGTGCCCACTGAAATAAGCCTCGATGCGTTCCATTTTCCTCGATTCAGGCGCCCGCACCAGCCAATCGCGGTTGTGGATGGATCGAGTCATTTGCACCAGCCTCCTGTCTTCGTCCGCATTACCCTACCTGCCTGGAAACCATCGTCACAGCAAAAAAGCGGAACCGATGTAGGAGCTGTCGAGTGCAACGAGGCTGCGATCTTTCCCCTGACACTTGAATCTCAAGCGAAAGATCAAGATCAAGATCAAAAGATCGCAGGCTTCGCCAGCGCCTACAGACCCCGCTTGGCGCTGTTCAGATCTCTTTCACGGGCGTCTCGTCATGAACGTTCTTGATCAACCTGACGGCATGAAGGCAGTCACTCTTGTTCACATAGGCTTCGCCACTGGCGATCGTTTCGTGGTTGCCGGCTCTCAAGCGCCAGCGCCATTGGCCTTTTCCGGTGTTCGGGGTGCCTCGGGTCTGTCGATAGATTTCAAAATACATCGGTTCGCTCCCTGCGATTCATTTACTCAAGACATGCGTTGAACATGTGGCTGCAAGCCTAGCCAAGTGGTTGGTTTTGGCTATGGGAAATTCGTTTCCATTGGTTATCAGATATTGCTGGGCATGAGCCCTGGTTGGGAATTTGACCGTAGCCATATAAAAAGTCATGTTGCGAACATGTGGTCGACTGAAGTTCTGGCTGGATCCTTGCGTTGCCCTGCCTGGTCCTGCTTAATACGGTTCGACGCCTAGGGCCGGAAGCCCGATGGGACTGAAAACACTATAAGAAAAAGAGCCATCAAGTGACTGAATATCCAGGAGCGGATCTGCAAGGTCGTCTAGCGCTTTCGCTTGTCATTCCGGTCTATAACGAAGCCCAGTCCATCGATTTGTTCATGGCCAGGATCGATCAGGTCTTTGCCCATGAATCGCTGGTGAGCCTGGAGCTGGTGTTCGTCAACGACGGCAGCGTGGACGATACGTTGGCGCTGCTGCTGGACAGGCAGAAGGCCGACCCGCGTATCCGCATCGTCGACCTGAGTCGCAACTTCGGCAAGGAGGCCGCGTTGAGCGCGGGCCTGCAAGCCGCCCGTGGCCAGGCGATGGTGCCGATCGACGTCGATTTGCAGGACCCTCCCGAAGTGATCCTGGACATGATTGCCCATTGGCGCAACGGCGCCGAAGTGGTGCTGGGGCATCGGATCAATCGCGACTCCGACTCATGGGCCAAACAGGTTTCCGCCAACGGGTTCTACCGGCTGCACAATAAAATCGCCGACCACAAGTTGCCGGAGAATGTCGGCGATTTCCGCTTGATGGATCGCTGTGTGGTCGATGCCCTTCTAACCCTGCCCGAATCGCGCCGCTTCATGAAAGGGCTGTTTGCCTGGGTGGGGTTCCGGACCACCCACGTGGACTATGTCAGGCCTGAGCGGTCCGCCGGTGAAAGCAAGTTCAATGGCTGGCGCCTGTGGAATTTTGCCCTGGAAGGCATCACCAGCTTCAGCACCGAACCGCTGCGTATCTGGACGTACCTGGGGCTTTGCGTCTCGCTGGTGTCCTTTGCGTTCGCCATGTTCATCGTGTTGCGGACCCTGATTTCCGGGGTCGACCTGCCGGGCTATGCCTCGCTGATGGTCGCGGTCACCTTCCTGGGCGGACTGCAACTGATCGGCATCGGCGTGCTGGGGGAATACCTGGGCCGCACCTATATCGAATCCAAGCGTCGGCCGGTTTTCCTGGTGCGGCGCATTTATGACCCCAAGGACTGACCATGGATCTCAAGGAAACCGACATCCTCGGTCCCGATATCGAGCAGCATTGGTACTACCGATCGAAAGCGCGGGCCATGCTCCACATGCTCAAGGGCACCTCGGCCAGTACGTTGCTGGACGTGGGCGCCGGGTCGGGCTTTTTTTCCCATCACCTGCTGACCCATACCCCAACGGCCCAGGCCTGGTGCGTGGACATCAGCTATCCGGCCGACTCCGACGCCAGCACCGCCGGTAAACCGGTCCGCTACCGACGCGCCATCGACACCTTGGACGCCGACCTGGTGTTGCTGATGGATGTGTTGGAGCACGTGGATGATGACGTGGGCCTGCTCAAGGCCTACGTCGACAAAGTGCCGTCCGGCAGCCGCTTCCTGATCACTGTGCCGGCGTTCCAGTTTCTCTGGAGCGGACATGACGATTTCCTCGAGCACAAGCGCCGCTATACCCTCAAACAACTGGAAAGCGTCGTGGCGCAGGCCGGTTTGCAGGTCCAGCAAGGGGCGTATTACTTCGGCCTGGTATTTCCCATTGCCGCCGGCCTGCGCCTGTTGCAGCGCAAAGCTTCCGGGGCACCGGCCAAGTCGCAGCTTGCGCGGCACCATCCGCTGGTCAATGGCGTGTTGAGGACCCTGTGCAGCCTGGAGCGTCCATTCATGGGGGCCAATCGTATCGCCGGCCTGACGGTGTTCTGCCTGGCGCAGAAGCCGTGACCTGGACGCACTCGCCGCTGCTGCGACGTGCCTTGCGCTTTGCCATGACCGGCCTGTTCGTCACCGCGGTCCATGTGGTGGCTGCCGTGCTGTTTGTGCACCTGATCCTGGCCAACCCGCCACTGGCCAACGGTTTCGCCTTTGTCGTCGCGACGGTGGTGTCATACCTGATCAACACCCTCTGGAGCTTTTCCAGCCGCTTGCATGGTCGCACCCTTGGCCGTTTCGTCGTGGTATCGATCGGCGGGTTCGGGTTGGCGATGCTGGTGGCCTGGGTAGCCCAACGTGTCGGCCTGGATTACCTGGCGGGCATCGCGGCCGTGGCGCTGATCATCCCTGCGTTCACCTTCATCCTGCATAATTTCTGGACGTATCGATGACCGTTCGCGGCAAGCATTACCTGGTTTCCTTGTTGCCCATACTGCTGGGGACGCTGGCGTTCCTGCTGGTGATCGGCCCGCGGGTGCTGGACCCGACGAACATCGCCTGGTTGGGGGAGGGCGATGCGGCGACCCATTACATGGGCTGGGCGTTTTTCCGCAGTTCGCCCTGGACCTTTCCGTTAGGCATGAACCCTTCCTATGGGTTGGAGTTGGGCAACGGCATCATTTTTTCCGACTCCAATCCGCTGCTGGCATTTGTGTTCAAACCCTTCAGCGCCTGGCTTCCCGAGACGTTCCAGTATTTTGGCCTGTGGTTGCTGGCCTGTTTCATCCTGCAAGCCTGGTTCGGCTGGAAACTGGTCGGCCTGCTGACGCCGTCGCTGTGGATCAGGTTGTTGGGTACCGGGTTGCTTGTGTTTTCGCCGCCGATGTTTCTGCGCATGGGCGGGCATCTGTCGCTGTCCGGGCATTTCCTGATCCTGGCGGCCTTGTACCTGGCGCTGATGCCCGGTTTGCAAAAACGCCGGCTGGCCTGGGGCGGGCTGTTGGCCGCCACAGCGCTGGTACACGCTTACCTGTTGGCCATGGTGGCGTTGATCTGGCTGGCGGACCTTGCCAGCCAGGCCAGCAAGGGCCGGGTGTCCCGGCGCGATACCTGGATCGAGCTGGTTGGCTTGTTTTTGCTGGTTGCGTTCTGCTGCTGGCAGGCGGGTTACTTCAGCGTGGGTGGCGGGACCGTGGCGGGGGGTTATGGGCTGTATCGCCTGAACGTAATGTCGCTGGTCAACCCCAGCGGCTGGTCACACACCTTGCGCGACATGCCCCAGGGCCCCGGGGACTACGAAGGTTTCAACTACCTGGGATTGGGCGTCCTCATGCTGGCGATCTGCGCTGGCGTGGCATTGCTGCAAGGCAACACCGGTTTGGCGAATGCCGTGCGCCACAGGCGACTGTTGCTGTTGGCATTGATCGGGCTGACGCTGTTTTCGCTGACCAACCACGTCGGCATCGGCATGCTGAATATGCACTACTGGCTGCCCAAACCCCTTGAACTCCTGGCAAACGTCTTTCGCGCGGCCGGCCGAATGTTCTGGCCCGTGTTCTACGCCATCGTATTTGTCGTCATCTTCGCGGTGATCCGCGGTAACAAGCCACGGGCAGCGGCGTGCCTGCTGGCCATCGCCCTGGTGGTGCAAGTGCTGGATACCCGCGCGGGATGGGCCGGCCTGCGCCAGAGCCGGATGGTGCCGGCGGCCTCGAGTTGGCCCACGGCCATGACCGATCCGTTCTGGGCCAGCGCGGCCCGTCAGTATTCGAAAGTCCGGACGCTGTTGCCGCAGAACCAGCCGGACAACTGGCTGATGACCAGCCAATACGCCTTGGCGCATGGCTTGGAAACCGATGGCGTGTACCTGGGACGCATGAGCGACCGGGCGATCGAGCGAGCCCAGGGACACGCCGATCAGATGCTTGCCAGCGGCCAGTACGCAGCCGATTCGCTGTACATCCTCGACCCTCGCGCCGCGCTCCAGGCGGCGAAAACCGTCAATCGCCAAACCGACCTGTTGACCCGTATCGACGGCCTCGTGGTGTTGGCGCCGGGCTGGAAAACCTGCGCCCAATGCCCGCCGTTTGCCGACGAGACGCTGGACATGCAGGTCAAGCTCGGTGAGCGCCAGGTGTTCAGCCGAATCAACGCCATGTTGGCCGAGGGCTGGGGGCGCGTCGAGGAGTGGGGGACCTGGTCGGAAGGGCCCGAGGCTGAGATTGTTTTGCGCATACCGCCAGAAGCGCGGGCCATTTCGATCGAAGCGGCGGCGTTCGTGCAGCCCACGCACGCGCGCCAGCGGGTGGAGATCTTGATTAACGGTGTTGAGGCGCTGTCGACGCAGTTCACGCGCCTGCAGGACAACACCCTTGAACTGCCGCTGACACCGGCCATTCGTGAAACGATTGGCGCGGATGGGCGGTTGCGCGTGCATTTCCATTTGCCTGATGCCATCAGTCCCAAGGTGCTGGGGTTGGGGAGCGACGAGCGAGTCATGGCGCTGGGACTGAAATCATTGACCGTAAGGTAGGTCTTCTTTACTTGGGTCAGCGATTGCTTCACTGGACCGCGCCCGTAGGAGCTGTCGAGTGCAACGAGGCTGCGATCTTTCTCAAGACGCTTGCGTCTCAAGCAAAAGATCGCAGCCTTCGGCAGCTCCTACAGCCCCGCGTGGAATCAAGGACCAACTCTTTGGCGGTATTACACCGGTGCTTCGCCTTTTTGCGCATAGACGCGCAGCCCCCGGCGTTTCTACACTGCAGCCAGTGAAGGAATCGGGGGCAGTGGATGAACCGCAACGAATTGCGCAAGGCCGACATCAACCTGATGGTGGTTTTCGAAACGTTGATGCTTGAGCGCAACGTGACGCGGGTGGCGGAAAAATTGTTCCTGGGCCAGCCGACCATCAGCTCGGCCCTCAATCGCTTGCGCAAGATGTTCAACGACCCGCTGTTCATTCGCGTCGGCCATCGCATGGAGCCGACGGCCCGGGCCGAGGAGATCATCCAGCATCTCTCGCCGGCGCTCGATTCGCTGTCGGTGGCTTTGAGCCTGACCCACGATTTCGATCCCGCCAACAGCACCATGACGTTTCGTATCGGCCTGTCGGACGACGTCGAGTTCGGCTTGTTGCCGCCGCTGTTGAGCAGCCTGCGGCAAGAGGCGCCGCAAATCGTGTTCGTGGTCCAGCATGTCGATTACTGGCGCATCCCCGATTTGCTGGCGTCAGGCGACATCACCGTGGGCATCAGCCAGACGCGCGGCCTGCCGGCCAATGCCAAGCGCAAACTGTTGCGACACATTCAACCGCGCGTATTGCGTGCCGATGCATCGGACACGCCGCTGACCCTGGACGAGTACTGCTCGCGACCTCATGTGCTGGTGTCCCATACCGCCAACGTCGCCGGGTTCGCTGATGAATGGCTGGCCGAGATCGGACGCACGCGCCAGGTCGTGCTGTCGGTGCCGCAATACAGCGCATTGCCAGCGTTGCTGGCCGGCACCGACTTGATCGCCAGCCTGCCGGACTATACCGCCGTCGCCATGGCCGCTTCTGGGCACCTGTTCAACGAACCCTTTCCTTTCAAGACCCCGACCCTGGATTTGTCCATGGTCTGGCTGAGCCATGTCGACAGTGACCCGGCCGAACGCTGGTTGCGGTCGCGGCTGGAGGCCTTCATGGGCGAACGCACGCCTCTGGCAGAGTCCTGATACCGGCCCGAGGCGAAACAAAACCTGCCTGAACGAATAAAGTCGAGGTAAGGTTATGACGGCTGAACCCCCCTCGTCATATTTTCGAATCGGAGTCGAACACATGCCTCACCTGCACATGGAGTACACCGCCAACCTGCCCGAGCTGAAGGCCGAGGTCGCACTGCTGCGCCTGAACAATGCACTGGTGGCCTCCGGTCAATTTTCCGCCGAGCACGACATCAAGAGCCGGGCCGTGAAGCACGAGACTTTTCGAGTGGGTACAGGGATCGGTGAGCAGGGTTTCGTGCACGTGAAACTGGCCTTGCTCAGCGGACGCTCGCCGGAAATCAAGAAGCAATTGGCCGATAGCCTGCTGGCGGTGATCCAGGACCTGGGGCCATGGCCGACCGGGGTCAGCGTGCAGCTGTGCGTGGAGATCCTCGACATCGATCGGGACTCGTATGCCAAGGCCTTGATCGGTCAATGACGATCAGGCGTCGTTTGGGCGCAGGCCTTGATGATTTGTTCGCGTAGCCAGGCGTTGGCACTGTCCTGATCGAGGGCCAGGCTCCACTGCATGTTCAAGGTAAACCCTGGCAGCCCCCTGGGCGCTTCGTGGTGATTGAAAATCGCCTCGTTGGCCAGCAGTTTCTGGATGCGGCGGGGCAGGGTCAGGATGAAGTCGGTGCCGGTGATCATCTTCAGTGCGGCACTGTAGCTGTTGGCGCGAGCGGCGATTTGCCGGTGATGCGCCTGCTGCGACAGCCAGCCATCCACCATGTTGGTCGCTGACGCCCAGGGTGTCGGAAACACGTGTCGGCGCTGTACGAACGATTGAAGGCTCAGTTGCGCCTCAAGTGGCGTCGCCCGTTTATCCACGACGCAGACCAGGTCTTCCTGCAACAGCTGCCGGGATTTGAAATCGGTATGGTTGCTGTGGAAGTTCGGGCCGAAGCAGATCACCAGGTCCAGGCTGCCGTCCCGTAGCTCTTCGGCGGGTATGTCGGCTTCGAGCTTGTGCACGTTCACCACCACAGGCAGATTGGCGTAATCGAAGCCTTGCAGCAGTTGCGGCAGGATCAGGTGTTCGAAATATTCCGGTGCGCAGATATTGAAGGTAATGGCTTGCCGGGCCGGATCAAAGGTTGGCCTACCGGCATGGCACAGGTTGATGCTTTGCAAAATGCCGCGCACATGATCGTACATGCCCTCGGCCCTGTAGGTGGGGCGCATGCCGGTGCGGGTGTTGATAAACAGTTCGTCTTCGAAACAGGTTCGCAGTTTCTTGAGGCAATAACTGACGGTTGACTGGCTGACGCACAATGCCTCGGACACGCCGGTGACACTGCTTTGCTCGTACACGGCGCTAAACACCATGAGGTCCTGCATGTCGAGCTTTCTGAGGGAGTTACTGTTCAGCATCCGTTCTGTCTCTCGCTGTGCTCCTTGCGCGGATCTTGCGCAAACCAGGCTGACGATCCTAACGGAACGATGGTGCCAAGAGAATGCCGGGCAGGCGCTTTCATGGTCGGGAACGGGACAGATAATGTAGGGAACACGACGTGTCGATCAACGACCGATTCGTTTGCCTATGTTTAGTTTGCGGCGATCCAAGCTCCATCAAATCCAGGTTTAACCGTCCAGGGTGCCGTGGGACGCTTGCCTGATCTGTTTCCTGTGATGTGCTCATGGACGGTTCGCCCCTGGCATTCCAATACCCTTCATACGCCGCAGTCGACCCGGTCGGCCGGTTCACGCCTGCCATGGCTCCAGTCCTTAGCGCGTTGCCTTCCGAGCTGGCCTTTTGGGCGCTCTGGCATTGCCGGCATGCGCGTCCTCCAGATACTCGTATTTCCTGTTGAGCACTCACCGTGATCGCACAACGGCGAGCACGTATTGACGGCGCTTTGTCGCCCGTCCGACATGGAAATACGAGTCTTCTCATGAGCCTTGCCAAAATTTCTTTTGCACCCGTGCAAGACGCCCAGGCGTTCCTTGCACAGAACCCCGATATCGAGCTGTTCGAATTGTTCATTCTCGATAACAACGGCGTGCCTCGGGGCAAGTTGTTGCATCGGGACGAGTTGCTGGCGGTCTACGAAAGTGGCCGGCCACTGCCCAGTACGATTCTCGGGCTGACCATCAATGGCGACGATGTGGAAAACTCCGGGCTGGTGTGGGACGTCGGTGACATCGATTGCCGTGCCTATCCCATCAGCGGCAGCTTGCAACGCATGCCGTGGCGGTTGATTCCCACGGCCGCAGTGCAGGTCAGCATGCATCCCCTGGAAGGTCGGCCGGCGACCATCGCCGATCCGCGTTATTTGCTTAGCCAGGTGATCGAGGCCCTGCAGGCCGATGGTTATTACCCGGTGATGGCGGCGGAACTGGAGTTTTATCTGCTGGATACGCACCGCGACAACCAAGGCCGGCCGCAGCCAGCACGGGACGCCGACGGTGGACGACCGCATGCCACCCAGGTTTATGGTTTGCGCGAGCTTGAGCAGATCGAGCCGTTCCTGGCCGACCTGTACGCCGCCTGCAAACTGCAAGGCATCCCGGCCCGGACCGCCATTTCCGAATACGCACCCGGGCAAGTGGAGATCACCCTCGAACATCGCAGCGATGCCTTGCAAGCCATGGATGAAGCGGTGCGCTACAAACGACTGGTCAAGGGCGTAGCTCACAAGCACGGTATGCAGGCGTGTTTCATGGCCAAGCCGTTCGATCACTTGGCGGGCTCCGGCATGCACATGCATGTCAGTCTGGCGGACCGCGATGGCCACAACCTGTTTGCCAGTGAAGCCGGCGACGGCACGCCGCTGCTGCGCCATGCAGTGGGCGGGATGCTCGACACCCTGCTCGATTCGCTGCTGATGTTTTGCCCGAACGCCAACTCCTACCGGCGATTCCAAAGCAACAGCTACGCGCCGCTGGCGGCGACCTGGGGCGTGGACAACCGCACCGTGAGCCTGAGGGTGCCGGGTGGCCCGGCATTCTCGCGGCACATCGAGCATCGTATCTGCGGCGCCGATGCCAACCCTTACCTGGCCGCGGCGGCGATATTGGGCGGCATTCATCACGGCATACGTGAACAGTGCGATCCCGGGAAACCTGTGGAAGGCAACGGCTATGCCCAGGTGATCGAACCGCTGCCCACGGACTGGCTCACCACCCTGCGTGCGCTCGAGGCTTCGACCTGGGCGCGGCAAGCGTTTGGCGAGGCGTTCCTGGATGTTTATCTGGCGGTCAAGCGCGCCGAATACCGTCAGTTCATGGGGGAGGTCGGGGAGCAGGATTGGCGCTGGTATCTGCATCAGGCCTGAAACAGGTGCCTGGCGGGTTCCTTAAATAATTATTTAATAGCAACTTTTTCACGAAAAATTGATGGTGGGCTACCTAAAGTTTGTGTTGCCGTAGGAAACGATTTTTTCATGTTTACTGCGGCACTTCTTTTTCAAAGAGCAACTTCAGGAAACCGTCAACCATCATGCTGACTATTAAAGCCGTGCGCCCCGAGTGGGTGACGCTGGCCGCCAGTGCCTTTTTGTTAGTGGGCTTCAACATCGTGCTCTGGCAACACTTGCTGGCGATCACCACGGCTGACGCTCGGGGCCTGCTGATGTGCGCGGCGTTTGGCCTGATGATTTTCTGCGCGTTCAACCTGGTGTTGACGCTCGTGGCCTTCCGTCCGCTGCTCAAGCCCGTGTTGATGCTGCTATTCCTGATCAGCGCTGGCGTGGCATATTTCATGGCCCAATACGGCGTACTGATCGACGCCGGCATGTTGCGCAACTTTGCTGAAACCAATGCCACGGAAGTCCGTGATCTGTTGTCGCTGAAGTTGTTTGCCTATATCGGCTTATTGGGTGTCTTGCCAGGCTGGTTGTTGTTCAAGACCCCGATCAACTACCGTAGTTGGCCCAGAGAATTATTAAGTAAGTTGCTGGTCGGCGTGGCCTCGGCCGCCGTGATCGGCCTGGTCGCCCTGGCCAACTACCAAGGCCTGTCTTCATTGTTTCGTAACCACCACGAATTGCGCTTGATGGTTGTGCCGAGCAACTACATCGGTGCTTCATTCGGGTACTTGCGTGAGCAGGTCGCGTCGGTCAAGCAGCCGTTCATCACCGTGGGCGAAGACGCGAGCCGCAACCCGGCCTGGCAAACCCACGGTCGCAAATCCCTGACCGTCCTGGTGGTGGGCGAGAGTGCCCGGGCCGAGAACTTCGGCATCCTCGGTTATAACCGCGACACCACGCCGACACTGGACAAAGAGGCCGGCCTGATCGCCTTCACCGACGTGCATTCCTGCGGCACCGAAACCGCCGTGTCGGTGCCCTGCATGTTTTCCAACATGGGACGCAAGAACTACGACGCCAGCAAGGCCAGGAATGAAGAGGGCTTGCTGGATGTGCTCAAGCGCGCCGGGCTGGAGGTGATCTGGCGGGACAACCAGTCCGGCTGCAAGGGCACCTGCGATCGGGTCACGTTGCAGGATGTCAGCAATCTCAAGGACCCGGCCTTGTGCGCCAACAGTGAATGCCGCGACGAGATCCTGCTCCAGGGCCTGCAACACTTCATCGACACGCTCGACAAGGACACGGTATTGGTGCTGCACCAGATGGGCAGCCACGGGCCGGAGTACTTCAAGCGCTATCCCAAGGAGTACGAGCATTTCACCCCGGTGTGCGAAAGCAACGCGCTGAACAATTGCAGCCGCGAGAGCATCGTCAATGGCTACGACAACACGCTGGTGTACACCGATCATGTGCTGTCGACCCTGATCGACCTGCTGCGGGCCAACCAGGACAAGGTCGACACGGCCATGCTGTACCTGTCGGACCATGGCGAGTCCCTGGGCGAATACAACCTGTTTCTCCATGGCACGCCCTACATGCTGGCCCCGGAGCAACAGAAACACGTGGCGATGCTGGCCTGGTTTTCCGACAGCTACCAGAAGTCTTTTTCGGTCGACACCCATTGCCTGCAACTGAGCCGGGAAAAGCCCTTGAGCCAGGACAACCTGTTTCACTCGATGCTCGGGCTGCTGGAAGTCAACAGCCAGGTCTACAACCGGGACCTGGACCTGTTCGCCAACTGCCGCGGTGCGGTGATCGACGGTGTCCTGGCGCGGGAGTGAGCGCCTGGACCTTTTTTTCACGCGGGGTTGGTTAACCTGTCATCCAAATCTTTTCCAAGAGCCGTTTGTATGTCCGGGTTACCCCCATCCACCGTCGAACTTGAGTTCGCCCGGCAGCATGACCAGGAACATGCCCAGGTTTGCCGTCGGCCGACACCGCGCCGCTTGCGCCTGGCGTTCTGGCGCGACGAGCACATGGTGCGCAATGCGCTGAAGGTGGCGGGCGAGCCGGGGCTGGTGCTGGATGTGGCCTGTGGGGCGGGGCGGTTCTGGCCGGTGCTGGCCGAGCATGCCAACCGAGTGATCCTGGCGGCGGACCCGTCGCCGGACATGCTCGAACATGCGCTCACTCACCATGGCGGCGCGTTGCTCCAGCGGGTCAGGACCTTCCCGAGTTCGGCGTTCACCCTCGGGCTGTCGGCCAACGCGGTGGATTGTATTCTCTGTCTGCAACTGTTTCGCCACGTCACTGCCAGCGAGCATCGCCTGGCGCTGTTGCGCGAGTTTCATCGGGTCAGTCGCGACACGGTGATCGTTTCGGTGCAAATCGAAGGACGCTTCAAGATCGGCCTGGCCCCGCAACGGAGCCTGGTCGACAAGGCTGATGTGGGAGCCGAGTTCCGCCAGGCCGGTTTCCGCGTGCTTTGGTACCAGGATTTCCTGCCCGGTTTTGCCCTGACGCGTGTTTATGTGTTGCGTAAGACCGGTTAACTCTTGATGTAGGACTATTCTTGCTTTTTCGCAGGCGATTTCTCTCAGGCGGCTGCTCTATGGATGCTCGCAATCGCCGGCGGCGATATATACTGCGCGCCATTCTTCAAGGGAGAGCCGTGTGGCCATCGATATTCACTGGATTCGCGACAACGATAGCCTCGGTCAGTTTTGCGCCGAGTGGCAGCAATTGCCATTCGTCGCCCTCGACACCGAATTCATGCGGGTCGACACCTTTTATCCCATTGCCGGTTTGCTGCAGATCGGCGACGGCAAGCGTGCCTACCTGATCGACCCCTTGACCATCGACAATTGGCAGCCCTTGGCCGCCCTGCTGGAAAACTCGGCGGTGCTCAAGGTGCTGCACGCCTGTAGCGAAGACCTTGAAGTGCTGCTGCGCCTCACTGGCAGCCTGCCCGCGCCGCTGTTCGATACTCAACTGGCCGCCGCCTACCTGAACCTGGGCTTCTCCATGGGCTATTCGCGGCTGGTGCAGGAAGTGCTGGGCATCGAGTTGCCCAAGGGCGAGACCCGTTCCGACTGGTTGCAACGGCCCTTGTCCGAGACGCAGATCAGCTACGCGGCAGAGGATGCCGTGCATCTGGCAGAGGTTTTCGTACAACTGCGCCCGAAACTTTCCGACGAAAAATACCGCTGGGTCCTGGAGGATGGCGCCGAACTGGTGGCCAACCTGCGTCGCGAAGTCGACCCGTACGAGGTCTACCGCGAGGCCAAGCTGGCCTGGAAACTGTCCCGGGCTCAGTTGGCCGTGCTGCGCGAGTTGTGCGCCTGGCGCGAACGCGAGGCGCGGGCCCGTGACCTGCCGCGTAACCGCATCATCCGCGAGCATTCGCTGTGGCCCCTGGCCCGCACTCAGCCGGATAACCTCGGTGCGCTGGCGAAGATCGAAGACATGCACCCGCGTACCGTGCGCCAGGACGGCCAGTTTTTGCTGGACTTGATCCAGCGCGCCGCCAGCATTCCGCCCGAGCAATGGCCGCCGGCCGTGGCCGAGCCGTTGCCCATCGAGGCTTCCGCCCTGGTCAAGCGCCTGCGGGCGTTGGGGCAGGCTGAAGCCGAGCGCCTGGAGATTGCCCCGGAGCTGATGCTGCGCAAGAAAACCCTCGAAGCCCTGATCAAGAGTGGCTTCCCCGAGGGCCCTTACCAATTGCCCGATTCGCTGCGTGGCTGGCGCCGCGAATTGATGGGCCAGACGCTGCTCGACAGCCTGGCCACTGCCGGAGAACAGCCTTGAAACGTATCTGCTCCATCTACCGCAGCTCGAAGAAAAACGAGATGTACCTGTATGTGCTCAAGAGCGATGCCTTGAAGCGTGTGCCCGAGCCCCTGATGGCCGCCTTTGGCAAGGCGATCCATGCCTTCGACCTGGTGCTGAGCCCCGAGCGGGAACTGTCCCGGGAAGACATCAACAAGGTGCTGGAAAACCTCGACACCCAGGGCTATCACTTGCAGATGCCGCCGGCCGAAGACGAGTACATCGAGCATTTGCCCGAAGAGTTGCTGCGCCGCAACGACCCGGTCTGACGGTAGTGGGGGCGCCTGTCCTGGGTGCCTTTTGCAACACTGGAATGGTTTATTGACGACGATCGCAGGGATGGAGCGACACTCTGTCGGCGCTCGTCTGCATTGTTTTTGAAAGGTTTGATTCATGCGCGTTCTGATTGCCGAACACGATCACGCGGTGTATGCCCAGCTTTTGCGTCAGGCTGCACCCGATATTGAAGTCCTGACCAGCGGCGATTCCGCCGAACTGTCGCGACTGGCCGCCGATTGCCCGGTCTGGCTCGGCCAGCCTGATCTGCTGGCCACCCTGTTGCGTCAAGGCCACCAGCCCCGTTGGCTGCAATCGACCTGGGCAGGCATCACGCCGTTGCTGGCCGATGGCTTGAGCCGCGATTACCGCCTGACCCGTGCGGTGGGCATTTTTGGCCAGGTGATGGCTGAGTACGTGCTCACCTACATGCTCGGCCATGAGCGCGAGGTGCTGGCCCGGTTGGTCAGCCAGGTCGAGCGCAAGTGGGACAACCGCCAGGGCCAAGGCCTGGCCGGGCGCAAGGTGTTGATCGTCGGGACGGGGGACATCGGCCAGCGTGTGGCGCAGTTCCTGGTGCCGTTCGGGGTGCAGTTGTATGGCATCGCCAGCGAGGCCAGGACGTTGGCACCGTTTATCGAAGTCGGGGCGCTGAAGGACTTGCCTCGTCTGGTGGGCGAAATGGATTACGTGATCAATTTGCTGCCCAATACGCCGGATACCCATGACATCTACGACGCGGCGCTGTTCAAGCAATTCAAGCCGAGCGGGTTGTTCATCAACGTCGGCCGCGGCGTGGCAGTGGTGGATGCGGACCTGGTGCAAGCCCTGAAGGATGGGCACCTGGCCGGTGCGGTGATCGACGTCTGCCGCCAGGAGCCATTGCCACAGCGCCATCCGTTCTGGACTGCCTGGGGGCTGCTGCTGACCGGCCACAGCTCGGCCCCGACCTCGCCACCGATGATGGTGCAATTGTTCCTGGAAAACCTGCGGGCCTACCAGGCGGGCGAAGCGCTGCGCGGAGAAGTGGATTTCAGCCGGGGTTACTGAAGCCCATTTTCAGTGGTCACAAAAAATGTGTTCGCCACAGAGCAAAATGTGGGAGCGAGCTTGCTCGCGATAGCGGTGCTTCAGTCAACATCAAAGCGGCTGACCTGACGCCATCGCGAGCGAGCTCGCTCCCACAGTGGGCTTTCAGCGGTCACAGAATAGGGTTACAGGGTGAAGTCGCCTTCGGCCACCAGTTCACTCAATGGCCGGCGCGGGCTTGGAACTTCGCGGGCCTGGAGGTATTCGGCCAGGGTCGACTTGTCCCCCAGCTTGCCAATCGCCACGGCGGCGTGCAGGGCGTAGCCTTCCGGAATCTTCAGTTCGGTGCGAGTCAGTTCCTGGTCGAAGCCGGCCATGCCATGGGTGTGCCAGCCGCTGAGGCTGGCTTGCAACGCCAGGTGGCCCCAGGCCGCGCCGGTGTCGAAGGTGTGGGTCTGCGCCGGGGTTTCCTCGGTGGCACCGGGTACCGCGAAGGTGGTTTTCGAGACGATGATCACCAGTGCCGAGGCGTGTTGGGCCCAGCCGCGGTTGAACTCGTTGAGCAATCCCAGGAAACGCTCCCAATTCGGCGTGTCGCGCCGTGCATACAGGAAACGCCATGGCTGTGAGTTGTAGGCCGAGGGGGCCCAGCGCGCGGCTTCGAAGAAGCTCAGCAAGGTTTCTTCGGCAATGCTTTCGCCGGTAAACGCGCGGGGCGACCAGCGTTCGATGAACTGAGGGTGGATCGCGTAATCGGCAATGCGGGAATTGGCGCTCATGGGCTCACCTGGCTCGAGTTTGGAAAGACAATGCAGCAACCTACGTCCCGGCGCCCGGCCTGACAAGTCCCTGCCTACCGACAGTCGCCAATGCTTGGCCTGAGGAGGTCCCGGCACTAGACTGTCGGCCTTTCACTACCTGATGTTGATGCTTGAGCCATGGCCGCCAAAGTCGAACCGTTCTGGATACGCAAAACCCTCGATCAGCTCGATCCACAGGAGTGGGAATCGCTGTGCGACGGCTGTGGCCTGTGCTGCCTGCAAAAGCTCGAAGACGAAGACGACAACAGCGTCTACTACACACGCATCGCCTGCAAACTGCTGGACCTGAAAACCTGCCAGTGCACCGACTACCCTAATCGCCGTGAGTTCGTGCCCGATTGCATCCAGCTCACGCCGGGCAAGGCCGATGAGTTCAAATGGCTGCCGCCCACCTGCGGTTATCGGCTGGTCAGCGAAGGCAAGGACTTGCCGTTGTGGCACCACCTGGTCTGCGGTGATCGAGAGGCCGTGCACCACGAACGCATTTCCCAGTCCGGGCGCATGTTGGCCGAAGGCAGCGTGCCGGAAGATGATTGGGAAGATCATCTGATTTTCCGCGCAGGCTGAACCACCGGGCGGCGCACCACCAGGGAGACCCCATGGCTGCAGGATTGAAACGGATGCTGGCGGCCGGGCTGTTGGCGGTGTGCGGACCGCTGTGGGCGGCGCAGAAAGTCGACCTGGATTATCACGTGCACCTGTTGCCACAGAGCGATCAGGCCGAGGTGCGCCTGACCCTGGCCCGGGGTTCGGCGGTGCGCAGCCTGGATTTCGACCTCGGCGATGGCACCCGCTACAGCGATTTCAAGGCCGACGGCCAATGGCAGCTCACCCCCGGCAAGGAGGCGCGTGGCCTTTGGCGTCCGGCCGCCGACAAGGCCAGCCTGAGCTACCGTGTGCGCATCAGCCATGCCCGCAAGAACGCTACCTTCGAAACCCGCATGACCCCGATGTGGGCGTTGCTGCGTGGTGACGATCTGGTGCCGTCGGCCAAGCTCGACCAGCAGGATGGCGTCGAACTGGTGGCCCGTCTTGAGGTGGAATTGCCCGACGGCTGGAAAAGCATCGAGACCCCCTGGCCGCGTATCGGCAAACAACGCTTTCGCATCGACAATCCCTCGCGCCTGTTCGACCGTCCCACCGGCTGGATGCTCGCCGGCAAACTGGGCAGCCGCCGCACGCGCCTGGGCGAAACCGAAGTGACGGTGGCCTCGCCCCAGGGCCAGGGCATGCGCCGGATGGATGTGCTGACGCTGCTGACGTTCGTCTGGCCGCAAGTGCAAGCGTTGGTGCCGCGTCATCCGGCCAAGTTGCTGATCGTCGGTGCCGGCGATCCGCTGTGGCGTGGTGCCCAGGCCGGCCATGACTCGATTTACCTGCACAGTCGTCCGCCGCTGGTCAGCGAGCGGGGCAGCAGCCCGTTGTTGCGGGAGTTGGTGCAGGCGCTGGCCCGGGTCAATGATCAGGATCGTAGCGACTGGATCAGTGAGGGGCTGACCGAGTACTACGCCATTGAACTGCTACGCCGCGCCGGCGGCCTGAGTGATGAGCGCTACCAGACCCTGAACGAGCGGCTCGCCCGCGAGAGCAAGGGCGTCACCACCGTGCGCGGCGAGCAGATCGGTCCGGCGGCGGTGGCCAAGGCGGTGTTGCTGTTGCAGGAACTGGACCGCGAGATTCGCCTGAAAACCCGTAACAAGCGTTCGCTGGATGATGTGTTGCAGGGGGCGATGCGCTTGGAAACGGTCGATACCAAGGAGTTTGTGCAGCTCAGTGAGAGCGTTCTGGGTGGGGCCTCCACTGTGCTGGATAGCCGATTACTTCAGTGACCCCGCCATCGCGAGCAAGCTCGCTCCCACATTGGATTTTCGGCGTTCACAAAACCTGTGGGAGCGAGCTTGCTCGCGAAGGGGCCATCAGCGGCGCTGCAAAAATCAGAGCCCAACCTTTGGCGAAACCAGCGAATCATTCCCGGTCACCGTCGCCGTGCCAGTCGCCGCCTCGGCATTGGCCTTCAGGCGACTCAGTTCCTCACCGACCTCCTCGATACGGGCGCGGGCGCTGTGCAGATTCTGGCGATTCTTCTCCAGCAGGCTCTTGGCCGAGCAATGCCCGGTGATCCCTCGCGCCAGCGCCAGGCCACCGATCGCCAGTTGCGCCAGGCCGATCACCCCGCCACGCCGCAAGCCCTTGCCCATCATCAGCACACCGCCGGCCAGCGAGCCAATGCGTTCCCAGCCATGCACGTTTTGTGGCGGACGGGATTGGAAAGGGGTGCTCTCGATGGGCTCGAACGGATTGTTATCGCTCATGATCTGTCTCCAGTATGGGGTTGGTATAAAACTGACTGCCCGCGCGATTGCGTTGTTCAATCGAGTTTTGCACCGATCAGCGGAATTGCGGCCCCGAACGGGTGTTGTTGCCTTTGGCCATGCGGTCGTACAGCACGACGTTGACGGTGGCGGCCAGGTTCATGCAACCGGTGGTGGGGATGTACACCACGTCCTCGCACCAGTCGCGGATGTCCTTGTCCAGCGAGCCGTCCTCCGGTCCGAAGATGTACAGCGCCCGGTCCGGGTGGGTGTATTCGGGCAGGGGGCGAGCGCCTTCCACCAGTTCCACTGCCACTGGCACGCAGCCCAGGGGCAGGATTTTCTTCAGGTCGTCGATACCGATCAGCGGGATGTCGTAGTGGACTTTCTTGGTGTCGGTGATGAAGTCGGCGGCGCGCTCATAGCGCTTGCCGGTGTAGAACACCGACGCCACGCCGTAGCAGCCGGCGGCACGCATGACCGAACCGACGTTTTCCGGTGACTTGGGGTTGAACAGACCGATGCAGCTATAGCGTTTGTTGGCCACGGGCGGGGTGCCTTTGGGGAAAAGGCGCGATTATACGGGGAATGGGGGAGGGTGGTCAGGTTCGAGATGTGTGGTGTTTATTTGATCACCTTCGCGAGCAAGCTCGCTCCCACATTGGATTTTCGGCGTTCACAAAACCTGTGGGAGCGAGCTTGCTCGCGATGGCGGCCTGACAGGCTGTAATTACTCGTCTTTCTTCATCAACCCGGCCAGCGCGGCGAAGGGGTTGTGGGTCGCCTTGGCGATTTTCGGGGTGCTCAGGGAGCCGTCGCCGAAGTATTGCTGGTCGGTGTAGCGCGAGTGCTCGTTATCGTGGCAGTACAGGCACAGCAGTTCCCAGTTGGAACCGTCCTGGGGGTTGTTGTCGTGGTTGTGGTCGCGGTGGTGAACGGTCAACTCGCTCAGGCGCTTGCCGGAAAACTCACGGGCGCAGCGGCCACAGACATGGGGGTACATTTTCAGGGCTTTGTCGCGGTAGCCCATCTCCCGGTCGCGCTGAGCATCGGCGAGGATGCGGTCCAGCTTGGCGGTGTTGGACGGTGGCGTTGACGAACTCATGGGTTCACCTTTGTAAATAAAGACTGATGACGGTTGGGCACAGTTTAGCTTAGCCCTTGAGTTTCTCGGCAATCCAGATGGTGTGGCGGGTGCCTTTGTTGCCGTGGGCGAAGACTTGCACTTCTTCGGCCTTGAAGCCGGCTTTCTTCAGTTTGTCGGAAAACTGCCGGTCAGCGCTGGCCGACCACACCGCCAACACGCCCTTGGGCCGCAGGGCCTTGGCGCAGGCGGCCAGGCCACCGGCCGAATACAGCCAGCTGTTGGCTTTCTGGGTCAGGCCTTCCGGGCCGTTGTCGACGTCCAGCATGATCGCGTCGAAACCCTGGGGCTCGGCCTGCAGCACCTTGGCCACGTCTTCCATGCGGATCACCGTGCGCGGGTCTGCCAGCGGTCGTCCGGCTTTTTCACCCAAGGGGCCACGGTTCCACTCCACCACCCCGGGAACCAGTTCGGCCACCACCACTTCGGCGGTCTTGCCCAGGTGCTTGAGGGCCGAGGCGAGGGTGAAGCCCATGCCGAGACCGCCGATCAGTACGCGTGAGCCAGGACGACCGGCGACCTTGCGGCAAGGAATCTCTGCCAGGGCGTCTTCGGAACCGTGCATGCGGGTGTTCATCAACTGCCCGCCGTCGCCGCCCTGGATCTTGATGACGAAGTCTTCGCCGTACTCGAACAGGCACAGGGCACCGCCGTTATCAGGGATGGGTGTGGTGTCGAGCAGAACGAAACGTTTCATGGAGATCTCGTAGGAGGGCAAACCGCGCGGTAACGACTAGCCTTAAAGCAGACAATAGCCACGGAGCCATTGATGAAGTGCATCATTCTAACGGCCATTGCCCTGGCGGCGCTCTCAATAAGTTGCGCCCAGGCTCAACAACCGACGATTCCGGTCAACCCGCCGAGCATCCCCGGCTCGCCGGGCACCGCCACCCCGATGCCGTATCCGCCGGTCACGCCCAACGGTGTGCCCAAGGCGGGCACCGGAAGCGGTGGGCCGCCCTTGCTGCCGCCCATTGAAATGCCCAAGCCGCCCAAGGACCAGCCGATACCGGGCCTGGAGCCGAAGCCGGTGAAGGCCAAGTCGCCGGGGGGATAAATCGACAAGATGACGCAATAACCTGTGGGAGCGAGCAAGCTCGCTCCCACAGGGTTTATGTGTTGTTGTCAGACCTGCTGCGACAACAACTGCCCGTCGGCCATGCGCAGGCGCTTGGACAGGGAGACGGCGAGGGCGCGGATGATCTTGGCGGCGATCTTGGGGGCGTCGTTGAGCATTTTTTCCAGGGAGTCCTTGCCCAGGTTCAGCAACTGGCAATCGCTGGCGGCGATGCAACTGGCCGAGCGCCGTTCGCCGTCGAGCACGGCCATTTCACCGAAGGCCCGACCGCTGCGCAGTGTGGCAATGGTCACGGGTTGGCCGTCGGGACCGGTTTTCTGCACGGCCACCTGGCCGGTGTGGATGATGCACATGAAGCTGCCGGCATCGCCCTCATGGAAAATCGCTTCGCCCTCGGCGATGGCGCTGATGCTGAAATAGCCCGACGCGGCGGCGAAGTCGACGGGCAGTAACTGGTCGAACAGACCGCAGTCCATCAGCCAGTCGCGGATTTCTTTATTCAGTAAGGTCGGTTCTGACATGTTGGCACGGTCTTTTTCTTGTGTCTGCTACGGGGTTGGATTGAAGAAGAACCCTTGTTATTTGATCTGGGATGCCCAGCGCATGGAGCTAAGACCCGGCCATCCCACAGAGTTCCTCAACCCAACCCCAAAACCTTCAAGACAAATGCATATTCGAGCGCTACGTCACGCAATCCCTGGTAGCGCCCGCTCATTCCGCCGTGGCCGGCGCCCAGTTCGGTCTTGAGCAGCAGGGGGTTGTCGTCGGTCTTGGTGGCGCGCAATTTCGCCACCCACTTGGCCGCTTCCCAGTACTGCACGCGACTGTCGTTGTAACCGGCGATCACCAGCAACGCCGGGTACGCCTGGGCGCGGACGTTTTCGTACGGGGCGTAGGCCCGGATCCGATCATAAACGTCCGGCTCCTCTGGATTGCCCCATTCGTCGTATTCGGTGACGGTCAGCGGCAGGTCCGGGTCGAGCATGGTGTTGAGCACATCGACGAACGGCACCTCGGCAATCGCGACCTTGAACAGCTCCGGGCGTTGGTTGAGCACTGCGCCGATCAGCAGGCCACCGGCGCTGCCGCCGCTGATTGCCAGTTGTTCGGCGGTGGTGAAACCGTTGGCGATCAAATGCTCGGCACAGGCGATGAAATCGCCGAACGTGTTGTGCTTGTGTTCCTGTTTACCGGCGCGATACCAGGCTTCCCCCAGCTCGCCGCCGCCCCGCACATGGGCAATGGCAAACGCCACGCCGCGGTCGAGCAGGCTCAGCCGCGCATGGGAAAACCACGGGTCGAGGCTTTCACCGTAAGCACCGTAGCCGTACAGGTACAGCGGCACCGGCCGGCCGAGGGCTTCGCGTTTGACCACCAGGCTGATGGGCACTTGTGTGCCGTCTGGCGCCGTCGCCCACAGCCGCTGGCTGACGTAGGCATCGGCATCGAACGGGCCCAGCACCGGGGTCTGCTTGAGTACGACCTGTTCGCCGCTGGCCAGGTCCAACTGACGGATCTGTGCCGGACGGTTCAGGGCCTCGTAGCGCAGGCGAATGCGATCGCTGACGAATTCCAGGCTGTTCTGCACATGCAGGCTGTAGGCCGCGTCCGGCAACCTCACCCGATATGCCGGCAAGTCCTGGGGATGCACCTCGATGATCGGCAGGCCGCCCTCACGCAGGCTCAAGGTCATGGCACCGGCGTTCAGGCTCAGGCCGTCGATCATCACCGTATCGCTGTGGGGGATCAGGTTCTGCCAGTCGGCTTCGGTCGGCGCCACGCCGGTGTCGGCGGCTTGGTACAGGGCGAAGTTGATTCCGTCGCGGTTGCTGCGGATCAACCAGGTCCATTGGCCATCGAGCAGGCCGTGGTCGACGTCGTATTCGTGGTTTTCCAGGCGTGGCGCCAGGCAGGTGAAGGGCTGTTGCGGTTGCGCGGCGTCCAGTACCCAGACTTCGCTGGTGGTCTTGCTGCCCAGGGACAGGATCAGTTGCTTTTCCGAGCTCGAACGATAGCAATGCAGGAAGAAACGCCCGTCCGGCTCATGGAACACTTCTTCGGCGGCAGTGCCGTCCAGTCGATAGCGCCAGAGTTTGTGGGGGCGATGGGTGTCGTCCAGTTCACCAAAAAACAGCGTCAGGCTGTCGTTGGCCCAGGTCATGCTGCCGTCGCAATTGTCGAAGGACAGTTCACTGACCTTGTCGTTGGACAATTCCTTGACGAACAGGGTGTAGATCTCGTCGCCCGTGGTATCCAGGCTGTAGGCCAGGCGCTGGTGGTCGGGGCTGATGCTGAAGGCGCCCAGGGCAAAGAATTCGCCGCCGGCCAGCGCGTTCGGGTCCAGCAGCAGTTGTTCGTGGCTTTCGTCCACGCTCAGGCTGTCGTCGGCCGGACGTGGGCAGCGGTAGTGGCGCGGGTATTCGTCGCCGGCCGTGGTGCGGGTGTAATACAGGTAGGGGCCCCAGGGTGAGGGCAGTGACAGGTCGGTCTCGAGAATCCGGCCCTTGATTTCCTGGAACAGGGTTTCGCGCAATTCGGCCTGATCGGCGAGTTGCGCCTCCTGATAGCTGTTTTCCGCCTTGAGGTAGTCGAGCACGGCGTCGGTGTCGCGCTCCTGCAGCCAGGCGTACGGGTCAACACCGGCGTCCCTGCGGGCAATCGGGGCGTTGGAAACGTGGGCAGATAGGGACATGAAAGGCTCTCGAACGTTGTACGAAAAGGGACACGCGGCCTGGACAGAAGCCACCACACAGGCCATTCGCCAGACGCCGGGGCAGCCTGACGCGCGAAAAGCCGTTACTATAAGCGTCTCTTTGCCTGCCTTGCCATGGACACCATGACCGAGAATGACTATCTGATCGCCTGGGGCCTCTACGCCTTCGCTGCCCTGGGCTGCCTGCTGGTGTGGATGCGCATGACCCGCTGGATGTGGCGCTGGTTGCGCGAGCCGCTGCGCTTGCTGATGGCGGTGTTGCTGTTCAGCCCCACCGTCGTCGACCCGGTGAAGGACAAAGTTGCCCCGGCCTTGGCCATTGTCGCCCTGGACATCTTGTTCAAGGTCGGCAACAACGTCTGGCGGGCGGCGTCCGATCTGCTCATGTACGGCATGATTGCCTTCGGCCTCTACCTGGTGATCGTGCTGATCCGCTTCCCCATCGAGCGCGCCGCCAACGCCCGCAAGGAACGGGCGGCCGCCGCCAAAGCCGCCGCCGCGGCCGATGAGCCAGAGGACGAACCACCGTTCGGCGTGGCCGGTGATGACCGCTACGGTCGCCCGCCCGTGCCGAGCAACCCCCAGCGTTCGCGTATCGAACCGCGCCTGTAAGCAGGCCTGCCCCTTGAAGCGAGAGTTCGAGCATGTGTGAGTTACTGGGCATGAGCGCCAATGTGCCGACCGACATCGTGTTCAGCTTCACCGGGCTGATGCAGCGCGGCGGCAAGACCGGGCCGCACCGGGACGGGTGGGGGATCGCCTTCTATGAAGGTCGTGGCCTGCGCCTGTTCCAGGACCCGGCCGCCAGCAGCGAATCGGAGGTGGCGAATCTGGTGCAGCGCTATCCGATCAAGAGCGAAGTGGTGATCGGGCATATTCGCCAGGCCAATGTCGGCAAAGTCTGCCTGTCCAACACCCACCCCTTCGTGCGTGAGTTGTGGGGCCGCAACTGGTGTTTTGCCCACAACGGCCAGCTGGCCGATTTCCAACCGGGCGTGAGCTTCTACCGCCCGGTGGGCGACACCGACAGCGAAGCGGCATTCTGCGATTTGCTCAACCGCGTGCGCCAGGCCTTCCCGGAGCCGGTGGAGGTAGAGCAGCTGCTGCCGTCGTTGATCGAGGCCTGCACCGAATACCGCAGCAAAGGCGTGTTCAACTGCCTGCTCAGCGATGGCGACTGGCTGTTCTGCTATTGCTCGACCAAACTGGCCCAGATCACCCGCCGTGCGCCGTTCGGCCCGGCGCGGCTCAAGGACGTGGATGTGATTGTCGATTTCCAGGCGGAAACCACGCCCAACGACGTGGTCACGGTGATCGCCACCGAGCCCTTGACCGAAAACGAAACCTGGACCCGCTACGAACCGGGCCAATGGAGCCTGTGGCGACGCGGCGAATGCGTCAGCCACGGCCGGACCGAATAAGGACGTCACGCTATGTTGCTCAGTTATCTACGGCTGGTGTTGTTCGCAGTGGGCCTGTTGGTTGGGGTCCAGGTGCCGGGCTTCATCAATGATTACGCCAAGCGGGTCGAGGCTCACCTGATCGAGGCGCAGACCGGCCTGCAAGGTTTCCAGGGCACCGCCAACCAGTTCTTCAAGGGCGACATGCAGGCCTTGGTGGCCCATTACCGCGCCAGCGAAGACCCGATCTTTCGCAGCGATGCCGACAGCCTGAACACCTTGCTCGTGCGCCAACAGGCCCTAGACAAACAATTCCAGGCCATGCAGGGCCCGTGGTACATCCGCCTGCTGCAAGTGGCCCTGGCCGCCGATCCGGACATCCGCAAGGAGACCTGGAACGGCTACAGCTATCAGATCCTGCTGACCCCCGAAGCCATGATCTGGGGCATCAGCGGCGCGATGTTGCTGTCGTTCGGCCTGGAATGCCTGTTCCGCCTGATCGATTGGGTGGTGTTGGGCGGCAAGCGCCTGCGCCAGGGCCGGCCGATTGAAGAACGGGACCTGCGGGGGTTGTAGCCAACAGTGGCCTTGCTGTTGTGGCGAGGGGATTTATCCCCGCTGGGCTGCGAAGCAGCCCCCCAATGCAGCAATAGAAATGATCCGCCTGACATATGTGGTGGCCTTGTAAGGGGGCGCTTCGCGCCCCAGCGGGGCGGTGCGACGTTTCGCTAAATCCCCTCGCCACAACGGTGTTCAGGCCCTGCGTGTTACCCAATCAAATTTTTCTTATGACCCAGCCAAGGTTTTATTCGTTGGACGGGATCGGCCGCGCGCTCAAGAATCGGGGCAACGGTCTCCACGTCAGCGTCGTCGAGACTCACAACAATAAAACCGTGGAGAACCCCCATGAGTGCACCCGACACGCTCGGCGTCCCCCAACCCCAGGCCCGTTCTGGCCCGTTCGATTGGTATCGCAACATCAACCAGCAGGAACGTCGCACCTTCTGGAGCTGCAAGATCGGCTACGCCCTGGACGGCATGGACACCCAGATGCTCAGTTTCGTGGTGCCGACCCTGATCGCGATGTGGGGCATCACCACCGGCCAGGCAGGCCTGATCCACACCAGTACCTTGATCGCCTCGGCCATTGGCGGCTGGGTGGCGGGCATTCTCTCCGACCGGATCGGTCGGGTGCGCACCCTGCAACTGACGGTGCTGTGGTTTGCCTTCTTCACTTTCCTGTGCGGCTTTGCCCAGAACTACGAACAACTGTTGATCGCGCGCACACTGATGGGTTTCGGTTTTGGTGGCGAGTGGACCGCTGGTGCGGTGTTGATGGGCGAGGTGATCCGTGCCAAGGACCGTGGCAAGGCGGTGGGCATGGTGCAGTCGGGCTGGGCGCTGGGCTGGGGCATGACGGCGATCCTGTATGCGCTGCTGTTCTCGGTGCTGCCGCCGGAAGACGCCTGGCGCGCACTGTTCATCCTCGGCATCGTACCGGCAGTGTTCGTGATTTTCGTCCGCCGACTGGTCAAGGATCCGGAAGTCTATAACCAGACCAAGGCCCGGCTGACGCCGGAAAACCCAGCGAAGTTCTACGAGATTTTTGCCCCCGGCATTCTCTTCACCACCCTTCGCGCCTCGCTGCTGACCACCGGTGCCCTGGGCGGTTACTACGCCATCACCTCCTGGCTGCCGACGTTCCTGAAAAATGAGCGCGGCCTGAGTGTCTTGAGCACCGGCGGCTACCTGGCGATGGTGATCGTCGGCTCCTACGTGGGCTATGTCATCAGTGCGTACCTGTCGGACATCCTGGGGCGCAAAAAGAACTTCGTCCTGTACGCCGTCGGCTCCTTCACCATCGTCCTGCTGTATACCCAGGTGCCGGTGAGCAATAACGTGATGCTCTGGCTGGGCTTCCCCTTGGGGTTCTTCGCGTCGGGCATGTTCAGCGGCATGGGCTCGTTCCTCACCGAACTGTTTCCTACGCGCATTCGTGGTTCGGGCCAAGGCTTCTGCTACAACATTGGCCGGGCGGTGGCGGCATTGTTCCCGCTGTTGATCGGTATTTTGAGCCAGAAGGTGCCGCTGAGCGTGGGTATCGGGGCGTTCGCGGCGGTGTCCTATGGCGTGGTGATCCTGGCGGCCCTGAGCCTGCCGGAAACCCAAGGCAAGCAGTTGGAAGCCGAGTAACTGATAACCTGTGGGGTACGTGCCCCACAGTTAAACAAAGAAAGAACCTACAGGAGCGTTCACCGTGAACCGCCTGCTATTGAACTGCGACATCGGCGAAAGCTTCGGCAGCTGGACCATGGGTCTGGACGCCGAGGTGATGCCCTTCATCGATTGCGCCAACATCGCCTGCGGCTTCCACGCCGGCGACCCGGGCATCATGCGCAAGACCGTCAGCCTGGCCCTGAGCCACGGCGTGCGGATCGGCGCACACCCGGCCTATCAAGACCTGGCGGGCTTTGGCCGCCGTTCCATGGCCTATGGCGCCCAGGAGTTGCAGGACTTGCTGCATTACCAGATCGGCGCCCTCGACGGCATCTGCCGGGCCCAGGGCGGGCGGGTCAGCTACGTCAAACCCCATGGGGCGATGTACAACGACATGATGGCCAACCCGGCGCAACTGCGCGCGGTGATCCAGGCTGTCGCGGCCTATGATCGGCAACTGCCGCTGATGCTCATGGCGACCCGGGACAACAGCGCCGCCCAGGCCTTGGGCGATGAGTACGGCCTGACCCTGTGGTTCGAAGCCTTTGCCGATCGCGCCTACGACAGCGCCGGCCGCCTGGTTTCGCGGCAAGCACCGGGCGCGGTGCACCACGATCCCGAGGTCATTATCGGGCAGGCCCTGACCATTGCCCGCGGCGATGCGTTGACCGCCAGTGATGGCAGCGCCTTGCACCTGAAGGCCAATACTTTGTGCGTGCACGGTGACAACGCCAGTTCCGTGGCGGCCGTGCAACGCATCCGCGAAGCCCTGGACCGGCAGCGTGCGCCATGAAACCACGCTTGGAAGTGGTGGCGGTGGACTGCCTGATGGTGCGGCTGTTCGACGAGATCGCCGAGGCCAACATGCCCTGGATGCTCGCCGCCAGCGAGCGCCTGCGAGCGGTGTTTGCCGGACATCTGATCGATCTGGTGCCGTCCTATACCACCTTGATGGTGCATTACGACTTGCTCGCCCTGGGCCCGGCCCAGGCCCGCGACTTGATCGACGAGGCGCTGCATCACCTTTCCCCGGATGCCCGGTCCGCCGGTCAATGCCACGTGTTGCCGGTGTGGTACGACCTTAGCGTCGGGCCGGAACTGGCGCTGCTGGCGAGCCGCAGTGGCTTGACGGTCGCCCAGGTGATCCGTCGCCACAGTGAACGCGAGTACCAGGTGTTTGCCCTGGGCTTCGCCCCCGGTTTCGCCTTCATGGGGTTGGTGGACGAAGCATTGGCTGCACCGCGCCTCGACACGCCGCGCAAGCGCGTGGCCGCAGGCAGTGTCGGCATCGCCGAGCGCCAGACCGCGGCGTATCCGGTGGTGTCGCCCGGCGGCTGGAACCTGATCGGTCGCACCCCGGCCAAACTGTTTGATCGTGAGCGCGACGGCTACAGCCTGATGCAGCCGGGGGACACGGTGCGTTTTGCCCCCGTGGACCATACCGAATTCATCGCGCTGGGTGGCGACGATACACCGCTGGAGGCCCAGGCATGAGCCGGTTGTTGATCGAGGCCAGCACACCGCTGTGCCTGTTGCAGGACACCGGCCGCTTCGGCGTGAGGCACCTGGGCGTGACCCAGGGCGGGGCGGCGGACTGGCTGTCGATGGCCTGGGCCAATTGGATGCTCGGCAATGGCCTGGACGCGGCGGTGGTAGAGATTACCCTCGGCGGTTTTACCGTGGTGGCCGAAGAGGATTGCGTGCTGGCGCTGGCCGGGGCGGACCTGGGCGCGCGAATAGACGGTCAGGGTGTGGCGTCGTGGCGCTTCTTCAGCCTGCGCAAGGGCCAGGTGCTGGCGCTCACCCAGCCCGTGCTCGGTGCCCGGGCCTACCTGGCGGCCCCTGGCGGTTTCAATGCGCCTGCGGTGCTGGGCAGCCGGGCGACGGTGGTGCGCGAGGAACTGGGTGGCCTGGATGGACGGGGGCGGGCGCTGAGTCGCGGCGAGCACTTGAGCTATTCAGGCACGGCGACGCCGCGGCCCATGCCGCACACGCGGATTCCGGATTTCCAGCAAGCGCAACCGCTGGACCTGATCCTGGGGGCGCAAAATGGCGCGTTTAGCGGGCAGAGTCTGTTCGACGCGTTCAACACCCCGTGGACGCTGGACAGTCGCGCCGACCGCATGGGCATGCGCTTGCTGGGCACGGCGCTGGAGTATCAGGGGGCGGCGATGATTTCCGAAGGCATCCCCCTGGGCGCTGTGCAGGTGCCGCCGGATGGCCAGCCGATCGTGCTGCTCAATGACCGGCAAACCATCGGTGGTTATCCACGCCTGGGCGCCTTGACCCCACTGGCCCTGGCCCGCCTGGCGCAATGCCTGCCGGGGGCGCAGGTGCGGTTGCGGCCGGTGGTGCAGGAGGTTGCGCATCGGCAGCAGGTGGAGTGTCTGCGTAGTTTTCTCGACCGCTAAAAGCATCGCGAGCAAGCTCGCTCCCACCGTGGATCTTCGTCACACTGAGATCCCCTGTGGGAGCGAGCTCGCTCGCGATGAGGCCTGAACAGGCAACCAAAATCTTACTTGGACAGAAACCGCATCCCTTCCTCCAGCCCCCGCAAGGTCAGCGGATACATCCGGTCTTCCACCAACTCGCGCACGATGTTGGTCGAGGCGGTGTAACCCCAGGTGTCCTTGGGGTACGGATTGATCCAGATGAGCTTCTTGTACTTCTCCATGAAGCGCTGCATCCACACATAACCGGCTTCTTCGTTCCAGTGTTCGACGCTGCCGCCGGCCTGGGTGATTTCATAGGGGGCCATGGCGGCGTCGCCGATGAAGATCACTTTGTAGTCGGCGCCGTACTTGTGCAGCAAATCCTGGGTCGAGGTGCGCTCGGAAGTGCGGCGCAGGTTGTTCTTCCACACCGATTCGTAGACGAAGTTGTGGAAGTAGAAGTACTCCAGGTGCTTGAACTCGGTCTTGCAGGCCGAGAACAGTTCTTCGCAGATCTTCACGTGGGCATCCATCGAACCACCGATGTCGAACAGCAGCAACAACTTCACGGTGTTGCGTCGCTCCGGGCGCATCTGGATGTTCAACAGGCCAGCGTCCCGGGCGGTGTGGTCGATGGTGCCGTCGATGTCCAGCTCTTCGGCCGCACCCTGGCGGGCAAACTTGCGCAGCCGGCGCAGGGCGATCTTGATGTTGCGGGTGCCCAGTTCCACCTGGTCGTCGAGGTTCTTGTACTCGCGCTGGTCCCAGACCTTCACGGCCTTGCCCTGGCGTTTGCCGGCGTCGCCGACCCGGATGCCCTCGGGATTGAAACCACCGGAGCCGAACGGGCTGGTGCCGCCGGTGCCGATCCACTTGTTGCCACCGGCATGGCGTTCCTTCTGTTCTTCCAGGCGTTTCTTGAATTCTTCGATCAGCTTGTCCAGGCCGCCCAGGGACTGGATCTGTGCCCGTTCCTCATCGGTCAGCGAGCGCTCGAATTCCTTGCGCAGCCAGTCCTCGGGAATCAGCGCCTGGAGGTGGTCGTCGAGTTTCTCCAGGCCGTTGAAGTAGGCGGCGAACGCCCGGTCGAACTTGTCGAAATGCCGTTCGTCCTTCACCAGGATGGCCCGGGACAGGTAATAGAACTCGTCCATGTCGGCGAAGATCACCCGCTGTTTCAGCGCGTTGATCAGGTCCAGCAGTTCACGCACCGACACGGGCACCTTGGCGGCGCGCATCTCGTTGAACAGGTTAAGCAGCATGGCAATCGCCCTCGCTCTTGTGGGACGAAGAGGATCAGCGGGTGCCGCGACGGCTCATGAACGCCAGGCGCTCGAGCAGTTGCACGTCCTGCTCGTTCTTGACCAGTGCGCCGGCCAGCGGCGGGATGGCCTTGGTCGGATCACGCTCGCGCAGCACCGCTTCGCCGATGTTGTCGGCCATCAGCAGCTTGAGCCAGTCCACCAGTTCGGAAGTGGAGGGCTTTTTCTTCAGGCCCGGCACCTTGCGCACGTCGAAGAACACGTCCAGCGCTTCGCTGACCAGGTCCTTCTTGATATCCGGGTAATGCACATCGACGATTTTCTGCAGGGTGACGCGGTCGGGGAAGGCGATGTAGTGGAAGAAGCAGCGGCGCAGGAACGCATCCGGCAGCTCTTTTTCGTTGTTGGAGGTAATGATGATGATCGGGCGCTGCTTGGCCTTGATGGTTTCGTCGGTCTCGTAGACGTAGAACTCCATCTTGTCGAGTTCCTGCAGCAGGTCGTTGGGGAACTCGATGTCGGCCTTGTCGATTTCGTCGATCAGCAGGATCACCCGCTCTTCGGACTCGAACGCTTCCCAGAGCTTGCCCTTCTTCAGGTAGTTGCGCACGTCGTGGACCTTGTCCACGCCCAGTTGCGAGTCCCGCAGGCGGCTGACCGCGTCGTACTCGTACAGGCCCTGGTGAGCCTTGGTGGTGGACTTGATGTGCCAGGTGATCAGGCGCGCGCCGAAGGACTCGGCCAGTTGCTCGGCGAGCATGGTCTTGCCGGTGCCCGGTTCGCCCTTGACCAACAGCGGCCGCTCCAGGGTGATGGCGGCGTTGACGGCCAGTTTCAGGTCATCGGTAGCCACGTAGGCGCTGGTGCCTTCGAACTTCATCTGCAATTCCTCGAACGGTGTCGCCGGCCTGGTGAGGCGGGGCGCGCGAAATAGATATCGTGCCCGACTATAACGCGAGGCCCCGCCGACTGTGAACGCAGACGCTGTATTCAGTCTCTGAATGGAGCGTCACATGTTGACTCAGTCTGGGCTGCTTGCCAGTATTGCATATCGCCAATTTGGCGATATGTTTGGCGCATGTCTACTAAATATCGATTTAAAAATACTTACCGCATTCAACTGCGTGAACGAGACCATCCACCGCCCCATGTTCACCTGACGTGTGGTGGGGTGGATGTGATGTTAAGCCTGGAGACCGTGGAAGTGATGATGGGCCGTGCGCCGCCGTTGATCATCAAGGAAGCGCTGGACTGGGTCGGGGTCCACCAGGCGCAACTGTTGGAGGATTGGAAACGATGTTACCCATGAAACGGCCGCGGCTATTGGCCGTGCAGGCCTTATTACCGTTCAGTCTTGAACTGACGTTCATCGACGGGCAGCAATTGACGCTGGACTTGAGTGCCGACGTGCAACGTTACCCAGGCTTGCAGCCTTTGCTGAAAGAGGCTGCGTTTGGAGGTGCGAGCCTGGGGGATGATGGTTGGAGCGTGGAATGGCCCGAACTGGATATCCAGATCGGTGCCGATACCTTGTATCTGGATGCGCTGGCGCAGAATGCCGTGGATGAAAATACCCGTATCTTCATCGATTGGCGTGCCCGTACCGGCCTGCCGTTGAACAAGGCTGCCGAAGCCCTCGGGGTCAGCACTCGCAGCATCACTCGCTATAGCAGTGGGCGCGAGGCTGTACCTCGTTCGCTGGCCCTCGCGTGCTTGGGATGGGACTCGCTGCAGCGTGGCGCGGGCATCGCGGCGGCGGAACCGATCGGCCGCTACACCGTCACGCGCAAACCCTAGTCGGTCGAAGGCGGTGGCTGTTCATAACGGGCGTTGAACGCCTGGACGAAACCGTTGCGCAGGATCTGCAGGAAGGCTTCGAAGGCGCTGATGTCCTGCTGGTGAACATTGCCGCTGAGTTCCACTCGGGTGGCGAACTGGTTCTTGCGCTGGTTCTTGAGGGCTGTTTCGCCCGTGCCGACCAACGCTTCCCAGACCGAACGGAAGATGTTCTTGTTCTGGTTTTCCACATCCTGCTGCCAATCGAACACATCGACATCACGCAGCAGAGGCTTGATGTAGCCGCTGAGCCGGGCATTGTCGGCTTCGGCCTCGACCACCAGGTCGCCGTGGCCGGCGTTGAAATCGAACTTGCCATAGGCGGCGGCAAAGTCGTTCAGGCGTTTGAGTTCGATGTTCGTGGCCCGCAGGCGGAAATCGAAATCTTCGAAATTGCTCAAGGGGTCGAAGGTGGCTTGCATTTCCAGGGGCGCATGTTCGGCTACCAAGGCTTTACCCTCGAAACGGGCGTCGCGCTTGCCTTCGGTGTCGACCACGTTGGTCAGGTTGTAGAAGCTGGCGTTGACGTCGGTGGCCCGCAGGTTGACTGGTGGCTTGGAGTTGAAGTTGCGAAAGGTGACCTTGCCGTCCCGGATGCGCACTTCGTTGAAGGTGATGGGTAGCAGTTTGCCCAGTTGTTCGCGCCAATTGGTGCCCCGGCCGGTCTGGGAGTTCTGTCGGTTGGCTCCGCCGTCGACGAAGTTTACTTCGGGGCGGGCGAATTCCACCTCGGCCACCACCGCGTGGTCGTACCACAGCGAGTGCCAGCTCACCGACAGGTCCACCAGCGGTGCGGTGACGAACGGCACCGGGACCTTGCCGTCGACCTTGACGATTTCCAGGCCGTTGATCCGATAGGCACCGCGCCACAGGGCCAGGTCCACGTCGGTGATCTGGCCGCGATAATCGCCCATATTGGCCAGTTTATCGTTCAGGTAGTCGCGTACCAGGTAAGGCAGGGCGAAATGCAGGGCCACCAGCACCGCGACGAGGGTGGCGAACACCCACAGTGGCCAGCGATATCGACGCTTCATGTCAGTCATTCTCCAGCGTTTGTTGGGGGGGCGCCTCCTAATGCCATTGACTGTCGCAACAACGGGAACGTTCGGTGCAACTGGACGCCTGTGGGCAACAGGCATACCTTTAAAGGCTTAAATTCTCGCCGCATCAAGGACCCAGCCATGAGCCGTATATTCGCTGACAACGCCCATTCCATCGGCAATACGCCACTGGTACAGATCAACCGCATTGCGCCGCGCGGTGTGACCATCCTGGCCAAGATCGAGGGGCGCAACCCAGGGTATTCGGTCAAGTGCCGGATCGGCGCGAACATGATCTGGGACGCTGAAAGCTCGGGCAAACTCAAGTCGGGCATGACCATCGTCGAACCGACTTCGGGTAATACCGGCATTGGCCTGGCGTTCGTGGCCGCCGCCCGTGGCTACAAGCTGATGCTGACCATGCCGGCCTCCATGAGCATCGAGCGCCGCAAGGTGCTCAAGGCCTTGGGGGCGGAACTGGTGCTCACCGAACCGGCCAAGGGCATGAAGGGGGCCATCGAGAAGGCCGCCGAGATCCTGGCCAGCGATCCTTCCAAATACTTCATGCCGCAGCAGTTCGATAACCCGGCGAACCCGGCGATCCACGAAAAAACCACCGGCCCGGAAATCTGGAACGACACCGACGGCGCGGTGGATGTGCTGGTGGCGGGCGTGGGCACCGGCGGAACCATTACCGGGGTTTCGCGGTATATCAAGAACACCTGTGGCAAACCGATCTTGTCGGTGGCGGTCGAACCTGAGGTTTCGCCGGTGATTACCCAGGCGATGGCGGGCCATGAGATCAAGCCCAGCCCCCACAAGATCCAGGGAATCGGTGCCGGGTTCGTGCCGAAGAACCTCGACCTGTCGATCGTCGACCTGGTCGAGCGGGTCACTGACGACGAGTCCAAGGCCATGGCCCTGCGCTTGATGCAGGAAGAGGGCATCCTCTGTGGGATCTCCTGTGGTGCGGCGATGGCGGTGGCTGTGCGCCTGGCGGAAAAACCGGAAATGCAGGGCAAGACCATCGTCGTGATCCTGCCGGATTCGGGCGAGCGGTACTTGTCGAGCATGTTGTTCAGTGATTTGTTTACCGAGCAGGAGACTCAGCAGTAACGGTGAATGGACTTCGAGGGTGGAGGGACCTTTGTTGTGGCGAGGGGATTTATCCCCGCTGGACTGCGCAGCAGTCCCCCAGCAACTCAGCCGGCTCGATAGCTGGGCCGTCAGGTTTCAGGGTCGCTTCGCAACCCAACGGGGATAAATCCCCTCGCCACAGGGTGGTGAGCAGGAAGTTGATCAGCGTCAGCCAAGGTTCAGGCCGTGCATGTTAAGAAGGACATTGTTGCGTAATCCTCAACAGTGAATGTTTGTGCCGGGCGGTTCCCTGGCCTGGCCACGATCTATAACATGGCCGGCCGCTGCGTCGGGCTGATGGCGTTGCGTAGTTGTTTTGGACAAGGAGTTATAAATGACCGTTTCGTTTGTCGCCAAGGCCTCGCTGTTGCTGCTGTTTTTGGGCAGTACGCTTTATGTGCATTTGCGTGGCAAGGCGCGTTTGCCGGTACTGCGGCAATTCGTCAACCACTCGGCGCTGTTCGCCCCCTATAACGCCCTGATGTACCTGTTCTCCGGCGTGCCCTCGAAGCCTTACCTGGATCGCAGCAAATTTCCCGAACTGGATGTGCTCAAGGACAACTGGCAAGTCATTCGCGACGAGGCCATGCACCTGTTCGACGAGGGTTACATTCGTGCCGCCGAGAAGAACAACGACGCCGGTTTCGGCTCGTTCTTCAAGAAGGGGTGGAAGCGCTTCTACCTCAAGTGGTACGACAAACCGCTGCCGTCGGCGGAGATGCTGTGTCCGCGCACCGTCGAGCTGGTCAACCAGATCCCGAATGTGCGCGGTGCGATGTTTGCCCTGCTGCCCGGTGGCAGCCATCTGAATCCACATCGAGACCCCTTCGCCGGTTCGTTGCGTTATCACTTGGGGCTGTCCACGCCCAATTCCGATGACTGCCGGATCTTCGTCGACGGTCAGATCTACGCCTGGCGCGACGGCGAAGACGTCATGTTCGATGAAACCTATGTGCACTGGGTCAAGAACGAAACCCCACAGACCCGCGTAATTCTGTTCTGCGATGTCGAGCGCCCCCTGAAAAGCCGGCTGATGACCCGCCTCAACCGCAGCATCAGCGCGTTCCTCGGCCGCGCCACCGCGCCGCAGAACCTGGAGGAAGAACACGTCGGTGGCATCAACCGGGCCTATGCCTGGAGCAAGTCGTTCAGTGACGGCATCAGCGGCCGGGTCAAGCAGTTCAAGCGCAAGCATCCCAAGGCCTACCGGGTGATGCGGCCAGTGTTGGCGGTGGCGGTGCTGACGGCGCTTGGCTACTGGTTGTTCGTTTAAATATTGCGTAGTCCATCGAGCGCTGGTTATAGTCGGCGCTCTTCGGGTTTTCGAACCCACCCTTCAAGAGATCGGCTCATGCCTGCATCCCCTGTCATCGCGGTCGTGGTTCCAGCGTTCAACGCTGGCGTCGTGCCGTGTGGGAGTCAGCAGCCTGCGCAGATCGGTCAATACCCTCCACCTGTCAGTAGCCCACCGGTGTACGCCGTCGTATCACCGCCGGGTGTTGGCATTCAGGGCTGATCGGCAACGGTTGCCATCCCCTGTGCCCGCCCGGAAAAAACTACTGGACTTCAGCTTCGGCTGAGTTGGCTTTTTGCCTGACTACAGGTGGTATTCATGTTTTTCCTTTCCAGAAACGCCTTATTGGCGGCGGCTTCCACGAGCCTGTTCGTTTTGCTGTGGAGCAGCGGGGCGATCTTTTCCAAGCTGGGCCTGGCCCACGCTTCCCCCTTCGCCTTTTTGCTGATCCGTTTTGCCATCGCGCTGTTCGCCTTGGTGCTGTTGATCCCCATGCTCAAGTTCAAGCTGCCCAAGACCGGCAAGCCGATGCTGTACGCGGTGACCACCGGGTTGGTGCTGCTGGGCGCCTATCAGATTTTTTATCTGCTGGCGCTGCAAATGAATGTCACGCCCGGGGTCATGGCCACCCTGATGGGCGTGCAACCGATCCTGACCGTGGTGCTCATGGAACGTCAGCGTTCCTGGTCGCGGATGTTCGGCCTGGTGCTGGGCTTGGTCGGGTTGGTCATGGTGGTGTACCAGGGCATCGGCCTGGCCGGCATGTCCCTGGCGGGGATGGTGTGCGGGTTGCTGGCACTGGTGAGCATGACGGCCGGTTCCATCATGCAGAAGCGCATCACCGATAACCCACTGGGCACGCTGCCGGTGCAGTACCTGGCCGGGTTGGTGTTGTGCGCGGTGTTCGTGCCGTTCCAGCCGTTTCACTTCGAATACAGCACGGGGTTCTTCGTGCCGGTGCTGTGGATGGCGCTGGTGGTGTCGGTGCTGGCAACGTTGCTGCTGTACCGTTTGATTGCTCGGGGCAACCTGGTGAATGTCACCAGCCTGTTCTACCTGGTGCCGGCGGTGACGGCGATCATGGACTACCTGGTGTTCGGCAACCGGCTGGCGTTGTTGAGCTGGCTGGGGATGGTGCTGATCATCGTGGGGTTGGTGTTTGTGTTTCGTAAGAGCCGCTAGCCCTTAGTCATCGCTGGGTGTACCACCGCCATCGCGAGCGAGCTCGCTCCCACAGGGTTATGCGCAGCCCTTTTGTGGGAGCGAGCTTGCTCGCGATGGCCTATTAAGCCACACCGATGGATTACCGGGCAGACGCTTCAGCCGGTTTCACCACCCCAGGCTTCAACACCAACCACAACGCCGCCGCAATCAACACCCCGCCATACAAATGCGCCATCCCCAACGGCTCATCCAGCAGCAACGCCCCCCACAACACGCCGAATGGCGGGATCAGGAACGTCACGGTCATGGATTTGACCGGGCCGATGGAGCTGAGCAGGCGGAAGTAAAGAATGTACGCCAGCGCAGTGCACACCAGGCCCAGCCCCAGCAGGGACAACCAGACGCTCCAGCCGCCCCAACTGGCCGGCGGCTGGCTGATGACGCTGTAACCAAACAGCGGCAGCAAGAACACCGTGGCACCGAACATGCTGCCCAGGGCCGAGAGGCGGCTGTCCAGGCCTCCCTGGTGATCGAGCCAGCGCCGGGTGAGGAAGCCGGCAAAGCCGTAGCAGGTCGTGGCCAGCAGGCAGGCGAGGGCGCCCATCAACAGTTGCAGGTCGAAGGCCACCGGGCCGGCGCGGGTCAGGATGGCAACGCCGAGCAGCCCCAGGAAGACACCGCTGACCTTGGCCGGGGTCAGTTGTTCGCTGAAGAACAAGCCGCCGATCAACACCCCCATCAATGGCGTGGTGGCATTGAAAATCGCTGAATAACCGGCCGGCAGCACCTGGGCCGCCAGCGAATAAAACGTGGCCGGAATGCCCGAGTTGATCAGGCCCAGCACCATCACGACTTTGAGCTTGCCGCGAAAATTCCAGTCGACGCGCATCAGGGCCAGGATCACCAGCAGCCCGACGAAGGCGATGGACACGCGAAAGAATGCAGTGGGGAGGGTGCCAATGACGGGGGCGATGATGCGCATGAACAGGAAGCTGGCCCCCCAGATGGCGGCCAATGACAGTAAACGCAGGATATCGACGAGGTTCACGAGCCACTCCTTCCTTGATGGGGTGGCAAGTGTCGCCGCCCTGCATAGCGATGGCAATGGTTGCGTTGGCGCGTGATTGGCCTCTAAGCTCAGTCGCCAATAACAAGCATGACCCGCCGAGGTTTACCCTATGACGCAGCCATGGCCCGCCCTCGAAATCGCCCGTTCGATCCTCGACGGCTTCGACGATTATCGTGAGCATTTCCGGCAGATCACCGACGGCGCCCGCGCCCGGTTCGAGCAGGCCCTGTGGCTGGAGGCCCAAGCGGCGTCGGCGGCGCGGATCAATTTGTATGAAGAAAAAGTCTTCGAAACCGTCGCCAGGCTGCACAAGGCCTTCGATGACGAAACACTGATGGATGTGGGCTGCTGGCCGCTGGTCAAAAGCGCCTACATCAGCCTGATCGACCTGCGTTTCGACGATGAACTGTCGGAAACCTGGTACAACTCGATCTTCTGCGGGTTGTTCAGCCACGACCTGATCAGCGACGGCACCATGTTCATCCACACCACCCGGCCCAGCCTGCGCCGGGCCCGCGCCGCCCAGACCCGTACCTACAAGCCCCAGGGGCAGTTGGACCGGATGCTGGCGAGCGTGTTCGCCGATTACCGGTTCAGCGAGGACTACGGCGACTTGCCAGGCGACCTGCTGCGCCTCGAAGCGCAGTTGCGCGAGAACCTGCCGGACTGGGTCTGCAAGGATCCGGAACTGACGGTGGAGTTGTTTTCCTCGGTGCTCTACCGCAACAAGGGCGCCTACCTGGTGGGCCGGATCTTTACCCGCGACGATCAATGGCCGCTGGTGATCCCGCTGCTGCACCGTGAGGGCCGGGGTATCCAGATCGATGCGCTGATCACCGACGAGGCGCAGGTGTCGATCATCTTCTCGTTCACCCGCTCGTACTTCATGGTGGACGTGCCGGTGCCGGCGGAATTCATCGGCTTTCTCAAGCGCATCCTGCCGGGCAAGCACATCGCCGAGTTGTACACCTCCATCGGCTTCTACAAGCACGGCAAGTCCGAGTTCTACCGGGCGCTGATCAACCACCTGGCGAACACCGACGACCAGTTCATCATGGCGCCCGGTGTGCGCGGCATGGTCATGAGCGTGTTCACCCTGCCGGGCTTCAACACGGTGTTCAAGATCATCAAGGACCGCTTCTCGCCGTCGAAAAACGTCGACCGGGCCACGGTGATCGAGAAGTACCGACTGGTGAAAAGTGTCGACCGGGTCGGGCGCATGGCCGATACCCAGGAGTTCGCCGATTTCCGCTTTCCCCTGAGCAAATTCGAGCCGGCCTGCCTGGAGGAACTGTTGGAAGTAGCACCTTCCACGGTGTCGGTGGAAGGCGAGACGGTGCTGATCCGGCACTGCTGGACCGAACGCCGGATGACGCCCCTGAACCTCTACCTGGAAAACGCCAACCCCGACCAGGTGCGCGAGGCGCTGGAAGACTACGGTCTGGCGATCAAGCAACTGGCGGCGGCCAATATCTTCCCCGGCGACATGCTGCTCAAGAACTTCGGCGTGACCCGCCACGGTCGCGTGGTGTTCTATGACTACGATGAAATCTGCTTCCTCACCGAAGCCAATTTCCGCCACATCCCCGAGCCCCGTACCCCGGAAGACGAAATGGCCTCCGAGCCCTGGTATTCCATCGGGCCGTTGGACGTGTTCCCCGAGGAGTTCCCGCCGTTCCTGTTCGCCGACGCCGGGCAGCGCAAGCTGTTCGACCAGTTGCACGGCGAGCTGTACAACGCCGACTACTGGAAAAGCCTGCAAGAGGCAATCCGGGCGGGGAAGGTGATCGATGTGTTCCCGTATCGGCGTAAGGGTTAGAAGCAGCTTCAAGCTTCAAGCTTCAAGCGGCAAGTTTTGAGTTTCAGGGCAGTGCCGCTTGCAACTTGCAGCTTGCAGCTTGAAACTTGCCGCTGCTCCTATTCCCCTTGCGTACCTGATGACTGACCAAGCCCCCGCTATCGACAAGCTGCTGAAAAACCTCGACCACGCCATGCTCGCCGACCGTCACCGGTTGCGGCGCCAGTTGATCGAGCTGCGCAAGAAGCCCGACGAGGCCAAGTTGGCCCAGTGGGTGGCGCGCATGCAGGCGTCGTGCGACCAGGTGCTGGCGCGCAAGGCGAGCCTGCCGGTGATCCGCTATGACGACAATCTGCCGATCGCCGCCAAGCGCGACGAAATCAAGGAGGCGCTGCTCAAGCATCAGGTGCTGATCATCGCCGGCGAAACCGGCTCGGGCAAAACCACACAGTTGCCGAAGATCTGCCTGGAAATCGGTCGCGGCCAGCACGGCTTGATCGGCCACACCCAGCCGCGTCGGATCGCCGCCCGCAGTGTCGCAAGCCGTGTCGCCGAAGAGCTGGCCACGCCGTTGGGGGCGTTGGTGGGGTATCAGGTGCGCTTCGAGGACCAGAGCGACGCCAACACCCTGATCAAGCTGATGACCGACGGCATCCTGCTGGCCGAGACCCAGAACGACCGCTACCTCGAGCGCTACGACACGATCATCGTCGACGAAGCTCACGAACGCAGCCTGAACATCGATTTCCTGCTCGGCTACCTCAAGACCCTGTTGCCGCGCCGCCCGGACCTTAAAGTCATCATCACCTCGGCGACCATCGACCTGGAGCGCTTTTCCAAGCACTTCGACGACGCGCCCATCGTGGAAGTTTCGGGCCGCACCTTCCCGGTGGACACCTGGTATCGCCCGCTGACCCTGGAGCAGGACGAGGAGGGCAACCGGGTCGAGGACGACTTGACCGTCGACCAGGCGATCCTCGCCACCCTCGATGAAATCGCCGCCTACGAGCGCAGCGAGCGCCGCAGTCCCGGGGACGTGCTGGTGTTCCTGCCGGGCGAGCGGGAGATTCGCGACGCCGCGGAGATGCTGCGCAAGGCCCAGCTCAAGCACACCGAGATCCTGCCGCTGTATGCGCGTTTATCGCCGGCCGAACAGCAGCGGATCTTCCAGTCCCACCCGGGCCGTCGCGTGGTGCTGGCGACCAACGTCGCCGAAACCTCGCTGACCGTGCCGGGCATTCGCTACGTGATCGACAGCGGTACCGCGCGCATCAGCCGCTACAGCTACCGGGCCAAGGTCCAGCGCTTGCCCATCGAGGCCATTTCCCAGGCCAGCGCCAACCAGCGCAAAGGCCGTTGCGGGCGGGTCGAGCCGGGCATTTGCGTGCGGTTGTACAGCGAGGAAGATTTTCTTGGGCGGCCGGAGTTCACCGATCCCGAGATCCTGCGCACCAACCTGGCGGCGGTGATTCTGCAGATGCTGCACCTGCGCCTCGGCGAGATCACCGACTTCCCGTTCATCGAGCCGCCGGACGGCAAGGCCATCAGCGACGGTTTCAACCTGCTGCAAGAACTCTCGGCGGTGGACCGCAACAGTCAGCTGACCCCGCTCGGTCGGCAGTTGGCCCGCCTGCCGGTGGACCCACGCATGGGACGCATGCTGCTGGAAGCGGCGAAGCTGGGCAGCCTGCAGGAAGTGTTGATCGTCGCCAGCGCCATGTCGATCCAGGACCCGCGCGAGCGTCCGCCGGAGCGCCAACAGGCGGCCGACCAGGCCCACGCCCAGTGGAAGGATCCGGATTCGGACTTCGCCGGGCTGGTCAACCTGTGGCGCGGTTTCGAAGAACAGCGCCAGGCCCTGACCGCCAGCCCGCTGCGCAACTGGTGCCGCAAGAATTTCCTCAACTACCTGCGCTTGCGCGAATGGCGTGATTCCCATCGCCAGTTGAGCCTGATCTGCCGCGACATGCAGTTGAGCCTCAACAAGGAGTCGGCGGATTACCCGAAGCTGCACAAGGCGGTGCTCTCGGGCCTGTTGAGCCAGATCGGCCAGAAAACCGAAGACGGTGATTACCTCGGTGCTCGCCAGCGGCGGTTCTGGGTCCATCCGTCGTCGGGCCTAGGCAAGAAGCGGCCGCAGTGGCTGATGACCGCCGAGTTGGTGGAAACCACCAAGTTGTACGCGCGCATGGTGGCCAAGATCGAGCCGGACTGGATCGAACCGCTGGCCGGGCACCTGATCAAGAAAAACCACTTCGAACCCCATTGGGAGAAGAAGCGCGGGCAAGTGGTGGCCTATGAGCAGATCACCCTGTTCGGGCTCATTGTCGTCGGTCGGCGGCCGGTGCATTACGGGCCGGTGGACCCGGTGGTGTCCCGTGAGCTGTTCATCCGCGAGGCGCTGGTGCGCGGCGAGATCCAGTCCAAGGCCAAGTGCCTGGGGGCCAATACCCGCCTGCTGGAGCAACTCGACGAACTGGAAGCCAAGGCCCGTCGCCGCGACATCCTGGCGGACGAGGAAACCCTGTTTGCGTTCTACGACGCCCGTTTGCCGGCCGAGATCCACCAGACCGCGACGTTCGACAGCTGGTACCGGATCAACAGCCAGAAAGACCCGCAATTACTGATCATGCGCGAGGAAGACGTGTTGGCCCGCGAGGCCAGCGAGGTCACCGCCACGCAGTACCCCGACACCTTGCGTGTCGGTGACCTGACCTTACCGCTGAGCTATCACTTCGAGCCCAACCATCCCCGCGACGGCGTGACCTTGCGCGTGCCGGCACCGTTGTTGCCGATGCTGCCGCCGGAACGCCTGGAATGGCTGGTGCCGGGGATGATCGAGGCCAAGTGCATCGCCCTGGTGCGCAACCTGCCCAAGGCCTTGCGCAAGAACTTCGTGCCGGTACCGGACTTCGTCAAGGCGGCGCTGCAACGTATCACCTTCGCCGAGGGCTCGTTGCCGCAGTCCCTGGGCCGTGAGCTGCTGCGCATGACCGGTGCGCGGGTCAGCGACGAAGCCTGGGCCGAAGCGGCCCAGCAGGTGGAAAGCCACTTGCGCATGAACCTGGAAATCGTCGACGGCCAGGGCAAGTTCCTCGGCGAGGGCCGCGACCTGGCCGAGCTGACAGCACGCTTTGCCGAGGCCAGCCAGGCGGCCTTGGCCGTGCCGCAAACGGCAAAAAGCCAGGCACCGGTGGAGGCGAAGGTCTTCGCGCCGGTGGCCGAGAAAACCCAGCAGAAGATCGCCGGGCTGTCGATGACGGTCTATCCGGCGCTGGTGGAAGAGGGCGGCGTGGTCAAGGAAGGGCGTTTCCCGACTCCGGCCGAAGCCGAATTCCAGCATCGCCGCGCTTTGCAGCGCTTGCTCATGCAGCAATTGGCCGAATCGGCCAAGTTCCTGCGGGGCAAGCTGCCGGGGCTGACGGAGCTGGGCCTGCTGTACCGCGACTTGGGTCGCATCGACGGCCTGGTGGAAGACATCCTGCTCGCCAGCCTCGACAGCTGTGTGCTCGAAGGTGAAGCGAGCCTGCCCCGCGACGGCGCCGCCCTGGCTGCCCTGGCCGAGCGCAAGCGCGGCGGCTGGACCGAACACGCCGAACGCCTGGCCAAGCTGACCCTGGACATCCTCAAGCTCTGGCATGGCCTGCAGAAACGCTTCAAGGGCAAGATCGACCTGGCCCAGGCCGTGGCGCTGAACGACATCAAGCAGCAACTCAGTCACCTGGTGTACCCGGGCTTCGTGCGGGAAACCCCGCATCAGTGGCTCAAGGAGCTGCCGCGCTACCTCAAGGCCATCGAGCAACGCTTCGAGAAGTTGGGCAGCCAAGTGCAGAAAGACCGGGTCTGGAGCGGCGAACTGTCGAACCTCTGGGCCCAATACCAGGCCCGCGCCAGCAAACACGCCCAGGAAGGCAAGCGCGACCCGCAACTGGAATTGTACCGCTGGTGGCTGGAGGAATACCGGGTGTCGTTGTTCGCCCAGCAACTGGGCACCAAGGTGCCGATTTCCGACAAGCGCCTGGGCAAGCAGTGGGGGCTGGTGGAGGGGTGATGGCAGAAGTCAGATGATACTCATACCCCCTGTGGGAGCGGGCTTGCTCGCGAATGCAATTGCACATTCAACATTGATGCAAGCTGATCCACCGCTTTCGCGAGCAAGCCCGCTCCCACAGGGTTTTGTGTGGTGAAGAAGGGAGAATGGGCCAAACCCCCGCGTTTATGGCAAACTTCGCGCCTATAAATGCCGGTCCCGTGGTTTTGAGCTTCAAGGCCACGGGCGGATCCGGAATAAAGCGATGCCAGGGCTGCTTCCCCGGATGGGAAAAGTCCCTTTGTGTATTGGTACGTCGGTGCCAATACTTTCTGCCTGAACAGATCAGAGACACGACCCATGCATAACGTCGTCATCAGCGGCACCGGCCTGTACACCCCGGCCAACAGCATCTCCAACGAAGAGCTGGTGCAATCTTTCAATACCTATGTCGCGCAATTCAACGCCGACAACGCCGATGCCATCGAGCGGGGTGAAGTCGAGGCGTTGACTGAATCCAACGCCGCGTTCATCGAAAAGGCCTCGGGCATCAAGAGCCGCTTTGTCATGGACAAGGACGGCATTCTCGATCCGCAACGCATGACCCCACGCCTGCCCGAGCGCTCCAACGACGAGTGGTCGGTGCTCTGCGAAATGGCCATCGGCGCTGCGAAACAGGCCCTGGAGCGGGCCGGCCGCACGGTCGCGGACATCGACGGGGTCATCGTCGCCTGTTCCAACCTGCAGCGTGCCTACCCGGCCATCGCCATCGAAGTCCAGGAAGCCCTGGGCATCGAAGGTTTCGGTTTCGACATGAACGTGGCCTGTTCCTCGGCGACCTTCGGTATCCAGGCCGCGGCCAACAGTGTGCAACTGGGTCAGGCCCGGGCAATCCTGATGGTCAACCCGGAGGTGTGCACCGGCCACTTGAACTTCCGCGACCGCGATAGCCACTTCATCTTCGGTGACGCGGCCACTGCCGTGATCATCGAGCGGGCGGACCTGGCGACCTCGCCGTACCAGTTCGACGTGGTCAGCACCAAGCTGCTCACCAAGTTCTCCAACAACATCCGCAACAACTTCGGTTTCCTCAACCGCGCCGCGGGAGAGGGCATCGGCAGCCGCGACAAACTGTTCGTCCAGGAAGGCCGCAAGGTGTTCCGCGACGTTTGCCCGATGGTGGCCGAACTGATCGGTACCCACCTGGAAGAAAACCAACTGAACGTTGGCGACGTGAAACGCTTCTGGCTGCACCAGGCCAACTTGAGCATGAACCACCTGATCGTGCGCAAACTGCTGGGCCGCGAAGCCACCGAAGCGGAAGCCCCCGTGATTCTCGACCGCTACGCCAACACCAGTTCGGCCGGTTCGGTGATCGCGTTCCACAAATACCAGGATGACCTGCCCAGCGGCTCGGTTGCCGTCCTCAGCTCCTTCGGTGCCGGTTATTCGATTGGCAGCGTGATTTTGCGTAAGCATTGATGACTGGCAATGGGATGTATTGTGGCGAGGGGATTTATCCCCGCTGGGCTGCGTAGCAGCCCCAAAGCAGGCAATGAATACATCCTGATGTACCGCAATGGCAGATATCAGGGTCGCTTCGCAACCCAGCGGGGATAAATCCCCTCGCCACAAAAACATAGTCAGTCTTGCAAGGCAGTGGGGCATTGAATGACGGTCACCGATGACACCTTCCTGCTCCAACGCCTCCTGGCCGGTGAGCAGCAGGCCTACAGGGAACTGGTCAGCGCCTACCAGAGCCCGATGCGTGCCGTGGCCTATGCCATCGTCGGCAGTCGCCATGCCGACGAAGTGGTGCAGGACGCCTGGCTGTCCGTGGTGCGCAATCTCAGTGGTTTCCAGGGGCGTTCCAGCCTCAAGACCTGGCTGTTGACCATCACGGCCAACGCCGCCAAGGGGCGCTACAAGCAGAACCGGCGGGAAGTGCTGCTCGATGACCTCCCGGCTCCCCACGGTACCCTTGGCGATGACCGTTTCGCCGCGGACGGCCATTGGCTGCTGGCACCGTTCGCCTGGCACCAGGACACGCCCGAAGCGCTGCTCACGATGAGTGAATTGCGTGATTGCCTGGAGCACACGTTGCTCAGCCTGTCGGAGCTGCAAGGCAGCGTACTGACCCTGCGGGAACAGCAAGACCTGGAGTTGGACGAAATCTGTAATCTGTTGGGTATCTCGCTCTCCAATGTCCGTGTGCTGTTGCATCGTGCCCGACTGAAGATCTTCGCGACTGTTGAACATTTCGAGGAAACCGGCGAATGCTGACCTGCAAGGAACAAGTGGCGCGCTCCAGCGATTATCTCGATGGACAATTGAGCTTTCGTGAACGCCTGATGGTGCGTCATCACTTGATGTTCTGCCCCAATTGCCGACGCTTCATCCGTCAGATGCGCCTGATGCAGGCGACCCTCAAAAAACTGCCGCAACCCCCGATTCCCGACCTGGATCACCTCGCCGAGAAACTCGCCGCCGAGCGTCGCAAAGACATCCGTTAAACCCGTAGGGGCTGACGAGTGCAACGAGGCTGCGATCTTTCCCCTATCGATTGAATCTCAAGGGAAGAGTCAAAAGATCGCAGGCTTCGCCAGCTCCTACAGTTATTCCTATTCGAAGTAAAAAGTTCCGCTGTCATAAAATCTTTATGTGATAGCAACTCGCCTGACACAACCGGCCGCCAACATCCCCTCCCAACACCAGCGGGCCCAGTTCCGCGTGTTTTCTAACGCATAGACTACCAACAGGGGAATTCTTCGATGATCCGTAAGCACTTCGCAGGTGTTGCCGCCAGCGCACTGGCAATGGCAGTAACCGCCCAGGCTTTCGCCGGCACCGTCACTACCGATGGCGCCGATATCGTGGTCAAAACCAAGGGCGGCCTCGAGGTCGCTACCACTGACAAAGAGTTCAGCTTCAAGCTCGGCGGTCGTTTGCAGGCTGACTACAGCCAGTTCGATGGCATCTACACCGACAACGGCAAGTCGGCCGATGCCGCTTATATCCGCCGCGCGTTCCTGGAACTGTCCGGCGTGCTGTACACGGATTGGGCCTACACCATCAACTACGACATGTCCCACAACAGTGGCGACTCCGATAACGGCTACTTCGACGAAGCGTCCCTGGCCTACAACGGCTTCAAGCCGGTGTCGATCAAGGTCGGTCGTTTTGACCCCGACTTCGGCCTGGAAAAAGCCACCAGCTCCAAGTGGGTGACCGCGCCCGAGCGTAACGCTGCCTACGACCTGATCGACTGGGCCAACAGCCACCAGAACGGCCTGGGTATCCAGGCCTCCAGCACCTTCGCTGATTCGTTCTATGCTTCGGCCGGCGTGTTCAGCAAGGACACCGACGACACTGACGGCGACAGCGTCAAGCAGGTCAACGGTCGCTTCGTCTTCGCTCCGATGCACGAAGCTGGCAACGTGCTGCACTTCGGTCTGAACGTAGCCTCCCGTGACGTTTCGGACACCGCGTTCGATGCACGTTATCGCTCCCGCCTGGGCATGCGTGGCGTTGAAACCCTGGGTGGCAACGATGCCGGCCCTAACGGTAACCGTCCGGTCCTGGGCGGCGCCAACAACTCGCCGGCCGGTTCGTACGACACTGACACCGCCTTCGGCCTGGAAGCCGCTTTCGCCATGGGTCCAGCGTCGATCCAGGGTGAATACATCTCCCGCAAGACCAAGGCTGACAGCGACGCCTTCGAAGACCTCAAAGGCCACGGCTTCTACGTCCAGGGTGCCTACACCATCACCGGTGAGTCCCGTGGCTATAAGGTCGGCAAATTTGACGCGATCAAGCCTCAGAACAAATCCATCGGCGCCTGGGAAGTGTTCTACCGCTTCGACAGCATGACCGTCGAAGACGACAACATCACCACTGCCTCGGCGACCCGTGAAGTGGGCGATGCCGAAGCCAAGGTGCACAACCTGGGCGTGAACTGGTACGCCAACGAAGCGGTGAAAATCACCGGTGCCTACGTCAAGGCCAAGACCGACAAAGTCACCAACGCCAATGGCGATGACGATGGCGACGGTTTCGTCGTCCGTGCCCAGTACGTGTTCTGAATCGCGCTGACTTGATACACCGCTGCACTTTCATCCGTTAAAGCTCCTTTCGACCCCGCCCCTGGCGGGGTTTTTTTATGTGCGCTCGGTCAGGATCGGCGATACTCGTTCCATCCGTCGTCTGGCTCTCGAGGAATCGCATGCCGCTTCACGTCTTGGACAGCCTGTCCGCCATCGCGCCGCACGAGTGGGACGCGTTGGTGCCCGCCAACCAGCCTTTCCTGCGCCACGCCTTCCTTGGCACCCTGGAAGACAGCGCCAGCCTGGGGCCGCAATCCGGTTGGCAAGCCGAGCATTTGTTGCACATTGAAAACGGTCAGCTGTTGGCGGCCTTGCCCAGTTACCGCAAGTGGCATTCCTACGGTGAATACGTGTTCGACCACGGCTGGGCCGACGCTTGCGCCCGCGCCGGCATCGATTACTACCCCAAGCTGTTGACGGCGGTACCGTTCAGCCCGGTCAGTGGGCCGCGACTGTTGGCGGCGCGGGTGGAGGACGGTCTGGCGTTGCTGGGCAGCGTGCCCGGATACCTGGAAATCGAAGGGCTTTCCAGTGCCCACATCAACTTCACCGATGCCTTCACCGACGCGGCACTTGCCGGGCAAGAAGGCTGGCTGCAGCGGATCGGCTGCCAGTATCACTGGCAAAATCGCGGTTATCGCGACTTCCAGGACTTTCTCGATGCCCTCAGTTCCCGCAAGCGCAAGCAGATGCGCAAGGAACGCGAACAAGTGGCGGGACAGGGCATCGCGTTCGAATGGCTCGAAGGTCATCAGTTGGACGAGGCACAGTGGGATTTTGTCTACGCCTGTTACGCCAACACCTACGCGATACGACGGCAGGCGCCCTACTTGACCCGGACATTCTTCAGCCTGTTGGCCGAACGCATGCCCGAGGCCATCCGTGTGGTGCTGGCCAAGCAAGGTTCACGGCCGGTGGCGATGGCGTTCAGCCTGGTGGGCGGCGACAGTTTCTATGGACGGTACTGGGGCTGCCTGGCGGAGTTCGACCGGTTGCACTTCGAGACCTGTTTCTATCAAGGCATGGATTATGCGATTGCCCATGGCTTGCAGCGCTTCGATGCCGGCGCCCAGGGTGAGCACAAGTTGATTCGCGGGTTCGAGCCGGTGATTACCCGCTCGTGGCATTACTTGCGGCATCCGGGGTTGAAAGCGGCAGTGGCGGATTTTCTCGTGCGCGAGCAGGAGGGGGTGCAGGCGTACGCCGAAGAGGCCAGGACGGCACTGCCGTATCGGCAGTGCTGATATCTCCTGACTGGCACCGACCCCTGTGGCGAGGGGATTTATCCCCGCTGGGCTGCGAAGCAGCCCCAATACAGTTAACTCATTCGAGCCTGACACTACCGAGTGATCTGGTTCTAGGACTGCTTCGCAGTCCAGCGGGGATAAATCCCCTCGCCACAGTAAGGTAGCAAGTCAGGTCCTTATCCATAGGGCCTGATGACCCATCCCCTCAGTTCAGTCGATCCCTACAAACCCCCCGGTCTGATGCTGCCACAACCGCGCATACAATCCGCCATGGGCCAGCAGCTCGGCGTGGCTGCCGGTTTCGGCGATGCGACCATTTTCCAGCACCACCAATCGGTCCATCCGGGCGATGGTGGAGAGGCGGTGGGCGATGGCGATCACCGTCTTGCCTTGCATCAGGGTCTCGAGGCTTTCCTGGATCGCCGCCTCGACTTCCGAGTCCAGCGCTGACGTCGCTTCGTCCATGATCAGAATCGGCGCGTCCTTGAGCAGCACTCGTGCGATAGCGATGCGCTGGCGCTGGCCGCCGGACAGTTTCACCCCGCGCTCACCCACATGGGCATCGAAGCCGGTACGGCCTTCGGCGTCCGACAGCAATGGGATGAATTCATCGGCCCGGGCCTTGTGCACGGCTTCCCAGAGTTGCGCATCGGTGGCGTCGGGTTTGCCGTAGAGCAGGTTGTCGCGAATCGAGCGATGCAGCAGCGAGGTGTCCTGGGTGATCATGCCGATGCGCTCGCGCAGGCTTTCCTGGCCGACTTCGGCGATGTCCTGGCCGTCGATGAGGATGCGCCCGCCTTGCACGTCATAGAGGCGCAGCAGCAGGTTCACCAAGGTGGATTTGCCCGCGCCGGACGGGCCGATCAGGCCGATTTTCTCGCCAGGCTTGATGGTCAGGTTGAGGTCGCCGATGACCCCGCTTTTCTTGCCATAGTGGAAATCCACATGCTCGAAACGCACCTCGCCCCGGGCCACCGCCAGGGGCTTGGCCTGGTCGCGGTCGGTGACGCTGACCGGTTGGGCGATGGTCTGCAGGCCGTCCTGGACCATGCCGATGTTTTCGAAAATGCCGTTGACCACCCACATGATCCAGCCGGACATGTTGACGATGCGGATCACCAGCCCGGTCGCCAAGGCAATGGCGCCGACGCTGATCAGCGACTGGGTCCAGAGCCACAGGGCCAGCGCGGTGGTGCCGACGATCAGCAGTCCGTTCATGCTGGTGATGACCACGTCCATGCTGGTCACCACGCGGCCGGCCAACTGGGCTTTTTCGGTCTGCTCCTGGATGGCTTCGCGGGCGTATTGCTGTTCGAAATTGGTATGGGCGAACAGCTTCAGGGTGGTGATGTTGGTGTAGCCGTCGACGATCCGCCCCATGAGTTTGGAGCGGGCATCGGACGACACCACCGAGCGCTCCTTGACCCGTGGCACGAAATAGCAGAGTGCGCCGATGTAGGCGGCAATCCACATCAGCAGCGGGATCATCAGGCGCCAGTCGGCTTCGGCGAACAGCACCAGGGAACTGACGGCGTAGATCAGCACGTGCCACAGGGCATCCACTGCCTGGACCGCCGAGTCGCGCAGGGAGTTGCCGGTTTGCATGATGCGCTGGGCGATGCGCCCGGCGAAATCGTTCTGGAAGAAATTCAGGCTCTGCTTGAGCACGTAGCTGTGGTTCTGCCAGCGGATCAGGCTGGTCATGCCGGGGCTCAGGGTCTGGTGCACCAGCAGGTCATGCAGGGCCACGAAGATCGGCCGGAAGACCAGCGCCACCACGGCCATCCAGACCAGCTCCAGGCCATGGACCTTGAAGAAGTCCACATTGGGCGTGCCTTGGGTCAGGTCGATGATGCGGCTCAGGTAGCTGAACAGCGCCACTTCGATCAGCGCGCCGATCAGGCCAACCACCAGCAGCACGACGAAGCTGGGCCAGACCTGTTTCAGGTAATAGGTGTAGAAGGGCAGGACGCGGTTCGGCGGGGCCGAGCTCGGGGCGTCGCGGAAGATATCGATCAGTGTTTCGAAGCGGCGAAAAACCATCTGTAAATGCCCTGGCAGGGGCTCTCCTTTTTGCTAATGGGCGGTGCGGGATGACCGCGCCGCCCAGGCTTGCCGTGTGCCGCTTCAGTCGATGCGCTTGGCCGACTTGATGAGCACAGGGTCGATCGGCACGTTTTGCATGCCTTGCTTGGTGGTGGTCTGGGAGTTGACGATGATGTCCACCACGTCCATGCCCTTGACCACTTTGGCGAACACCGCGTAACCGGCGTCACGGCCCGGGTCGAGGAAGGCGTTGTCGGCTACGTTGATGAAGAACTGGCTGGTGGCCGAGTCCGGGTTGGACGTGCGCGCCATCGACAAGGTGCCGCGAACGTTGTGCAGGCCATTGCTGGCTTCGTTCTTGATCGGTGCCTTGGTGTCTTTCTGTTGCATCTGTGCGGTGAAGCCCCCGCCCTGGGCCATGAAGCCCGGGATCACACGGTGGAAAATCGTGTTGTTGTAGAAACCACTGTCCACGTACTCGAGGAAGTTCTTGGTACTGATGGGGGCCTTGACCGGGTCCAGTTCGATTTCGATCAGGCCGTTGGTGGTGTCCAGCAATACATGGGGGGCCTTGGCGGGAGTCGCAGCCATCAGGTTGGCGGCAAACAATACGGTGCCGGCGGCAAGGGCGATTTTTTTCAGCATGGGGTCAGAGATCCTGAGTGGTGGAATCGGTTGCGGTCAAAAAGTCGAGCAGGGTTTGGTTGAAGCGTTCGGGTTGATCCAGCGGGGTAGCGTGCCGTGAATCGGCGATGACCACCAGATGCGCATTGGGCAGCCGCTTTACATAGGCTTCTTTCAGCGCCACCGGGGTGTAGTCGTGGTCGGCGCAGATGACGAGGGTTGGACAGGCAACCTGTGAAAGTCGTTCCTGCACACCCCACCCCACGATTGCATCGAAGCTGGCGAGATAAGCACGTTTGTCGTTCTTTGCCCAGCGCCGGGCCATTTCCAGGCGTAACTCGGTTTGCTCGGGCTTGGGAAACAGCTTGGCGCCCAGGGCCTTGCCGATGGTTTCCAGGCTGAGCAGGCGCATCAGGCTCCAGCGCTTGAACCATTGCCAGCAATCGTCGGGCGTGCGGACCTTGACCTGCGGCGCGCTGTTGACGATGCACAGGCTCCTGATCCGTTCCGGCTCATCCACCGCCAATTGGAAACAGATCATGCCGCCCATGGACCAGCCCACCAAATGCACCGGACCCAGCTCCAGGTGATCGATCAGGGCGCTCAGGTCGGCGCTGAAACCTTTGATGCTGTAGCGTTCGCGGGGTTTGTCGGAGCGGCCGTGACCGCGCACATCCATCACGATCAGGCGGTAGCGGGCGGACAATGCCGGGATCTGCTTTTCCCAGTCGCGGGTGCTGGAGCCCAGCCCATGGACCAGCACCAAGGGCGCGCCGTGGCCGTATTCCTCGTAGTGCAGGTCGCATCCTTCGTGTGCAAAATAGGCCATCGGCAAAATCCTTGTCAGGCTTGTTCAGGAGCGGCGAACGGCGCATCCAGCGGCGCGGTGTCGAAGGTGCGCAGCAATTCGATCAGGATTTGCGTGGCCGGGCCCAGGGGTTTTTCCTTGTTTGAGAAAAGATAGAAGGTCGAGTTGCGGCTGCCTCCCTGTTCCAAGGGTAGACGCTTGAGCACGCCTTCCTTGAGTTCTCGTTCGATCATGTGCCGGGGCAGCCAGGCGAAGCCCAGGCCGCTGCCGACAAAACTCGCGGCGGTGGCCAGGCTGCCCACGGTCCAGCGCTGTTCGGCGCCGAGCCAGCCGACGTCGCGAGGCTGCTGGCGGCCGGAGTCGCGGATGACCACTTGCAACTGGCTTTCCAGGTCCTGGAAGTTCAGCTCGCGATTGAGGCGGTGCAGGGCATGCTCGGGATGGGCCACCGCGATGAACTCCACGTCGCTCAACTCCGCCCCCAGGTAACCGGGAATGCTGAAGCCGCTGATGGCCAGGTCGGCCACGCCTTCGAGCAGCACTTCTTCGACACCCGACAACACTTCTTCGCGCAGCCGCACCCGGCAGCCACGGCTTTGCGGCATGAACGCGGTCAAGGCGCGAACGAGGCGGGCGTTGGGGTAGGCCGCGTCGACCACCAGGCGCACTTCCGCTTCCCAGCCCTGCTCCATGTGGTGGGCCAGGTCTTCCAATTGGCTGGCCTGTTTCACCAGTTGCCGCGAGCGGCGCAGCAGCACCCCGCCGGCTTCGGTCAAAACGGCCTTGCGTCCATCGATGCGCAGCAACGGCACGCCGAGCTGATCCTGCATGCGGGCCACGGTGTAGCTCACGGATGACTGGGAGCGATGCAGCACGTCGGCGGCCTGGGCGAAACCGCCGTGGTCGACCACTGCCTGCAAGGTGCGCCATTGATCCAGGGTCACGCGGGGCGCTTTCATATCGGGCTCCTCTTGTCCTAAGCTGGCGGTCCCTTGGTGGAGACTGCCGAATGAAGAAAATCTGTTGTGTGGTGCTGGCCTTGCTGCCCCTGACTGCGTTTGCCTACCCGATCGATGTGGAAAAACACCTCAACGGCCTGAGCATCGACTACACCGCCTATGACACCGATGCCGACATCGGCTCTATCCAGGTCAACAACTACGGCAGCACCGACGCGGCCTGCACCGTGGTGTTCAACAACGGCCCCGAGGCGCCGCGCACCCGCAAGATCGAAGTCGCCGCCGGCAAGTTCAAGAACGCCACGGCCAAGTTCAACCGCAACATCATCAAGCTGCGCATCAAGCTGACCTGTCAGCCGAAATAGTCCGGCAGCGGGGCAGGTGTTCGTACCTGCTCCGCTTATAAACGAAAATATCGATGCATTACAGCAGTTATTTGCGCTTTTTCATCGATATGGTCACGTTTAACCTTCACTCCATCGACTGACAACATTCTCAGATGGAGCCTACAAGCCATGTCCCGCGTTCTGATCATCGAAAGCAGTGCCCGCCAGCAAGACTCGGTTTCCCGTCAACTGACCCAGACTTTCATCAGCCAGTGGAAAGCTGCGCACCCGGCCGACGAAATCAGCGTCCGCGACCTGGCCATCAACCCGGTGCCGCACCTGGATGCCAATCTGCTGGGCGGCTGGATGAAGCCTGTCGAGCAGCGCAACGACATTGAAAACGCCTCGCTGGAACGCTCGAACCAACTGACCGATGAGCTGCTGGCCGCCGACGTCCTGGTGATGGCTGCACCGATGTACAACTTCGCCATTCCCAGCACTTTGAAGGCGTGGCTCGACCATGTGCTGCGTGCCGGCGTGACGTTCAAATACACCCCTACCGGTCCCCAAGGCCTGCTGGCCGACAAGCGCGCCTTCGTGCTCACCGCCCGGGGCGGCATTCACGCCGGTGGCAGCACCGACCATCAGGAACCCTACCTGCGCCAAGTCATGGGCTTCATCGGCATCCACGATGTGACCTTCATCCATGCCGAGGGCATGAACCTGGGTGGTGAGTTCCAGGAAAAGGGTTTGAATCAGGCCAACGCCAAATTGTCCCAGGTCGCCTGATCCGTTAATCCTCGGGTAATCGCCAGGTGGTCTATTGACCTGGCGCTTCCCTTCAAACCGTTTTGCGCATCGAACCTCCCTTTGCACTTATTGCTCCTGAGTGCATCAGCCCGATTGAACGCTTTAGCGAGATCGGGCTTTTTTTTGCCTGCGATTTACTGGCCGCTGAATGATCCTGTGGGAGCGAGCTTGCTCGCGATAGCGGAGTATCAGTCAGCCGCCATGTCTCTGATGCAGCGCCATCGCGAGCAAGCTCGCTCCCACAGGGTTTGGCGGTGACCGCGAGACTGTGCTCACCACACCGCCCTGCGTGGGAGTGAGCTTGCTCGCGATGGCGGTGGGTCAGCTTGCATCGATCTATGAATGTACCGACGCCATCGCGAGCGAACTCGCCCCCAAAGCTCAAAACCGCTATCTTCGCCGCCATCCGAAACGAGGGGCGATATGGGCTATCTACTTTTTGTGACATTGATCCAGGCATTTTCCTTCAGCCTGATCGGCGAGTACCTGGCCGGACATGTGGACAGTTACTTCGCTGTACTGGTACGGGTCCTGTTGGCCGGGCTGGTGTTCATTCCGCTGACCCGCTGGCGTCAGGTCGAACCATCGTTCATGCGCGGCATGCTGTTGATCGGTGCCTTGCAGTTCGGAGTGACCTACGTCTGCCTGTACCTGAGCTTCCGCGTATTGACGGTGCCCGAGGTGTTGCTGTTCACCATCCTTACGCCTTTGCATGTGACCTTGATCGAGGATGCGCTGAACCGGCGCTTCAATCCTTGGGCGCTGATCGCGGCGCTGGTGGCCGTGGCCGGTGCGGCGGTGATTCGCTACGACCGGATCAACCCGGATTTCTTCATGGGCTTCTTGCTGCTGCAGTTGGCCAACTTCACCTACGCGGCCGGGCAGGTGCTCTACAAACACTTGGTGGCCCGTCATCCGAGCGACCTGCCGCACTACCGGCGTTTCGGCTATTTCTATCTCGGTGCGTTGATGGTGGCGTTGCCGGCATTCCTGCTGTTCGGCAAGGCCAATTTCTGGCCAGAAGCGCCGTTGCAATGGGGCGTGCTGGTGTTCCTCGGCCTGGTTTCCACTGCACTGGGGTTGTACTGGTGGAACAAAGGCGCCTGCCTGGTCAACGGCGGGACGCTGGCGGTGATGAACAACCTGCACGTGCCGGTGGGGCTGCTGATGAACCTGCTGATCTGGAACCAGCACGAGGCGTTGGGGCGGTTGCTGCTGGGTGGGGCGGTGATACTGGCGGCGGTGTGGATCAGTCGGTTGGGGGGACGCCAGCCTCAGCCTTCACACTGAACCCCCTTGTGGGAGCGGGCTTGCTCGCGAAGGCGGAGTGTCAGGCAACAAATATATCGACTGAGGCGACGCCTTCGCGAGCAAGCCCGCTCCCACATGGAGATCTTGGCTGAGGGTCAGATCACCTGCTTCTGCGGCTCCGGCAGGTGACTCGCCCCCAACACCGCCGGCAACAACCCCGAACGCAAGTCCATGCCGCTGGGCTGCTGGTACAGGTTCAATCCGAACTCCGGCATCACCGCCAGCAGGTAATCGAAAATATCCCCCTGGATGCGTTCGTAGTCCGCCCACGCCGTGGTACGGGTGAAGCAGTAGATTTCCAGCGGGATGCCCTGGGCGGTGGTCTGCATCTGCCGGACCATGCAGGTCATGTTCGGCTGGATCTCCGGGTGGCTCTTCAAATAGGCCAGGGCATAGGCGCGGAAGGTGCCCAGGTTGGTCATCCGCCGACGGTTGGCCGACATCGCCGCCACGTTGCCCTGGGCTTCGTTCCAGGCCTTGAGCTCGGCCTGCTTGCGGCCGATGTAGTCGGTCAGCAGGCGCACCTGGGTCAGGCGCTGTTCTTCCTCGTCATGCAGGAAACGCACGCCGCTGGCGTCGATGAACAGGCTGCGCTTGATCCGTCGCCCGCCGGACTGCTGCATGCCGCGCCAGTTCTTGAACGACTCGGACATCAGCCGCCAGGTCGGGATCGAGACGATGGTCTTGTCGAAGTTCTGCACCTTCACCGTGTGCAGCGTGATATCCACCACATCGCCGTCGGCACCGACCTGAGGCATCTCGATCCAGTCGCCGACCCGCAGCATGTCATTGCTGGTCAGCTGCACGCTGGCAACGAATGACAGCAGGGTGTCCTTGTAGACCAACAGGATCACCGCCGACATCGCACCCAGGCCCGACAGCAGCAACAGCGGCGAGCGGTCGATCAGCGTGGCGACGATGATGATCGCGCCAAACACATACAGCACCATTTTCGTCAGTTGCACGTAGCCCTTGATCGAGCGGGTACGCGCATGTTCGGTGCGGGCGTACACGTCCAGCAGGGCGCTGAGCAGGGCACTGAGGCTCAGCACCATGAACAGGATGGTGAACGCCAGGGCGACGTTGCCCAGGAAAATCAGGCTGGTCTTGCTCAGTTCCGGCACCAGGTGCAGGCCGAACTGGATGATCAGTGACGGCGTCATCTGCGCCAGGCGATGGAAAACCTTGTTCTGGCGCAGGTCGTTGACCCAGTGCAGGGCCGGTTGGCGTCCAAGCAGTTTAGCTGCGTGCAGGATCAGGTAGCGCGCCACCCGCCCCAGCACCAGGGCGATGACCAGCAGCAACATCAGGGCGAGGCTGGAATGCAGGAGCGGGTGCTGGTCAAGGGCACCCCAGAGGTCTTGGATGTTGACCCAGAGTTGTTTGATGTCCATGGACGAAACGGTTCTTCTATAAAGACGCGACGGGACGATTAGAGCATTTAAGCCCGGTCAAGTGACTGTTGATGACAAATCGGCTTATAAAAATGCACTGATTTACCGCCGTTTGTATAAAGAAACTCGGCCTTCGCGCTCGAAACCGTTACCCTATGCAGCTGTTTTTTTGCATTTCTTCGAGGTAGCACCCGTGTTTTCCCAATTCGCCCTGCACGAACGCCTGCTCAAAGCCGTGGCCGAGCTTAAATTTGTCGAGCCAACGCCGGTGCAGGCAGCGGCTATTCCGCTCGCGCTCCAGGGGCGTGACCTGCGGGTGACGGCGCAAACCGGCAGCGGCAAGACCGCCGCGTTCGTGCTGCCGATCCTCAACCGCCTGATCGGCCCGGCCAAGGTGCGCGTCAGCATCAAGACCCTGATCCTGCTGCCGACCCGCGAACTGGCCCAGCAGACCTTGAAGGAAGTGGAACGCTTCTCGCAATTCACCTTCATCAAGTCCGGCCTGATCACCGGCGGCGAAGACTTCAAAGTCCAGGCCGCGATGCTGCGCAAGGTGCCGGACATCCTGATCGGCACGCCGGGGCGGATGATCGAGCAGTTGAACGCCGGCAACCTCGACCTCAAGGAAGTCGAAGTGCTGGTGCTGGACGAAGCCGATCGCATGCTGGACATGGGCTTTGCCGAAGACGTGCAGCGCCTGGTGGACGAATGCGTCAATCGCCAGCAGACCATGCTGTTCTCCGCCACCACCGGCGGTTCGGGCTTGCGCGAGATGATCGCCAAGGTGCTGAACAACCCCGAGCACTTGCAGCTCAACGCGGTCAGCCAGCTGAATTCCACCACCCGCCAGCAGATCATCACCGCCGACCACAACCAGCACAAAGAACAGATCGTCAACTGGTTGCTGGCCAACGAGACCTACGAAAAAGCCATCGTGTTCACCAACACTCGGGCCATGGCCGACCGCATTTACGGTCGCCTGGTGGCTCAGGAATACAAGGCGTTCGTGCTGCACGGCGAGAAAGACCAGAAGGACCGCAAGCTGGCCATCGACCGCCTCAAGCAGGGCGGCGTGAAAATTCTCGTCGCCACCGACGTCGCCGCCCGCGGCCTGGACGTGGATGGCCTGGACATGGTCATCAACTTCGACATGCCCCGCAGCGGCGACGAATATGTGCACCGCATCGGTCGCACCGGCCGCGCCGGTAACGATGGCCTGGCGATCTCGCTGATCTGCCACGGCGACTGGAACCTGATGTCGAGCATCGAGCGCTACCTCAAGCAGAGCTTCGAGCGCCGCACCATCAAGGAAGTCAAAGGCACCTACGGCGGACCGAAAAAGGTCAAGGCCTCGGGCAAGGCCGTTGGCGTGAAGAAGAAAAAGGTCGACGCCAAGGGTGACAAGAAGAAAACCGGCGCCAAGGCCCCGACCAAGCGCAAGACCGCCAACCGCCCGAAGACCGACGCCCCGTCGCTGGTCAGCAAGGACGGCATGGCCCCGCTCAAGCGCCGCAAGCCGGAAGCGCCGGCGGCTGAGTGAAGCCGCGGTAGTGCTTCATGAAAAACCGGACCTTGGGTCCGGTTTTTTTATGGGCAACAGAATCTGATGCAACACCCGTGACTAGGGAGCATGCTCCCGCTGGGCTTTGTAGGAGCTGGCGAAGCCTGCGATCTTTTGATCTTTCGCTTGGGACTCAAGCGTCTGGGGAGAGATCGCAGCTTCGTTGCACTCGACAGCTCCTACGCAGTTCCTGCAGTTCCTTTGGCCCCCCAGCGGGAGCAAGCTCCCTCGCCACAAAAGCGGGCTGTGCTCGGCTGTGGCTAATCACCCAGCCTTCTTCTCTGCTTGCTTCAGCTCTTGCAGACGCTTATCGATCAACTGGCACTTGTCTGGCACATCCTTGCTGGCAGTCTCCAGGTCCATGGCCTGCAGTTCGTCATTGATTTCCTTGGCCTTGGCCGGGTTCTGCTCGGTGAGCTTGGTCACCTCCTGGGCCAGTTGCTCACGCTTGGCGGTCGCTTCCTCTGGCGTGCAAGTGGCCCAGGCGGGCAGGGCGCAGGTGAGGGTGGCTGCGAGGGTGAGTTTCAAGAGGGTTTTCATGGATGGGCCTCGTATTCCTTGTTGGGCAGGTAATGGGTTGAGGCCGGTATTGGCTGGAAAGTTCACCTCAAGCCGCCATCGCTTGATTCTTTTTCGGCGTTCGCCTAGCTGATGTAAAACAGTCGTCTACCATGGAAGATGCACCTATCGCACACCCGCCTGCAAAAGCCAGAGCGTGCCTGCAATCGTTGCCTTCCAACCCCATGCGTTATCCATGCACAACAATGGAGGTGAGTACAAAAAACGGCTGGGCCTGGACACATGGCTGTCAGTACAGATCACACGTTACCAATGGACTAACTACCGCAGGCAGGCGTACGGCCTGGGTAGCACTTACTCAAGGAATGAATCGATGAGCATTAAAGCAATACTCAGTCGGCTGATGTTGTGCTTGTGTGGTTTATTTACTGTCTCCTCGACCTATGCGGAAAGTGTGATTGTCGCGACACCGCAACAAGGCGTAGGGATCGAAGTGGATGTCTTTGATAATCCGGATGACTCCGGTGGCAAGCCTTCCTCAACGAGCGTGGTGCGCTACAGTTCATCGTACTTTGTCCCGGTGGTGCAGTCGTTCAAGGGCAAGGTCTATATGTTCTGGGCCAGCAACAATGATCAGAAAAATATCTATTTCTCTTCTTCCGTAGAGGGGAAAGTCTGGTCTGCGCCGAAGCCCATCCCGGTCGGTAACATCTACAGTGGAGTCTCCGCCACCGTATTCAAGCAAAAACTGGTACTGACCTTTGCCGACGCCCCGCGCCAACAGTTAAAGACCATCAGTTCCGAGGACGGCGTCAATTGGTCCCCTGTTGATTCAGTCAATACAATCCATACTGCCCTCAATAACAAAGCCGTTGTGTACAACGGCCAGTTGTTCGTCCTGTATAACGAAAACAGTGGCAAGGCTGTTTACTACGTGACCTATGACGGCCTTAAATGGAGCCCGGAAAAAACCGCATTCCAAGAAGGCCCCAACACGATTGGGAACCTGGTACCGATCGTCTATAACGGTGATTTGAGGCTCTATTACACATTTCTTAACGGCGGCCTGTTCGCGCGCACTTATGACCGGAGTGGTAGCTGGGGCGAGAAGCAGGGGCTGACAGGTATACCTGACAAGAGTCCCCTGAACAGTGCGACGATGGTTAATGAGCGCGTGTTCATCAGCAGTGGCCCCAGCACTTTTTATTCAACCGATGGGCTCAGATGGGCACCCTATTTCGCTTTTCCCGGGCGTTCTGCCTACCCTTCGGGATTGGGCGTTTCCTATGGCATTACCACGAGCGATCTAACCGTACGCAACCCGCAACTGCCGTCGGACCTGGCCACAGGCCTCAGCCATACCGACTATGCAACCTTCGCCTGGCGGAGCTTTTTCGCACTGAACAATACAGCTGCGGCACCATTGCCCGCTAACCGCGGCGTCGGCAATCCCGCCAGCAGTTTTGCTGATTCGGGCAAGGTGCCAAAGTCTCCCAGCCCCTTGTTATGGCAAACCTTCGCGCACCGTACCGAGTTGTTTCCCGCGGGACCACAAAAAAACACCGCAGGTGGTCCGACGCGCCCGTTCGGTTCTGACCCGCAATACAGCTATATCCAATTTCCCCAGGGTATTCGTTTGGCGCCTGGCGCCACCTTTAATCATTACAACAATCTGGATGAGGCGACCCAAATAGGACAAAACGCTATTTTCTTCCCGGTCAATCCGCCAAATGTGGCGAAGACAGGAGGCGATTATGCTCCTTCAAACGACAGCCAGATCCTGTTCGAGGCCAAGGCGAACCCCGTCGTCTACGAGTATGCGAAAGGCCTGAGCAAGTTCCCGGATAACATAGTGCTGCCCGACGGTGCGGTGGAGGTCAAGGCGACATGGCGCAAGCTGGCAGACATCCCGGTACAGAATCGTGGGCGCTACCACACGGCGACGGTGGTGACTTACAAGGGCCTCGACAGTGACCCGGTGGCGCAGAACGAAGACTATGCACTGGTCGCCTTGCATATCATCCATAAGACGCCCAACTACCCGACGTTCATTTTCGCCACGTTCGAACACGAAGATGCCCTGATGCTGCCCGACGGTAACTCACCGACCGGGCTCTACTACATTGCCAACTACAACAAGATTGATTACCCCGGTTTCGATATAAACAACCCCCCGACCGCCACGTTCTCTGACGGCAACAAGACCTATACGGTTTCCCTGCCAAAAGCGGGCGCAGTCGCAAACGCGAGCCTTGATCCGCCGGTCTACTCCGGCAGTAACGGGATCCCTGAAGGGCAGGCCGGCCCGATCCGGGTCGTGCAACCGCTCACCATGGATGTCGAGGTCGCGGCGGTGAACAACCAGGTCAAGCAGTTGATGGACGGCAGCGGCGAATTCAACAATTCGGTCTGGAAGCATTATCGGCTCAAAGGCGTTCAAGCCATCCCGTCGAGCACTCAAACCGATCCGGATTACTACCTGGCCAATATCATGGTCGAAAGCAGCCAGCCGGGGATTCAGCTGTTTCGTGGGAGCAACGTATTCCCCATCCCGAATAACAACACCCTGACCAATGCGCGCAACCAGCCGAACATCAAGGTACCGGATTACGACCACAGCACCCAAAGCCTGACCATGGGCGGCTGCATGGGGTGTCACGGCATCGCCCAGAGCTCGCTCAAACAAGGTTTCAGCTTCCTGTTCGATGCGATCAATCCCACGTTCAGCAAAGGTGTCACCGGCTTTGCGGGCCCAGAGACCGTAGGCTTACCTGATCCGCGCACCATGAAGGCTCGGGCCCTGAAATATTCTTTCGGTCCTCAGAACACAGCAGCCGTCGAGGAGGCAAGCAAGTAGTCGTCAAACCTCTGCCCAGCAGGGTATCCGTGCTGGGCAGAGGCGGATGCCTAGCTCTTTCATAAAGAACCGGACCTTGAGTCCGGTTTTTTTATGAAGCCCAACCTGGATTCGCCACAGCCCTCGTGATGAGGGTGCTTGCTCCCGCTGGGCTCTGTAGGAGCTGACGGAGCCTACGATCTTTTGATCTTTCGCTTGAGATTCAAGTGTATTGGGAAAGATCGCAGCCTCGTTGCACTCGACAGCTCCTACACGGCTCCTACGCACTCCAGCGTCGGCACAAAGTACCTGCGGTGAACGCTGCTTGTCCGTTTTGTAGGAGGTTTCCAGAGTTGTCTCGGGACCTTTCGTACCCCCGTACCGGAGCCGTCCGATTTCAGATGAATGGTTCCAGCAATAGCCTTAAAGCCCAATTCATTTAGTTGACGTCAAAATGATGGCTCATTAATATCGCGCCACTATTTTGATGTCATTTTCCACTCGAGGGATCGAACATGTCCTCACCCGTCTTTTGGGCGAGGTTGTGCGTGGCTTTGCTGTGCCTTTCTCCGCTGACCCTGGCTCACGCCGCCCCCACTCCAGGCGAGACGGACCTGATCCGCGAGCGCCAGAACCGTTTGCTCGAAGAGCAGCGTCGTCGCCTGGAGGAGCTCAAGGACCTGCCCGGCCAGGAGGCGAAGCCGGCCCAGCCGAGCGCACCTGTCGATACCCGTTGCTTCCCCATCAAGACCATCGAGCTCAAAGGCGCCAACAGTCTTTCCGCCAGCGAGCGCGAGCATCTGCTCAAGCCCTACATCGGTCAATGCCTGGGTGTGCCGCAGCTTAACGAACTGCTCAAAGTCATCACCGACTACTACATCGAAAAGGGGCTGGTCACCAGCCGTGCCTATCTGCCGCAGCAAGACCTGTCTGGTGGGCATCTGAGCGTGCTGGTGGTGGAAGGGCGTCTCGAAGGCCTGAAGGGGGCCGAGAACAGCAAGCTGTCGGAGCGTGAATTGGCGATGGCTTTTCCCGGCAAGGCCGGTGACCTGGTCAACCTGCGGGAGATCGAGCAGATGGTGGATCAGCTCAATCGCCTGCCGTCGAACCAGGCCAAAATGGAGCTGACCCCCGGCCAGGAAGTCGGTGGCAGTGAAGTGCGGGTCACCAATGAACCGAAAAAGCCTTGGCGCGCCGGCCTGTCGCGCAGCAACGACGGCCAGCGCAGCACCGGCGAGCAGCAGTGGGGCAGCAGTTTTGAGTGGGACAGCCCGCTGGGCCTGGCCGACCAGTTGATGTTGCGTGGCGGTCACGATGGGATGACCGATCACCAGCACACCTCCAACAACGCCATGCTTTATTACAACCTGCCTTGGGGCTGGTGGAACGTCAGCTACACCTACAGCCAGAGCGAATACCGCTCGCAAATCCCGGCCAACGGTTTCAACTTCAAGCAGACGGGCGACAGCCAGAACCATCAGTTGCGGGTCGAGCGGGTGATCCATCGCGATGCGCTGAGCAAGACCTCCCTCAACACCGGCCTTTCGTACCTGCGCACCAACAACTTCATCGAAGACAGCAAGCTTCGCGAGAGCAGCAATCGCATCAGCGAGGCGCAGTTCGGGATCAACCACGGACGGCGAGTCGGCAGTGCTTTCGTCAACCTCGACCTGGGCATGCAGGAGGGCATCGGTGCCTTGGACGCCCAGGGAGATCACGACCCGGGCCCTGGTGTGCCGGATGCGCGCTATCGCAAATACACCGCCACCGCCAGCTACCTGCAGCCTTTCAAGCTGTGGGACGAGTCCTTCAGCTTCAGCAGCCTGATGACCGGCCAGCGCAGCGAGGACGTGCTGTTCAGCCCGCAACGCATGAGCCTGGGCGGGCAATCGTCGATTCGTGGCTACAAGGACCAATCACTGTCCGGCGACAGCGGCGGCTACTGGCGCAACGACCTGCGCTGGAGCCGCCCGATAGCGTTGGAGTGGCTGCGCCCGGTGTTCGCCGAATACGGCACCAGCCTCGGCTATGACCAGGGCGTGATTCGCGGCGACCGCTACAACGGCGGCCAGCACGGGCGCATGTCGAGCAACTCGCTGGAGCTGTTCGCCCGTGGTGAGCACCTGAGCGCCAGCGTCACCTTCGCCCACTCCCTGGAACGCCCGGATGCCCTCACCGAGCGCGAAGCGCCGATCTACTTCCGCGTGGACGTACTCCTTTAAATTTTGCTGCAACGAGACCTGAACATGGACGACCGCCAACACGCCTTCCTGGCCCGCCAACCTTCCGCAGCCCTGCAAGCCCGTGACCGCTTCTGCGGCATGCCCAAGCGTGGCCTGGCGTTCCTGCTGGTCAATGTCATGTTCTGGCAACCGCTGTGGGCCCAGGCCGATGGCATCGTCGTCAGCGCCCCGGGCACCGGGCTGGACCGGGCGGGCAACGGCGTGCCCATCGTCAATATCGCCAAGCCCAACGGCAATGGCCTGTCGCACAACCAGTTCACGGACTACAACGTCGGCAGCAACGGCGTGATCCTCAACAACGCCACCGCCCGCACACAATCCACGCAACTGGGCGGCATCATTCTCGGCAACCCGAACCTCAACGGTACGGCCGCCACCACCATCCTCAATGAAGTCAACGGCGGCAACCCCAGCCAGTTGCGCGGCTACACCGAAGTGGCTGGGCAATCGGCCCGCGTGATCGTGGCCAACCCCTACGGAATTACCTGCAACGGCTGCGGCTTCATCAATACCCCGAAAGCGACCCTGACCACCGGCAAGCCAATCATCGAGAACGGCCAGGTGAGCCGCTATCAGGTGGACCAAGGCAGCGTCGCCATCGAAGGCGCGGGCCTCAACGCCAACAACGTCGACAGTTTCGAAATCATTACTCGCAGTGCCAGGATCAATGCCGAGATCCAGGCCAAGAACCTGACCATCGTCGCCGGGCGCAACGACGTCAACGCCAATACCCTCAATGCTACCGCCCGGGCGGACGACGGCAGCGCCAAACCGCAACTGGCCATCGACTCCTCGGCCTTGGGCGGCATGTACGCAGGCGCTATCAAACTGGTGGGCACCGAAGCCGGCGTCGGCGTGAAACTGGACGGCAAACTGATCGCCAGCGGCGGCGACATTCAGCTCGATGCCAACGGCCGCCTGAGCCTGGCAGAGACCTCGGCCAGTGGCGCCATCAATGTCAAAGCCGCGAGCCTTGATGCCCGAGGTCCGGCCTACGCCGGCACCACGTTGAACGCCCAGACCCAGGGCAACCTGAGCAACCAGCAGAGTCTTGCGGCGCGGGACAGCATTACGCTGAACGCGGGTGGGCAGTTGACCAACAACGGCATTATCGAGGCCGGGGTCAACGCGGATAACACCCGTAACGCGGCGGGGGATGTGAGCCTGACGGCGCAGAATCTGAGCAACACGGGTAAGAGCGTTGTTGCCAGTCGTAACCTCACAGCCAACGTGGCGCAGACGCTGAGTAACCAAGGCGGAACCCTGAGCGGCGGGCAGACCACCACGGTCAACGCCGCGACCCTGGACAATCAAAGTAAAGGACGGGTACTCAGCAGCAATACACTGAACATCACCGCCAACACACTGCTCAACACCCAGGGCACGGTCAGCAGCAACGGCAACCTGACGGCCAATGTCGGGCAGTTGAATAACACCAGTGGCGAATTCACCGGTTTGAACGGCGTTACGTTGCGCGTTGCTTCGCTGGACAACGTAGCGGGTCTGGTCGCGGCAGGGCAGGGGTTGGCTATCAACGCCAGCGGCCAAGTGAACAACCGCAGCGGCCGGATCACTTCAAGCAAGAGCGTGCAGCTCAGCGCTGCGTCGCTGGATAACACCGCAGGCCGTTTGCTCAGTGACGGTGCGCTCACCGCCAGCATTTCGGCGCAATTGCTGAATCAGGCGGGATTGCTGTCCTCCGCCGGACTGCTGACCCTCAACGCGGCGAGCCTGGACAATCGCCAGAGCGGCGTCGTCACCACAAGCCAGGCTGCCAGCCTCACCGTAGGCACGTTGGATAACCGCGGCGGTGAGCTGTCGAGCCAGGGTGTCCTGGCGCTGACCGGCACTGAGCTGAGCAACGGCAACAACGGCAAACTGATTGCCTACGGCGACTTGCGCCTGACCCTGGAACGCCTGACCAACCAGAGCCAAGGGTTGATCTCCACCCGAGGCGCCCTGGCCGTCAATGCCGGGCAACTGGACAACCGCCAGGGTTCGCTGTACGCCCGGCAAGGGATGAACCTGGACCTGCGCGGGCAACTGCTCAATGCCCAAGGCAGCCTCAAAAGCGACACCAGCGCCAGCGTCAAAGCCGCCGGTATCAATAACGATGCGGGCCAGTTGACCAGCGTCGCTGCGTTGAACATCGACAGCGCCGCGACCTTGAGCAACCTGGGCGGTAGCGTGATCAGCGGTGACACGCTGTCATTGAAGGCCGGTCAGGTGAACAACACCTCCGGCCGCATCGCCAGTGCCAAAGTCTTGAATGCCAGCGTCACCGGGCTGGAGCAACAGAACGGCCAATTGGTCAGCAACACCAGCCTTTCCCTCGACCTCAACCATGGGCAACTGAACAACCAGGGCGGGCTGATCAGCACCCCCGGCGCGCTGCTGTTGAACAACCTCGCCGCCGTGAACAACCGCGAGGGTGAGATCTCCAGCGACAAAGCCTTCAGCCTGAATGCAAACAGCCTGGACAACAGCGCCGGCAAGGTCGTCAGCAAGCAGGGCCTCAACTTAACCATTGCTCAGGCGTTGAACAACGCCCAAGGATTGGTCTCGGCCAATGGCCTTGCCGTGCGCGCCGCCAGCCTGGACAACAGCAGCGGCACCTTGAGCAGCGACGCCGACCTGAGCGTGAGCGTCGATGGAACGCTGACCAACCTCGAGGGCGAAGTGTCCAGTGCCGGCCTGACCCGGCTCAACGCGATGACCCTGAATAACCGCAACGGTCAGGTACTGGGCGATAACGCCTTGAACATCAGCCTTGGCGGCGCGCTGGACAACCGCGAGGGCGTGCTCGGTTCGGGCAAGGTCGTGGACATCCAGGCCGCGAGCCTGAACAACGGCAACGCCGGTCAGGTGATCAGCGACGGCAGCCTGAGCGCACGCATCAGCGGCCTGCTGGACAACCAGAGCCAGGGCGAAGTGATCGCCAAGGGCGCACTTGACCTGCAAACCGGTAGCCTCGACAACCGCGGCGGTCGTCTCACCGGGGTCGACCTGCTGACCGTGCGCAGCGATTCCCTCGACAACCGTGGCGGCAACATCCGCGCCGATAAAGCGCTGCAACTGACGGTCGCGCAACTGGACAACCGTAACAACGGGATCATCACCGGCAAGGCCGGCGTCGGCGTCGAAGTCACGCGGCTGGACAACCGCGGTGGTCTGCTGAGCAGCGTCGGCCCGCTGAACTTGAAGGCCAATGAGGTGCAAAACGCCCTTGGCCGTATCTCCAGCCAAACCGACCTCACCGCGCTGATCGATACCCTGCAACAGCAGGGCGGCGCGCTGGTCTCACAAGGCAACCTGAGCCTGACCGGCAGCGTTCTGGATAACCGCAACGGTGGCTTGGTCGGCACCACAAAAGCGCTGGATTTGCAGGTTGAGCAGATCGATAACCGGGCGGGCGAACTGTCCGCAGGGCTGGACGTCAAGGTTGGCGCTCAACGCCTGGACAACAGCGACGGCGGCAAACTGATTGCCGGCAGCGCGCTTGAATTGAAAGTCGCGCAACTGATCAACCAGACCAAGGGCCTGATCCACGCCCAAGGCCGCCTCATGCTCACGGGCAATACGCTGGACAACAGCGGTGGCGCACTCAGTAGCCTGAATGCTTTGGTGATCACACTCGACAACGCATTGTTGAATAACAAAGGCCTGATCAGCAGCGAAGGTGAACTGATCGTCAACGCCGGCAGCCTCGATAACACCGCCGGCAGCCTCGGCAGCGCTGGCGCGTTGTCCATCGTCAGCCAGGGTGGGCTGATCAACCAGGGCGGCTCCGTCAGCACCGACGCCGGCCTGAGCCTCAAAAGTGCCAGCCTGGACAATAGCCAGAAAGGCCTGATCTCGAGCAGCGCCGCCACTGAGGTTCGCACTGGCGCTTTCAATAACAGTCAAGGCGGTCGCCTGACCTCGGGCAACACCCTCAAGCTCACCGCCGCTCAGGTGAACAACGCCGCCGGCCGTATCGCCAGCAGCCAGGCTCTGACTGCATCGGTCACCGGGCTGGATCAACAGCAAGGGGAGTTGTTCAGCAACACCAGCGTCAGCCTGGACATGAACCAGGGCCAGTTGAACAACCAGGGCGGCCTGATCAACGCCCCGGGCCTGTTGCTGCTGAGCAACCTCAAGGACGTCAACAACCAGGGCGGTGAAATTTCCAGCCGGCTAGCGTTCACCCTGGCGGCGCGGAATCTCGATAACAGCGGCGGCAAACTGCTCAGCAATCAAGGCCTGGTCCTGAGGACAGCCCAGGCCCTGAACAACGCCAAAGGGATCATCTCGGCCGCGTCCGTGGACAGCCACAGCGCCAGCCTGGATAACAACGATGGCTTGATCAGCAGTCTCGATCAGCTCGATTTGAACGTAGATACCCTGCTCGACAACCAGCGCGGCTCGCTGATCGCCGACGGCACGCTGACATTGAACGCTGATCGCCTGGACAACCGTGCCGCCAACATCGCCGGCAAAGCCGGGCTCAACGCTACCGTCACCGCGCTGGATAACCGTCAAGGCACGCTGGTCAGCACCACGGACCTGACGTTGCAAGCGTCGAGCCTGGACAACCGCCAGGCCGGTTTGATCGGTGCTACAAAAGCGCTGGATCTCAACGTTGACGACCTCGACAACCGTGGCGGCGAGCTGAGCGGTAACACTGGCGTCACACTGGTGAGCAAAAACCTCGACAACAGCGACAGCGGCCAAATATTCGCCGGGCAAAGCCTGAAGCTCACCGTGGACAAGCTGCTCAACCGGACCAAAGGCCTGCTCAGTGCCAAGACCCAATTGAGCCTCGACGGCGGTTCCCTGGACAACAGCGGCGGCTATCTGGTCAGCCAGCAGAACCAACGCATCGACCTCAGTGGCGACCTGATCAACACCCAGGGCCAACTCAGCAGTGAAGGTACCCTCGACGTCAGCGCCGCCAACCTGAGCAACAGCGGCGGCAGCCTGTCCAGCGCCGCCAACCTCACCGTTAAAAGCCTAGGCCGCCTCGACAACCAGGGCGGCGAACTGGTGACCGACGGCGCGTTGTCGCTCAGCAGCACGGCCCTGGACAACCGTCAGCAAGGCAGTATCAGCGGCAAAGGCGCGGTCAACGTCACCACCGGCGCGTTCGACAACAGCCAGAATGGACGCCTCAACAGTGGCAGCACGCTGAACCTCAAGGCGGCCCAGGTCACCAACCAGGATGGCGGCCGCATCGGCAGCCAGGGCGCGTTGACTGCCGCGGTCTCCGGCCTGGATCAACAGGGCGGCCAGTTGTTCAGCAACACCTCGCTGAGCCTGGACTTGAACAACGGCCAGCTCAACAACCAGAACGGCCTGATCAACGCCCCCGGTACGTTGCTGCTGAAAAACCTGCTCGGTGTGAATAACCAGGGCGGTGAAATCTCCAGCGCCCAAGCCTTCACCCTGGCGGCACAAAACCTCACCAACGACAACGGCAAAGTGCTGAGTAGCCAAAGCCTGACCCTGCGCATCGCCCAGGCGCTGAACAACGTCAAAGGCCTGATCGGCGCGGCAACCGTCGATGCCCACGCCCAGAGCCTGAACAACAACGGGGGTGTCCTCACCAGCCGTGGCAACCTCGTCCTGGCGATCGATCGACAACTGGATAACCAGGCCCAAGGTCTCATCAGCGCCGCGCAATCGCTCACGCTCGACAGCGGCGACCTGAATAACCAGGACGGCAGCGTGTTGGCCGGTGGTGCCTTGCTCCTCAACGCCATGGCCCTGAACAACAGCGCCAATGGCCTGATCAATGCCCAGGGTGACCTCACGCTCACTGCCAACGCGCTGGACTCCAGCGACGGCGGCGAAGTGTCGGCCAAGGGCGATATGAACCTGACCCTCGCGGCGCTGACCCAAAACGGCGGACGTCTGTTGGGCGAACAAGCCATGACGCTGAACCTGGGCGGCCATGACCTGAACAACCGCAATGGCCTGATCACCGCTAATGGTCCGCTGACCCTCAACGGCCTGCGCAACCTGAACAACCAGGGCGGCGAAATTTCCAGTAGCCAGAGCTTCACGCTCAGCGGTCAGACACTCGATAACAGCGGCGGCAAACTGATCAGCAGCCAGAGCCTGAGCCTAAAGGGCGATAGCCTGGTCAACCAGAACGGCTTGATCTCTGGATGGCAAGACTTGCAGGTCAGTGGCAGCAGCCTGGACAACCGCAACAACGGCACGCTCTCCAGCCGCAATGGCGACGTTGGCGTGACCCTCAGCGGGGCTCTGCTCAACAGCGCTGCCGGTGCCCTGGTCGGCCAGAAAAAACTCACTGTCAGCGCCGCCAGCCTGGATAACCGGGGCGGGATTCTGTCCAGCGGTGGCGACCAGACCCTGACTGTCACTGGCGGTGTGCTGAACAACGCCCAAGGCGGCTTGATCGACAGCGGCGCCATTCTGGTCATGAAGGCCATGACCCTGGGTAACGCTGGCGGTATTGTCAACGCACAAAAAGCCCTGAGCTTCACCGGCACCAGCCTGGACAACAGCGGCGGCAACCTGAGCGGTAACGCCGCCGTGACCCTCAACCTCAAGGGGGCCCTGGACAACCACGGCGCCAAGCTTGCCAGCGCTGGTCCGTTGACGGTTAAAGATGCGACCGCGATCAACAACCAAGGCGGTCAATTGGTCAGCCAGGGCGAAATGACCCTGGGCACCGGCACCCTGGACAACAGCCATACCGGTACTGTCGCCGCGAAAAATGCGCTGACGGTCACTGCCTCCGGAGCCGTGCAGAACCATACCAACGGGCTGATCTACAGCCAGACGGCGGACGTTGAACTCAATGCCGCGAGCCTTGCCAACGGCCAAGGCGAGATGCAAGGCCAGACGGGTGTGAGTCTTGAATTGCGCGCGGATCTGGACAACCAGGGCGGCAAACTCATCGCCCAAACCGGCGATGTAAACGTGACCGCGGCCAACATCGATAACCGTGGCGGCACCCTCGCCAGCCTCAAGGGCGCCCTTGAGGCGAGAACCGTAGGGGTGCTGCGCAACGGCTTCGATGTGAACAACAAGGGCGGTGTGATTCAAGGCCAACGCCTTGGCCTGCGCGCCTTGGCCGGGCTGAACAACAACGGTGGCCGGATTGCCGCGCAGGCGGGCGATATCGTCATCGACACCGCCGGCCTGAACAATCGCAGTGGCGGTCTCTATGCCTCTGGGCTGATCAAGGTCAGCGGCACCGGTGCCAGCCTGGACAACACCGCCGGCCAGATCGCCGGCAACGCCATCAATTTGGACCTGGACGGCGCCCTGACCAACCGTGGCGGCATTCTGGAAAGCGACAGCACCTTGGTGGTGAGCGCCGCCAGCCTCGATAACCAGACCGGCCAACTGCGAGCCCTTGGGGTAACGGGTAAAACCGACTTCCAGATCGGCAGCCTCTTCGACAACCGCAATGGCAAGCTGGAAAGCGTCAACAGTCACCTGACCCTGTCCGCCAACAGCTTCCTCAATGGCGGCGGCCAATTACTGCATCTGGGCGACGGCACGTTCGACATCTCCCTGGCCAACGTCACCGGCGCCGGCGGCGACATCGTCACCCGTGGCGGCCTGACGCTCAAGGCCGACACCTGGACCAACACCAGCGCCATCCAGGCCGGACGGCTGACGGTCGACGTCAACAATTTCACCCAGACCGAGACTGGGCAACTGCTGGCCTCGACGCAGTTGGAGGGTAAAGGCGGGAACTGGGTTAACAACGGGTTGATTGCCAGTGATGGTGGCCTGGGCTTGCAGTTGACTGGGCGGTATAGCGGCAATGGCCGGGTCACCAGCCTGGGTGACATGACGGTAGATGCCGCTGCGATCGACTTGAGTAGTGTGGCCAGTATCACCGGCGGCGGGACCACGACGATCGGTGGGCGCGGTGGCCTGGGCAGCCTGAACAATTACGGGCGGCTGACATCGGCGGGTGCGTTGAATATCACTGCGGGCACCATTAATAACTATGGGACGGTTGCCGGTGCAGATGGTTTGAAACTGACGGCTTCGACCTTGCTGAACGATCAAGGTGGGTTTTTGTTCAGTGGGGCGGACATGAAATTGCGGGTGGGGAGTTTTACCAACCGTAAGTCGGATGTTTATGCCCTAGAGAACATTGATGTAGCGCGCAATGACCTGGGGGGACGGTCGGCGTTGATGGAGAATGATTCGGGCACCATGGAGAGTGGGCGGGATTTTTCCATTAATGCGGATTCGATTATTAATAAGCGCGGGGATTTTAAGACTGAGGCGGAGTTGTATTCGTCGGCGTTGGGGGTTCGCTGCTATAGCTGTGATTCGATTCCACGTTATTGGACAGATCGGCAACCTTCTTTATATTTGGTTTATCTACAACAATATCGAATTAAACTTTCTGGAGATGCGACGGCTAAAGCGGCTTCGTTGAGTGCAGGAAGAAATCTGACCGTTAAGGGATCCTCTTTCTCCAATTCAAATTCACTTGTGAGTGTTGGCGGTGATGTAGATGTAGCAGTAAGTGAGTTTGAGAATACAGGCGCGGCTCTGGGTGACTATGCAAGCTACCAATATTTTGCTGAAGATAATATTTCTTTGGAGAGAATGAGGGAGGTTGTAAATTACAATATACGTAACGACGCGGGTTACAAGGAAGATCTGCGTTTCTGGAACGCAGCAGGTACTGAATCCTCAGTTTATTCTGATGTTCTGCGTACTGGCTCCAAGAATCCGGATAAGGAAACTTATCAGGTTATCGGTCCGGTGGTGTTTTTGCTCGCGGCGGGTTGGAATACATCGTCGGCAATTATATTTGGACAGTCTGAGTTTGCAGCGGGCAGTCGTGCGGAGCTACCGGACTTTATAAAGAACCTCAATCCATTCAAGCAGGAGGTTTTTACTTCCACCGCGTCCGACAATTTTGTCCCTGCCATCATCCAAGCCGGCGGCAACGTCTCCATTACCGCAACAAACAAAATCACCAATGGCGTGGAGCGCCCATTCTCCACCGGCATAACAACTTCGTCCCGCAGCATTACAACCGCCGCCGCAGGATCAGGCAAAACCACGGTCGTGACCCTGAACAGCCAACTCCCACCGGACTTGGCTCAACAACAAATAAACCCCCTGACACTCCCCGGCTTCAGCCTCCCCACCGGGCAAAACGGCCTGTTCCGGCTGAGCGGGCAGGGCGCCAGCGACGCGTCATCCTCCCAGACGCCGGTCGTGTCGCAGAACTGGACAATCGGCGGCGCCAGCGTGAGCGCATCGAATCGATCCACCGCCACTCCAACCGCCAATGTCCGCGACATCCAGATCGCCGATGCTACCCAGGTTTCCACCGCCGAACGACAGGTGCAGTTGTTGAATCGTGAGAGCGGCGGCGTCACGGCTGGCGCGTCCGCCATTCAGGTCACCGCTCCAACGGACTCGTCCACAGGCACGCCGCAACTGCCAGGGCATTCCCTTGACGGTACCATCACCCGTGGCGTCGACATTGCACTGGACACTTCGAGCACGCCGCCGATCGGCATAAGTCGTCCAGCCGACGCCTCGGTAAGCGCGCCAGCACCTGTCAATGGCCAAACGCTGGCGCGGGTCACGGGGCTACCAAGCGCAACCGTGGCTTCCAAACCGCAAAAATACCTGATCGAAACCAATCCGGTTCTCACCGAACTCAAGACTTTCATGAGCTCGGATTATTTGCTGCGCAACCTCGGCTACGACCCCGACATCAGCGCCAAGCGCCTGGGCGATGGCCTATTCGAGCAAAGACTCATCCAGCAGGCCGTCGTCGCCCGCACCGGCCAACGCTTTATCGACGGCCAGACCTCCGATGAGGCGATGTTCGAGTACCTGATGAACAACGCCATCGCCAGCAAGGACGCCCTCAACTTGTCGGTAGGCGTCACCCTCACCGCCCAACAAGTCGCCGCCCTGACCCACGACATCGTCTGGCTCGAAGAGCACGAAGTGAACGGTGAAAAGGTGCTGGTGCCGGTGCTGTACCTGGCCCAGGCCAATAATCGTCTGGCGCCTAATGGTGCGTTGATTGCTGGTCAGAACGTTACGTTGATTGCCGGCAAGGATCTAGAGAACGCCGGCACGCTTCGGGCTACGAATAACCTCTCCGCATCCGCTGGCGAGAACCTGACGAACAGCGGATTGATTGAAGCCGGCAACCGTCTCGACCTGTTGGCCGGCAACGACATCGTCAATAAATCCGGCGGCATCATCGCCGGGCGTGACGTCAGCATGAATGCGATCGTTGGCGACATAATCAACGAGCGCACGTTGACCACCGCAAGTATCAGCAACAAGGGCTACACGCAGCGGCAGGACTATGCGGATAACGCCTCGCGTATCGAGGCGGCCAACGACCTGACCATGGGGGTTGGTAGAGACGTCAACAGCGTTGGCAGCGTCATGGTCAGCGGACGCGACACCCAAATCAATGCAGGGCGGGATGTCAATATCGTTTCCGCGCAACAACAGACCGCTAACACCGGTGGCACCCGTAGAAGTTCGATCACTCAATTGGGCTCGGAGGTGGATGCGGGGCGCGACGTTGTTGTGAATGCCCGTCGAGACTTCAACGCCATTGCGAGCCAGATCAGTGCTGATCGCGATGTAGCGCTGGCCGCCGACGAGAACATGACAATCTCCTCCGGCGCCAACGAAACCCACTCTTACTACAAGTCGAAAAAGGTCACGGCCCAAGAGGACCACGTCAAACAGATTGGCAGCGCTATCAGTGCTGGAGGCGACGTGAGGTTGGATGCCGGGAAAGATATGGCGCTTATCTCCAGCCGTATCAACGCCGGTGATGAAGCTTATCTGGTGGCTGGAGAAAGCCTGGCGCTTCTGGCCGCGCAGGACAGCGATTATTCGCTGTATGAGAAAAAGAAGAAGGGGAGCTGGGGGAAGAAACAGAGTCGGCGTGATGAGCTGACCAAGGTGACTCATGTGGGGAGTGAGATTACCACTGGGGGCGATCTGACCTTGGTTTCCGGTGAGGATCAGCATTATCAAGTAGCCAAGCTGAACAGTGGCAATGACCTGACCTTGCAAAGCGGTGGCTCGATTACCTTTGAGAGCGCCAAGGACCTGCATCAGGAGAGTCACGAGAAAAGCAAGACCAGCGCCGCGTGGTTCAGCATGAAGGGCAGCGGCCGCACGGATGAGACGGTTCGTCAGAGTGAACTGACTGCTCAAGGCGACTTGGTCATCAGCGCGGTGGGCAAGATTCATGCGGACGTGCTGCAAGTCAACAAGCAGACGGTCAGCGAATCCATCGATGCGATGGCCAAGGCCGATCCGAAACTGGCTTGGCTCAAGGAGCTTGATGAGCAGGGTGGTGTTGATTGGCGGCAAGTGCAGGAGATCCATACCAGCTTCAAGTACTCGAACTCCGGCCTGGGTCCGGCAGCGCAGATGATAATTGCCATTCTGATGACCGTTCTGCTCGGCCCTGCTGGTGCCGGTCTTGGCGGCTGGGCCTTGGCTGGTGCGTCCAGTCTGGCAACCACCGGCACTGTGGCGACGATCAACAATAACGGCGACCTAGGTGCCGGGTTGAAAGCGGTAGCCAGCAAAGACGGCCTTACCAACGCCGCCATCGCGGCCATCACGGCCGGTGTCGCCGAGAACTACCTGGGCGATATGACCATGACCAAGCAGGTCAATGGCAAGACGGTAATTGACTTAAGTTCGATCGAAGCCGTCAGCCATTTTGCGGGTCAGCAGTTGATCAACAACGCATCTGCTGCTGCGATCGCCAAAGCTTTCGGTCGGGATGTTACGTTGGCGAGCATCCTGCAATCGACGGTCTACAACACCCTGGCGGCTTATTCCTTTGACCAGGTAGGTAACCTCGGCCTGAAGACCGGCAGTCCGGAGAAGATCGCCCTGCACGCCTTGGTAGGCGGCATGATCGCCGAAGCATCGGGCAGCGACTTTGCTGTCGGTGCGATGGCGGCGGGAGTGAATGAGACGTTCGCTAACCAGTTGCGGCGGATGTCGGCTCAGATGAGTCCGGAGAACCGTGACCATCTTATGCTCATGTCTTCGCAATTGCTGGGTGTGGTGGCTGCCGCAGCTGTGGCTGGTGATGATGCGAATAGTCTACAGACCGGCTCGTATGTGGCTGGCAATGCGACCCAGTACAACAACCTCAACCACCACGACATGAGTGATTTTGTCGGGGACATGAACGCCTGCGGTAGCAACGAGGCTTGTCAGAAGAACACGTGGGATGGGGGTAAGTACCAAGAGACCAGTGACAAAATCACCGATTGGTCGGAGAAGGCCGTCAGTGGTGCATTTGCGAAATCCTTGCTGACCTCGATCCAGGGCGGGCTGACCGCACTGAATGACCTCAATTGCACGACGGCGACTTGTACGCAATACAAGGACACCCTGACTGAGCGTGCGTTGAACGACCTGACGAACTTGGCGAAGGTTACTGACACGTGGGAAAACGCAACAAGCGTGGCTACGCTGGTCATACCGACCTCAGGCGGCGCGCGTGGTGCTGGCGTTGGCGAAGGAGGGATTTCGCCTAGGGTTCAGGCGGCTTTGGATAAGTTTACGGAAGCCAAGGCCGTACGTACGGGAGCTTCTACGGGCAAGAACGGCAGCACGCCGCTTGGGGGGCCGGATGCTGAGGCGGGGATGCCTTATACTCATCCGGTTAAAGATGTTCCAAGTGAACCCATTATCCCGGTCCCGGGCCGCGTACAGTCCCGCATAAACATTGCCAACGGCCGTACTGAAACGACACCTCTTCGGGATAGTGGTAAACCCGTGTCTGCGGGTTTCGAACATGTTTTAGAAGGGCATTTTAATAGGGAAATATCTAATTCACGCTCCGTATTCACTATTGCACCGGAGGAGCTAAAAGGGATTTTGCAAAGTACATCTGTGGTGAAGTCCCCGGTTGTGGGGCTGCCGGATGGCCAGTTTGTTAGAACGGTTGATGTGGGGCGGACGATTGGTACTACTACGTTGAAGGATGGCGGTGTCCCCACTTCTGTGTTAAGGGTATTTACCGACAGAGCCGGTAATTTGATAACAACTTTTCCTGTTAAGGCGGGTATTTGATGGGTGGTCTACCAACTAAAGTTTGGGGTGAATTTCAGTCGGCAGTCTCAGCTCTGGCTGATGAGGCATCTTCGAGAAAAGTTCTTGAATTAATACTTCGCTGGATTCGGAATAATTATCAGTATCTTGACTGTGAGCCGTTCACGACTTATGGATTTGATAGGATTATGAAGGTCAATGAGCGAGCAATGCCGGTTGAGCGCTCTTGTTTTACGGCGGTGGATTTAATGAATTTTAAAAATACTATCATGAAACGTCAGCCTCGGGAGGGAGAGGCGATTGCGAGATTTCTGCGCGATACGATTGAGGAGTTGATAACGGTCGAAGTAGATGAGCAATGTCCAAGATGTAAGTCTGATGGGGGACGCATTTTTATAGGTAGATATAATGGATTGTTAGCTTGTCAGTGTGGTGTCTGTGGTTACTCTCATTATTCAGATGGGACTAGGGTTAAAAGTGATGAATTAGACTTTGCGAGCGAAATTCAGTTGCGAGAGCTTGGTCTGAATTAGTGAAAAAAGCGGAGAGAAAAGGGGACACCCATTAGCCGGTCTCGACCAGAAAAGGGGACAGATTCTGGGGGCAAAGGGGCAAAGGGGACAGATTTATTTGATTTATTGCCACGCTGAAAGCTTCCATGGAGGAGGAATCAAATATGCCCAGGATGGGACGTATTGTTTTACCGAATTACCCGCATCACGTAGTGCAGCGAGGCCATAACCG
>NZ_FMUZ01000014.1:0-141617 GCF_900101575.1 Pseudomonas sp. NFACC37-1 | reverse complement strand
ACCAGCTTGATGCTCTCGATTTCACTCTCCGACAACTCTCCATCGCCAGCAGGCTGAACCCGCACCATCACCTTGGCCTGTTGCAAGCCATTGGCATACACCGTTGGAGGATAGGTGCTGACTTCGAAATCGAAGGTATCCAGGGCGTGCCATTGCGACTGTCGGGCATGCTCGGACAAGTGAATGATGCTGTAGCCAAAGTGATCGAAAAACTCTTCGGAAACACTGATTTTCACCACGCTGTAAGGCAGCGTAATCGTCGAGGGCGCGGTGAATAACCCGGTTTGCCCATTGATACTGCCCTCCCCGGCCACGACTTCCCATGTGAACTGCTCGGGGCGCTGAGAACCTGGCAGTCTCAACAGGGCGGTACCGTTGGGCCGTAAGCCAGGATGCAGGGCCGGTGACAGATTCAACGCGAAGTTGCCCTGACGCAGAAGCACCGTAGCCACGGCTTTCTCCCCGGTGCTGGTGTCCTCGACATCGATCAACACCGCCTCCAATGTGCCATCCTGCAGATCCGAAGACGGCGGCGTATAGATCGCCTCGGCGCCATTGACCTGCAGCGAACCGACATTGCTGCGCGGTGTCCAGCGGAATGGTCCGGCGCCCAATGAAGTTGCTTTGAGCCGCACGTCGCGGCGATCACTCATAGGGATCAGCGACATCGAAGGCGTTACTACGACACTGGTCAGCACGACCACTACCAAGGCCGAGGCCGTGACGTCCTTACCAGTGTCCGGATCGGTGTAGCTGGCGGTGACTACGTTGCGTATGGCGCTGCCATCGAGCAGGTGAACATCGGGGGCCACATATTCACCGTTATCGATGGTCCCCAGCGCACGACTGCCGTCGACACTGCGCACGCTCCAGATGACATTCGAAGTCCGATGACTCAGTTGCCGAATCGTGAACGTCTGCGAATCGCCCGCCTTCACTACCGGCAACAAGGGATCAAGGGTGAACGTGGTTTCTTTTGGATCGATTTGCCCAACCATCAGCAGGTCGCCCGGCAATCGGGCCTCGGTCAGTTGCAGGGCATTGCGCTCGGGAAATAGCAAGTTACTGATGGCTAAGACATTGAGACCGGGCAAGTCCAAAGTGTGGAACGCTTTCATAATCTCCAGAAATGGAGGTGTTAACGCTGCTTCCAACTTTTCAGGTAATTCAAGGTAGGGAGGAAAGTTACTCAGTTTACCCTCTGGATCCCAATCCCCATGAAACTCGATGACCGAGTCGGATGATTGCTCGAACCTCACATAATTTAAATCCGACAATACCGGTACAAATTCAAGTTGCACACGAGCTGTGGCTATAGCGTCCCAATAAATATTGACGGTTGGATGCAACCACAGCCATTTACGCAAATGGAATGGCAACAATCGCCCGCCCTGGAGAGACAACTCAAGGAACGAAGATTCATTCGAAGTTATCTGAAGTGAATTTTCTGGATTGGGATCAGCCAGGCCAAAAAAAATAGGGCCACGATTACTTAAGCTAACCTCTGAGCCAATCTTCTTGGCCCACACGAACCTAAACCCCGGAATATTGTACCCCCCTGCAACCGCAGTTAATGTGCGAGCCACATGGTTTGACTCTGACGACCTTAGCCTTAAGTTCGCGTCTATATGCTTTTCAACAGCATCCTGCACATACCAGTCAAACACCACCCGGCTGGCCAACACCAACGAGCCCGAGTACATCGCCTTACCCGTCGTCGGATGCCGATCATTGGGAATCAAATAATCCACTGCAAGTTCATTAGGGTCGCCACCTTCATTCGGATTGCCCTTGGTCCTGACAAATAACACCACGGCCCCTTCACCGTAATCGTCGGAATTCCGATTCTTGCCCTCGTCCGTAGCCATGGTGCGGATCAGGAAGGAACGCGGCGCCAGAAGATCGACATCGCGTAAATCAAGCATCCCCAGCTCATATATTCTGTCTTCAGGTTTCTGTTCGAGAAACAGCTCTTTGAAGAAATTCCCCAGGGTTTCCTGGGCGCGGTCCTCTGTAACCAGATTGCAACGGCAGTTATAACCAGTACCAATATCAACAATAACCCTGCCCTGTTCGTTGACCGTACCGCGGCTGGCGGCCAGGTCGATATCCATGGTCAAGGTATAACCCTGATTAACAGTGACTACATAGCTGTAAAGAATCGCACCGGGAACTTGGCCTGTGCCCTTGCGTATATAGGAGACAGTGCCTGCGACGATATCCATGGTGGCAGTGGCCCGGGAATCACGCAGCGAGGCTTTTTCAAAGCTCAAGCGCGGATGGCTAAGGATCAACCCACTCATCTCCAGGTATTCGCTGCTATCCGGCGTCATGGGCGGTGCGCCAAAGATACGCTTGAGGAAGCTTTCGCGATTAAAGCGGGTAATATATTGCTGCTCCAGCAAACTGTTGACCTTGGCTCGATTCATGAATACCAGGGCATCCCAACCGAGTGTGACCGACTTGCCTCTCATTTTGTCAGTGAGTGCACTTAACGAATAAGTAGTCATGGCTTTTGCCTTCAGCGATATAAATCGACTGTGTATAAAACAGGGCAACAAGTACCGATCAGTGCGGCACTTATATGGATGTCATTCAGATTCCCAATCGGACTTGAGCGTATTCCCCACGCTGCCAATCAGTTCCACGTATCGATCAAGCGGTAGGGGAACGGCAGCGAGGGCATGAGTGTCCTGGAGCATTCCCGGAACCATCCCCGTGACCACCACAAGGCTGCCGGGTGGAACGAATGCCGGTTGCTGATACATCGCGGTCTGATCGTCAAAGGTTCCCGCTCCGGCGAGCAGTTTCCAGGTCACCCTGGACGGATCGACCGGATTACCGTCCCTGTCCCGGAGTTCGAATTGCACGGTACCGGTGGAGGGATCGCTTGCCTCGGAAATCCACATGGGCGTGGTGACGCCGAGCTTGGTGATCAGATAATGGATGTAGGCGGATGTCGTCACCCCGTTGACAGTTTGCTTGATCTCGAACCTGTCCACGTAAAACGCAACGTTCGGATCGCTGCTACCCGGCCCTGCGGTGTATCTCCGCTCGTTGGGCTTATCATCCACCGGTTCCAGACTTGACCCCCATTGAGGGGTGAGATTGATCCACTCAAGGGTTCCGCCATTCACTGATTGGGCAGTAAACGTAGTCTTATCACCCGGGTCGCCAGCGTCGTATATCGGATTGGCGACAATCGCGCTGGCAAGAATCGTGACCAGTGAAGAGCTTTTGAACGCCGTCCCATTCAGGGTTCCTTCGGCCGTCACCACTACAGCAAGGAAGCCGTCAGGTAACTGGTTTGCTTGCGGAGCGGTGAAGTAACCACTTGGACTGATCAATTGCGACATGTCGACCTGCCCATCAATGTCGCGCACCGCCCAGGTGACATTGTCCGGCGTTGGGCTCAAGGCGAACTGAAACCCGTAGGTCGCCTCGATCGTTGAATTTGCCGGCGAAAGGACCACTGTAGTACGCAGCGGATCTATATCGCCAAACACCGCGAGGTCACCGGGATTAAAGGCTTCGGTCAAGTGCAGGGCGTTATGACCGGGAAACAGGAGGTTCCTGAGCAGGAAAGTGTCAATGGACGGAATTTCAACCTTTTTAACCACATCAGAAATGGTGGACGTGACTCTATCCCTGATATGACGCTTTGTATCTTCCTCACCTTCCATGTTCCAGAAATAGCCAGGAGTTCCCCCAAACGTGGTATCCGCCTCCGCATGTAAAACTTGTGGATTGCCTAGCTCCACATAATTCGTTTCGGCATCCAATACAACTTCAAGTTTCAGCCCGACATGATAATTACAACTATAATCAAAATCATGACTTGGGTTATCCGCAGGCACCTTGCAGCGTCCTGCCACGATACCTTTCCAGTCGATTGCGAAGCCGCCTGGGGTGGCATAATTCGTTGTTAAACCCGTGAATATGCCGTCGACTTTCCTAAAGACGTAAGCAAACGGGTCCAACCTACTATTAGCCCAAGCGTAGCCTTGACTGGGTGCATACCAATATTGGTACATCGCCGTCGCAAAACCTATATCTGCCCCACCAGCCGTAGCTTCCAACGTAGAAGCCATATCCCGACCTGAATCCGCCACTCTCAGCTGCAACCCCTTCCCGATGGAAGCCTCGAGTGCTGGCTTCAGTATCTTGTCCGCAAGAACGCGGCTCGACAGCAACATCGCTCCAGTAAACCGCTTACCTCCCTCGTCAGCCGGAATCATATAGGGGTCTTCGGAAGTATAATATTCGGGGCCGTCCTGCCCTCCCCTGAGGGTAATGAATAGCATCACTGCCCCATCGCCATACTGCGCGTCACCAAACAAAGCATTCGGATCGGATTTCATGGTCCGGATTTCGAAGTTCTGCGGAGTCAGAATCCCGTTCTCGATACCTTCAAGGCGCCCTATGGAAAACCATGTCAATTTAGGACCCAACGCTTTGATGTATTCTTCAAAACGCTCACCCACGGCGGCCATCGCAAGACTACCAACCACAAAATTCGCTTTAAAATTGTCAGCGTCGCGTAAATCGATCAGTACGTCACCCAGGCCGGAAACCCTTACCTTGGTCACCGGTTGATCCATCCATAACTGCGGGCCGCCTACCGGCATCACCTTCAGCATCCTGGAAACAAAAAGCCGCCCTCCCGAGTATTTTTTCGTACTGACAATCATGCCGCCGATCATGTCCATGGTCAGGCGCGTCTTGGCTGGCGAGTCCGAACTGGAGTTTTCGAAAGACAAACGCGGCGCGCCTAATTTCAGCCCGTAGATGTGCTCTACATAAGTACCATCTCCCCAAGGGGCGTCCATGGTGATTGGCTCAATATAACCATCTTCACTGTTGAATCTTTCGACATACAGTTGAAAAAGCAGCTCATTGGTCTTGCGTTGATCATAGAGCGTCACTGCGTCCCAGCCTTTGGTAAAGGACTTGCCTTGCATCTGATTGATCAATTGCGTTAACGTCAATTTACTCATGACTCGTCACTCCGGTCCGTCGTCAGCAATATTTTTAAGCCATTTACATGACCAACCGCTTACTTATCCTCTTTGCCGCTTGACATAGCCTCATCCGATTCGTTGGACAAATAGCCCGGCGGATAAAAATATACGTAATGCGTTCGCTCGGATAAATTTCCGGCAGCATCGACTGCACGCAGATGAAAGCGGTTATACCCTTGAACATTGGAGGTATATTCGGTACCGGTAATATCGGCGATCGGTACCCACCATCGGTAAAGCCTGTACTTGACCGCATTACTCGATGCATTCCACTGAAACTGGATTGGATAGTAATTATTGTGTTCCAAGCGAAAGTTTCCGGGAATCGGAAGAGAGGAATCTACAGGCGGGACCGTCTCATTCAGGATTTCAAGCAATTCCACATATTTGCTCAGCGGCAATGGGATCGCGGCAACAGCGAGCATGTCCTGGAACTCGTCGGGGACCATACCCGACACGACGATAAAGCTGCCCGGCGCGACGGAGGCCGGTTCACGATAAAACCCTGTACTTTCATCGAAAGTGCCCGGCCCACCGAGCAATTTCCAGGTCACCCAGGAGGGGTCGACCGGGCCAGGCGTGCCGCGCAGTTCAAACTGCACCGTGCCATTGTCAGGGTCGCTCGCCTCGGAAATTCGCAATGGCGTGGTGACCGCCTGGTTTTGAATCAGGATATGGATATAGCCCACCTGGCCGTTGGACGTTTGCCTGACTTCGATCTTGTCCAGGGAAAACGGTGTATAGCGGTCCGAACTGCCGCCAGCCGTATAGGTTCTTTTGGTCGGTTCACCCGATACCGGGGTCAAGCTTGAGCCCCATTGCGGCGTCAGGATATTCCATTCCAGGGCGCCACCTTCCAGGGACTCGGCAGTCAATTGTTTCGTTTCTCCCGGATCACAGCTGTCGTAAAGAGGGTTGGTCAAGACCATGCTGCCCAACACCGAAACCAACGCCGAGCTTTGCACCGGTGCTCCGTCCAACATGCCCCGCGCGGTCACCACAATGGCGAGAAAGCCCTCGGGCATTTGGCTTTGGGATGGCGCGGTAAAGTATCCGCTCGCACTGATGACCTCCGGCAGCGACACCCGGCCATCGATATCCCGCGCCGACCAGGTCACATTGCTCGGCATCGGGGTCAGGTCGAATTGAAACCCGCTGCCAGCTTCAACGGTCGAGTTGAGCGGAGAAAGTTTCGCACTGGTGCGTAGCGGGTCGATTTCACCAAACAGGGCAAGGTCGCCGGGAACATAAGCCTTGGTCAAATGGAGCGCGTTGTGCCCCGGAAACAAAAGGTTTCTCAGCGTAAAGGTGTCGATTGACGGTATTTGGATTTTATCGACCACACCGACAATAACCGAGCGGACTCTTTCGTCGATATGCCTTCTGGTCTCGGACTCACCGTCCTGATTCCAATAGTGGCCGGCACTCCCGTTGAACGTGGTCTGGATACGTAGTACCTCAGCGACTGGATTGCCCAACTCCACGTGACTGCTTACCGGATCTATACCGGCTTCAAGCGCTATCTCCAGCGTATGACTGCACTGATAGCCAAAGTTATACGTTGGGTTTCTGGCAGGTACCTTACATTGCCCTGAAACGGAACCGAGCCACTGAATATAAACGTTCCCCTTTGCACCATAAAAAACATTCAAGCCACTGGGAACGGCGGGCAACCATTTGAACTGATAAGCAAACGGTTCCAGCTTGCTGTTGATAAAACCAATGTTTTGATTTGACGCACTCCAATAGGGATACGTCGCCGTATCAAAACCAATGTTACTTCCACCAGAGATCGCCTGCGGCATTGAAGCAGAATCCTGGCCTTGACTGACAACCGCCAATACCAAGTCTTTCCCGATGGAATTTTCCAGAGCAGGTTTTAAAATTGACTCAGCAAAGACCTTGCTCGACAAAATCAGAGTGCCGGTATATTTTGCGGCACCGCCGTCCGCCGGTATCAAATAAGGCGCCTGCGCGTCAGGAAAACGGCTGCTATCGCGTCCCCCCTTCAAAGTAATAAACAGCATCACCGCGCCCTCGCCGTATCGCTCGTCGCCCATCACGGCCGTGGGAGTGGACTTGGTCAACCTCACTTCAAAGTTTTGCGGGGTCAATACGCCATTCAGTTGGCCATCCAGACGACCGAGGGGAAACACCTTCATCTCGGCGGGAATATTCTCCTCAAAATAATACTGGAAACGACTGCCGACCTCTTCCATCGAAAGCTTGCCAAGCACAAAGTTTGCGTTGAAGTTATCGGCTTTCGCCAAGTCGATCAGCACATCCCCAAGCCCATTGACCACAGCCTTGGTCACGGGTTGGTCCATCCACAGTTGCGGACCACCGACGGGTAATATCTTGAGTAACTTCGATATGTAAAAAGGCCCGCCAGGAGGCTTCTTGGCGCTGACGATCATGCCACCGATCATGTCCATGGTCAGCCGCGCCTTGGCCGCCAATTTGGGATCGGCATTTTCAAACGACAGGCGAGGTGCGCTCAGCTTAAGGTCATGTATATATTCCTTGTAGGCATCCTCGCCCCAAGGGGCGACCATTGACATGGGCTCGATATAGCCATTTTCGCTATTGACCCGCTCGATATACAGCTGCATCAACAACTCATTGGTCTTGCGTTGATCGTAAAGCACCAACGCATCCCACCCGCAGGTCAAGGTCCTGCCATGCATTTTGGCGATCAGACTCGTCAACGACATTTTGCTCATGATTCAATCGTCCCTGTGCCCATGAAGAGCACGGATGGGTAATCAATCCAATAACTTCAACTGCAGCGGATTCTTGAACACCACAGTCGAGTGCCCGCCATCGAAACTGACGCTCGCACGCAGAGTGAACAGTGAATTAACCGGGATTCCTGCCAGGTGCGTGGTCGTCAGGCGCGCCGTGACTCCCGAAGTCGTCTCGGCGGGCAGGACCTGGCGCACGGCAATGATGTCGCGCTCGGCAATGGCGCTGGAGGTCAACCACAGGCGCACGCTTTGGGCCGTTGAAATGAACGACCAAAGCCCCAGGCTCAACAACGCACCGCCGGGGGGAATAGCGGACAATCTCAGGGTCGCCGGCGAGCCGACCTGGGCGCCTTCGCAGGTAATCGCCGGATGGCTGGTCAGCTCACGCACGAACAACTGCAACGGGGGCTGGGCCTCCTGGCCGGAGACGCTATACGTCACTTCCACCGTCTTGCCGAAGTTCGGCGGCAAGGCCGTCGAAGGCACCTTGAATTTCAATGGGTTGGTCTGGGCAGGATCCACCGCGTCATACGAGCCCTCGGCCCCAAAGCCTTTCCAATGGGCGATGACCGAGTCATCGTCACCGATGGTCGCGCTCGGCGGGATGCTGATGAAGGCACCATTGATGGCGGTGATCGGGTTCAACTCGTCACGGCCCTCGGTGACCACGCTGTTGTCGACCGTGGGTGTCGGCAATACCAGCGGTTCGCGAATCGTCAGTTCCAGGGTTTCGCCGGATCCGGCGGCATCGTCACGGGCATACTGATAGCGCAGGCTGACGGCGCCGCCCTGATTGTCGAGCAGCCACTGAAGCGGCATCGGCACCTCGATCCGGCCGCTGTCGATCATCGCCTGGTCGATGCGCAAATACTGGACCGTGTTTTTGTTCTGCCCACTGCCCAACCCGGTGCGTGTGCCGTAGACCAGCAAATCGTCACCCGCGAGGATCCCCGGGTAAGGCGCCACCACCACCCGGATCCCTTCGGGGAACTGGATGGGATTGATCACGCTGCCGGTCAGGTCCTTGACAGTCGCCGCTGGCAGTTCGGGTGTGCTGGGTGGCGTGACCAGGATCGTGCGTTCCACCGATTCGTCATCGGGCTGCGAGGGGGACGCGTAATCGACCTGATAGCGCAGGGCGATAGTGCCGCCGCGCACCGCCGCGGCATTAGATTTCAACACGGTCCAGGTCAGCACCGAGCCGGGGTTGTTGCTCGGGTCGGTATCACTATCGCTCAAGGTCTTGGCTGGCAGATTGACCGGAGGGCCAGCGATCCCATCGGCACGGGTCCCCACCCAGAACAAGCGGACCACATCACCGTTGGCCATGCCGGGATAGGGCACGACCGCGAGGGTCATGCTGCCATCGATCTTGTCGGCATCCAGGTGCTGGTCGTGGGATTCCTTGATTTGCGGCGCGGGTAGCAGGCCATCCTGACGAGGTTTGGTCGGCCTTTTTTTTCCGTCTTTGATATGGCTTGTAGTCATATTGCCACCCTTCAAATCAATGCCGATAGCCGGACAATTGCCCGTGCTAATACCTGAGTTTTTTTTATTTATACGCTTGGCCAATCTGGCTGGGTACTAGCAGAACTACTAGGTTCCAAAGGTTCTTGTGAGTGCTAGATTCGACCAGAAGGTAACTGTGCAGCCGCCCCTTCTAAACAGCCTCGGTCAATTTAAAGAGAGGTATCCGACCATGAACTCGCTTAAATCGATGTTGAGAACTTGTGCCTGGATGACGCTTATCAGTGTCAGTGCTCTCGGCACTATTTCGTGCGTGGCACCCGACCGGGGTAATACCACAAAAAATGCTTTCGGGAGCATTCACTTTAATAATGACAAAGGCGAAGAAAAGTGCATTCTGGCAATCCCTGAAACAACCCTGACAGCGGATTTCAGCCGACCGAATCAATACTGTGAAAATAATATGGTTTCAACTTTCTGGCTGGAAAATGTGCCCTCGGCAACATTGATTCAGTTCTTTGAAAATGAGTCCTGCTCTAATGGAAAAGTCCCGAGTAATTTTTTCTTCCTGTTGAAGACCGTCAAGCAACCCACTGACTGGACTCCTCACAGCGCCGTGACACAGTCCATCGACTCATTGCGAACCCTGCGCCCGGGAGAGCTGATCGGCGGGAAGAATTTGCGCGTTGAAGCCGACGGCGTTTTTGTAGGTTCTGATCTAGCCAGTAAGAACCTCAACGAGCGCCTCAGTTGCGTCTACATCGAACGCTCACAACCCGCTAACTAATCCAAACACTTTCAACAGGCAGCCCCATCACCGCGCACACCGAGGACCACCCCCATGACCACCGCCACCTCCGTGCCCTCCAACGCCTTCAACTTCATGAACTTCATCCTCAGCCAGGTCGACCCTCGCACCGGACAATACACTTGCGCCATCTCCCTGCCCGAACTCAAGGCCAATAACCTCTGTGGCCCAGTCGTACCGCTGCAACTGAATTTCAATGCGCTCAACACCAGCGACAGTGGCTTTGGCAAAGGTTGGGACCTGCAACTGTCCCAGTACAACCCGCACAGCCGGATACTTTCCCTGTATTCCGGAGAAACCTTCAAGGTCGATCCCGGGCCCGATGGCATGGAGATCCCGGAAAAGAAACTCGATACCTTTCACTTCCACGACCTGGGGGATCAACGCTACAAGGTCGTGCATAAATCCGGGTTGGTGGAAATCCTCCAGGTGGGCCAGGGCCAGGTCGCGATGCCGGTGGAAATGCTCTCGCCCCAGGGTCATAGCGTGACCCTGGAATACACAGCCTTCGGTACCCAGCCACTGCTGAACAAAATCCGCAATGCCGACCGTACCGAGCTGCTCAGGCTGGAACGCAGCGCCAACATCCTGGAGGTGAAGCTGTATCCCGACACCGCGTTGGAAGCCCTGTTCGTGCTGAATATCCTCGGCGGCGAAACCAAAAGCGTGGTGCTGCCCACCGACGATCTGGCGTCCTGGCGTTTCGAATACATTTCCCTGAGCGGCCTGACCCTGCTCAAGGAGGTCCGTACCCCCGCTGGCGGCCATGAAACCGTCAGCTATTCAGGCACACCGCATTCCTTCCCAGGCGTGCTCGACCGTACGCTGCCACGGGTCCACTGGCACAAGATCGATCCGGGATTCGGGCAACCGATCATCGAAACGCATTATGAGTACGATCGCACCGGCAACAACTTTCTCGGTTATGGCAGTGGTGTCACCTGGACCAATAATGGCCTGGATAACCTGTATCGCGATGGCGTGGTCCGGGGCTATCGCTATGAAACCAGCGAGATTCTCTGGGACGCCCTGGCCCAGAAACCGATACGAACCACCCGCCGGGTGTTCAACCGGTTTCATCTGCAGGTGCTTGAAGAGACTTCGCAAAAAGCCAGCGCACCGGGCAAGGACGATTCCCTGCTGGTGACCGAGACCGAGTATTACGGCGACCCGCTGGATGACTTCAAGGACCAACCGACCTACTTCCAGTTGCCCAAGCGCCTGACCCAGACCTGGCGCAATGCCGCCGCCACCGTGCCCCGGCACAGTGAAGTGACGACCAGCACCTACGATGATTTCGGCAACCTGCTGGTGCAGGTCAATGCCAATGGCGTGACCGAAACCAACGCCTGGTACAGCGCCTTGGGCGAGGCTGACTGCCCGGCCGATCCGCACGGGTTCGTGCGCAATATCAAGAGCAAGACCGTCACGCCGGCAGCTTCCGAATACGGTGATGCGCCTGTTTTGCAAACCTGCTATCGCTACGTTGAATACCCCGGGCTCGCCGGCAGCGACCGTTGGCTGGCCTTGAGCGACGAGACCCTGTTCCAGGTGGTGGACGACCAACCACAGACCGAGTTGCGCCGTATCGCCCATGAGTATCTGGTCAACCCCGATGATCCCCGCCAGCACGGGTTGCTCAGCAAAATGCGGCAAACGCTGCACGGCCAGGACGATACCCTGACCACCACCGAATACACCTACAGCATGACCCGCAGCGCCCGTACCGGGGCCATGGTCATGCGCACCGAAACCACCCTGGTCGGCTATGACGACCAACCCCGTGCGCCAATCCGCAAAACGATCATCGAAGAACACTCGCTGCTCAATGGCGCCAGACTGCTCAGCACCGATGATGTCGGCACCGAGATCGTCTACCAATACGATCGCCTGGGCCGGGTTATCGAGGAGAGCGTGGCGCCGGAAACCGCCTACCACGCCAAGCGCACCTACAGCTACACGTTGACCCATGCACCGGAGCAACAGGCGCAGCAGTGGGCCAAGGATGCCAAGGGCGTCGAAACCATTACCTGGCTGGATGGCTTGAACCGCGTATTGAAAGTGCAGCGTCAGGATGCCGATGCCATGGGCGGCGAACCCGATGCCTTGCGAGATACCTACCGGGCGACCTACAACGCCCTCGGACAACTGGCCAGCGAGACCGACATCGATTGGGAAGGCAGCAAGAATATTGCCCTGACCAGCCGCTACGAGTACGACGCCTGGGGCGAGCAATACAAGGTCATCGGCAGCGATGGCGTGGCGCATGTCACTGAAAACGACCCGCCCACACAAACCCTGCGCAGTTGGAGCGAGAGCGTTGCCACGCCGGTGAAAATAACGGGCAAGACCCGCTCGACGCTCAATCGCTTCGGCAAGGAAGACAAAGTCGAGGCGCTGGACACAGCGGGCAAGACGGTCAGCGAAATGCAGTTTTTCTATGACGGGTTGGGCAATTGTGTCGAGCAGATCGACCCGATGGGCGAATCCACCCGTTTCACCTACGACCTGTACGGCCGGGTGCAGGCCACCACATTGCCCGACTACAGTGAAATCCATCGCACGTACGCCCGTCACAGCGCCGATGAGTTACCCATCAAGCTTGAGGTGGTCGCCAATGAGACGAGCACCTGCGTCGGCTCGCAGACCTTCGACGGGCTGGATCGCCAGACCACACTGAAAGTCGGCCCGCGCCTGCAACAGTTCCAGTACAAAGGCGGACAACTCCAGGTGGATACCCGGATCACCGCCAGCAACCAATCCATCAGCTACGAGTACCAGTTGGGACTGACCGGCGCACCGGTCGCCAGCATCGCCCCGGACGAGCAGTCGAGCTTTAACTACGACCAGCAGAGTGCGCAACTCACGCTTTCGGAAAACACTCAGGGCCAGCACAGCTTCGACTACAGCTCCACCGGCCAGCTGCGACGCGAGAGCTGGACCGAGAAGCGCTCGGGCAAACAATGGCAAAGCCACTACACCCATACGTTGAACGGCCGCCCCCTGACCCGCACCAACGACAATGGCCTGCTTTGCACCTATGACTATGACGAAAAGGCCCGGCTCAAGAGCGTGACCCAGGGCCAGATCCACGCGGCTTTCGAATACGACAGCCTCGGCCAGATCAGCCTGATCACCACGCAGAACACCCATACCCGGCAGTCACTGGAAACCCGGCTGAGCTTCGACGACCAGGGCCGCGAGATACTCCGCCAGATAAACCTGAGCAGTGGTCACCCGCAGCAAACGATCATCCAGGTCTACCGGGCCGACAGCAAGCTGCACAGCCGTCATCGGCAACAGGGCGATGAAACCGAACTGCTCGAAACCTTCGGCTACGACCCGCGCGGACGGCTGGTGCAGTACAACTGCGAAGGCAGCCAACTGCCCCAAGACCGCTACGGCAACGGGATTTGTGAACAGCTGTTCGCCTTCGATGCGCTGGACAATATCACCGAGGTTTACACGCTGTTCGCCGACGGCAGCCGCGACGAAACCGTGCGCACTTTTGCCGATGACGATCACTGCCAATTGGTCAGGATTACCCACAAGCACCCCGACTATCCGGACAGCATCGAGCTCGACTACGACGAGGATGGCAACCTGTTGCACGACGAAAACGGCCAGCGCCTGACGTATGACAGCCAGGGTCGTTTGTTGCGCGTCACCGACAGCGACGGCAAGACCGTCAGCCAATACCGCTACGACGCCCACGACCATTTGTTCGGCGTCACCCGCGAGGCGGACGAGGAAACCTTACGCTTCTACGATGACGACAGCCTGACCCGGACCGAACAAGGCGACAGGAAGATCCATTATCTGGGAATCGACGGCCAACCCTTGGGCCAGCAGCAACAGGACGATCCCGAGCGAACCCTGCTGCTGCTGACCGATGCGAAAAACAGCGTGCTGGGCGAGAGCAGCCAGGATGAGTTGCGCAAGGCCGTATATGGCGCCTATGGTGAGCGCCGTCCGCAGGATGACCTGCAATGCCTGCTGGGCTTCAACGGCGAAGTCCGCGATGAAACCAGTGGCTGGTATCTGCTGGGCCGCGGCTACCGCGCCTACAACCCGACGCTGATGTGCTTCCACAGCCCGGACTCGCTGAGCCCGTTCGATGCCGGAGGGATCAACCCCTACATGTACACGGCGGGCGACCCGATCAACTTCGTCGACCCCACCGGGCATGCCAATCGCGGCGTGAACTGGCTGGGCGCGCTGGGCGCGGCGCTGTCGGCGATTGGTATTGCGTTGTCGATCGCGGCGGTGGTCATTGCGCCTCCGGTTGGGGCGCTGGCGATAGGGGTTACGAGTACTTTCACTTTGGTGGGGGTTGGTACGGGTGTCTATGGTGTGTATGAAGGGATCATGGCTACCCACGCTACAAGGTTGCGAGATCGCGAAAAAAAGGCAATGAGTTCGGTGATTTCGGGCGGCGTGGATGTTGCGTTTGGTCTCTTTGGGCTCTGGCAGGCGGCAAAGGCTGCTGCGAAGATTGCCGCCCAGAAGAGTTGGCACACCCAACTCAAAAAAAGCTTCGGTGATATCAATTCGCAGCTCAATACGCGAAATGCCAATGTTGCTACCAGAGAGGCGGCCCCAGCCGCCGAAGGGTTAGGAAGCAATGGGCTAGTACGCAATCGCGTCAAAAAAACCGCCCCTAAACAGGTCTCTGATTCCGCGCAACCAGCACGCAAAAGAGCAGATTCCCTTCCCTACATACCGCCCCCCGATTACCCGGGATCCGGCCCAAAACCTGTTCCACCACCGAAACCCAACAAGCTAAATCGACCCCAAAGTCTAAATGACGTCCAGACCGGGGGGAATCGCGCTGGTGAGGAAGGCATTTCAGATGCAACAGAGCTTTCCGGAGCAAATATGGAGGTGAGACACGGCAGGGACGGAAAGTGGCATGCTGTCCTATCCGAAGTCACTGACGGTAAACTTAATGTCAAGTCATTTAGCGCCAAGGTATCGAAGGACGGAACCTTGATTAGAGATCTTGACTAGATTTTATTCAAAGAGCTAGCGATACAATGGCACCATTGAAAAACCCGGTAGGTTCGCTACCGGGTAGTCCCAGACGTTTTTAAGCCACAACTTTCAACGCCAAACTCCTGAACTCAATATAACTCTCCCCCCCATCAAAACTCACCCCCGCATAAAGCGTAAACATGGAATCAAGCGCCAGCCTATCCACATAATCCTTCGCGATCTTCATGCTGAATGTCCCATCGAAACCATGCGGGACCCCGCGTTGGAAATCGGTGCGCACGCCTTCCGCGATGGCCCACACGTTCATCCGCTGGCCCCGGGCCTGGTAGATCCACCTGGCAATTTCCAGGTCCGCGCCCTCTGGCGGAACACCCGATTTGGAAAGAGTCGCCGGCGAGCCCACCTGCGCCTGGCGGCAATGCACCTGCCCCAGCGCCCCGACGGCGAACGGGTTGATGCGCAGGGTATAAATCGCCGAATGCTGCGGGGAAGTACCGGGCCAGTAATAGGTTTCGACCTTGCGCAAGTCGGAGCTGTCCACCGGAATGTTCGCCGCCACGACAGCCGCAGGGATGGCGAACTCCAGCCCGCCGGCAGTGATGGGTCGCACGCCCGTGATGGAGCCGACACCGTCCTCGCCGCCCAGGCCGACAAAGTCCACGATGACGTCTTCGTGGGGATCGACCTCCGAGGCTTCCACCACCACGGTCACCCCTGAGCCACCGTTGAATGGATTCAACGTGCCCGTGCCCGACGGGGTACTGCTCGCCTCCTTCACGGTGGGAAAACGCCGTGGCGTAGGCGGCCGGATGTTCACATTCAGGCGCACCTCGCGAGAGGTGGAGACATTACCGGCGCGGTCGCTGATCTGGTAATACGCAAAACGCTCGCCATTGTTACTGTTACGAATGAACGTGCCCGGGAACTCCAGCGGCAGCGGCTGGCCACTTTCGCCACGAAACAACGTGCGTGAATCGACTTTATCCGCCGGGTTCACCGGAAACGCAACTTGGCTCCAGTACCAGGTGATGACATCGCCTGGGGCGCCACCCGCATACGGCGGCACATCCCCCATCAACTTGTCATCGTTGTTGTCCAGGTACTGGTTGGTCACCTCGGTGGTGTCGAAGACCAGCCTGGGATCGCTGCCGAGGTTGGGGGGGATTTCATCGATGGTGACCGTCAGATGTTCAGAGGGGTCATAATTGCCGAGAAAAAGCGTCACGTCGTACCGCAGGTCATGGATACCATGAACAACATGCCGTGCCTCAAGATCGAAAAACAGATCGGCAGGCGGAGGACTGTTTCCACTCCCCCAGTCAGTCGATGTCCATTCCTTTTCATAAACGGGACGGGGCAGGTTATCCCAGTAAACCCGTAGATACGACTTCAGACCGGAGCTTTGCGGTGAATCGATCCAAGGTGGAATTTCAACCCGCAAGGGATTACCCACATACTCAACCGGCAACAATCCGGTTTCGTCCCAATCGGAACTATCGGGCAGCAGTACTGAAACAATCGGCTTACGCAGTAGGCGGCGTGGAGAGTTGTCATCAGTCATGGCGATACTCCTTCAAGCAGGAACAAACATGCCAATGAACTATCAACTTCATCCATCAGCCCCGACGTAATAACGAGCATTTAACACCGCACTCTGCAACTTGAGTACTGATAGAACTGCTAGGTTGACAACCCGTTTGGAACCCGGTGTGCAAAAACGACAAAGGGCTGGAATAACCAGCCCTTTGTCGTTATTTCGATAGATCACCAGGCATAAGATGCGCCGAGGTTGACGCCCCAGGGTTGCTTGATCTTGTCGCCATGGCTGTAGTCGAGGTCGGCATGTAACCGGACCTTGTCCGTGACCTTCATCGCCACCCCGCCACCCAAGGCCAGGCGCGAACCGGACAGGTCGTTGTCGAAACGGGTGTTGTTGACCTTGACCTCGTTCTCCTTCGCAAACTCATGCACCAGGGCCGCCTTCAGGTACGGTTGGAGAATCTGCCCGCCGCCCAGGTCGATATCCCGGCCCACCGTGGCACCCGCCGTGCCCAGCAGCGAATGACTGCGGCGACCCTCGGCGGTCATGCCGTTATCCAGCGAGTAGTCCTTGCCTTGCACCACCAGCGCGGCCGCCTGGACAAAAGGTTCGACGAAGTAACCGTCGTCGAGCTTGATATGCCGGCCAAACTCCAGCGTGGTGCCCACGCCATGGGTGTCGTAGCTGCCCTTGGCCTTGGCGCCATCGCTGAGGGCCACCTTGGATTCGTTCTGGAAGCGGTTCAGCTTGAGCACGCCATCGAAGTAGTAACCGCTGTCGGCATCCAGCCAGGTGGCATAGGTACCGACATAGAAGCTGTCCACCTCGCCGGAGGTGCCGTGCTTGATCTGCAAGTCGGAACGGCTGTAGCCACCCAGCAGGCCGATCACCCATTGACCATCGCCCAACGCCGGGACCGGCGTATCGACCCCCAGGGACAGGCCGTGCTGGGTCTGTTTGTAGGCCATGCCGGATTCGGCCGAAACATCGAAACGATTGCCATAGGTGCGGATCCAGCCGCCGGCCTGGCCGCTGTTCATGCGCACTTCACCCATCCGGGTACGCAGGGTGCTCAGCTCGCCGTACCAGGCCGAGCGCGAGGCATCGAACAGCGCCAGCACCGAGGCAGTGCCCGGGCTGATCACCTTGCTGGCGGCGTCCAGGTACCAGTCATTGGCACCCACCTGCTGCAAGTCATAGGAGTAGGTACCGAGGTCGACCCGCCCGTTGAGCAGCGAGAACGCAGCATCGCCGCCGGCGGTGTGCACCACATGGATCTGTTTGTCGGAAAGCGGATCGGCGCCGCTGCTGGCGATGTCCAGGGTATGGCTGCCGGTGGCGGTGCCGGTGACCTCGAGGAAGTCAGTCTGCCCGCTGGCAAAGTCGGTGTGCATGATGAAGTTGCCATTGCCGCTGAGGTTGGCCACCGACAGGCGCAGGTATTCATTCGACTGACCGAACTGCACCGAACCACCGCCCATGTTCAGGTTGTTCAGTTGGCCGTCCTCGACCATGATCCACTTGCCCTGGCTGTTGAGGTCCAGGGTCTCGACATTCTGCAGGCGCCCAGTCAGGGTCGCGAAGTTCTGCAAGGTGAGGTTGGCCGTGCTGCCGGCGTCGACGATCACATCGCCCACCAGATCGCTGTTGTCCACGGTGGCGTTGGCGCTGGCCCCGCCCTGTACCTCCAGCAATACGCCGTTGCCCCCGGTCAGGGTCGAACCATTCCTGATCAGGATGTCTGCCGGCACCGACGTTGCACCGGGGTCGATGACACTGATGGCTGCACCGGTCAAACCTTCGACATCGGTGCCGTCGAGCTCCAGGGTGCGCGACGCCCCGGCCGGGCCACTGCCACTGGACATCATCAGGATGCCATTCTGGCCACCGCTGATGGTGCTGGCCCGTGCTATCACCGAAGCTTCGGTCATTTGCAGGCCGATACCGCTGCCGTCGGTCGCGGTGACGGTCGAACGTGACAGATCCAGCACGCCCAGGCTGGCAAGGGTCACGCCACGGGTGCCACCGGTAATCGAGCTGTCGGCAACGATGGCCTCGGCACCGATGGAAGAACCCGCCTGGTATGTCAGGAGCAGGCCTGTACGGTTGCTGGTGATGGCGCTGCCGTTGATGGTTGCCTTGCTTTCCAACAAGCGCACGCCTTCGACTATCCCGCTAGCGTTGACGGCTGAACCGTTCAGGTTGAGTTGGGAACCACTTTGCACCAGGATTTCGCGAGTGGACGCGCCGTTGGCTGTCAACTCGGCTTCGTTGCGCAGGGTGTAGCTGTCCGGCGCGGTACTGCCATCGATGACCACGGGAGGGCCGCCATCGATGACCACGGGAGGGCCGCCATCGATGACCCGCGCGAGGGTCTGTGGGCTGAGCACCAGCAAAGGCGTGATGGAAAGAAGCTTCAGCGCCTGGGTCAGGGGGCGCAGGGCAAAGGTTTTTACATACGTCATGGAAAGTACCGTATAGAAATTCCGGTTTAACACCAGCGCCGCAGGTAAATCCCCATAACCTTGGACGGCACTACTGAAGAGGTGCCGAAGACTACAGATTGACCTCCATTCGCTATGTAGGAAAATTCCTGTTGTCGCAGGGATTATTCCTTAACCGTCTTCCCTCCCCCCAGGAGCTCACCGACGCCCAGGACTGGCCGTCCCAATCCTGGGCGAACGATGGTTTCATGGTGCCGGAACAACGATATCCAGGTCGCAGGTTGCACCATCCGAACCCAGCGCGATGGACATGGTTTTGCGCAGTTTAATAGAAGGTTCCGGCGAACCATTGATGGGGATGGTGTAATCGACTTCTATTTGGGCGTGTCTGGTACCTGAACCAGGGTCCGTTGGCAAGACATGTGCGTCATACTCGACGAACCAGTCGAGACCTGCTGTCGCCGCGCCTTCTGGAATGGGAATGGTTGAAGTCTTGTCCGCTACGCTGATAGGCGTCGTTCCATCGGCCTCGAAAGGCCTCCAGCGTAGCGTGATGTCTTCGCCTGTAACCAGGAAGGGCGAAGGCGAGACTTTTATCCTATACCCCACCACCCCACCCACGCTGCGCAAGTGGCTGCAATTAAGCACAGGACTGTTACCTATATCAGTAAATGCCGGCTCGCTGAGCACAATCGGAACCGCATGGACCCAGACATCCGTTGTCACCGACTCGTGCTCGTTATTCGGTGAGTCGGGATGCGTCATGGCGTAATACACCGGCAGCTTGGTATTTGTACCGCCGTCCTCAATTTCACCCCAGGTGATATTGATGATGATTTCAGCACCAGGCCGTTCCGAGCCATCGGCCACATACTTATGGGCCACCGCGACGCCTTTCCAATACAGGATGAAGGTATCGCCGGCGACTATTGGATAAGGTGCCCTGAACCGGGCTCTGGCCGGCCGGTTGAAATCCGCCTCGGTCAATTCATCTTCGGCATCGGTGCTGCTGATGATCTTGACCTTGTCCAGCAAGGGGTTGACCGGATTTGGATCGGGGTCACCCGGTTCGACAGGCCCGGTGATGGAGAAATCCACATCGACGTCGATGGTGGCCGGGGTGGGCCGGAAGACTACCTGTGGCGCGCGCTCGACCCGATAACCCACGGTAACGGTCTGCACGCCCTGGGCAATGAAGTCGTATTCCTGTTTCAAACGGTTCCAGGACACCGGGATCCTAAAGGTGTCTGGCGGAACCTCACCCACCGGAAAGGGCTGCAGGGTCGTGCCCCCCCACTCGACGACTATCTGGTCCTCGGGCTGAGGGTTGTCGTAGCGCCGGAAATCAACCGTCACGCCATAACTGGCGTCGGCGCGATTGATCAGCCCATCGTCCGCCAGCGGTACGCTGTGTGGGTGAAGATTGGTGGGCAACCCCCCCAGGGCCACGGGCACGTCCCGTACCCGCGATGGCTTGCTGACATTCTGTGCCGGGTCGATCAGTACATAAGTCACGTAATGGGTGCCGGAACGAAGGGATTCGACCTTGTCCCTGGGAACCGTCACTTTTCGGCTCGGAGGCAACGGAAGCAGAATGTCAGGAACGATAGGTTCTGAGGGGTCGGGTACTTCCTTGGTCCAACCGACTGCTACGCTGATTCGATCCCTGTCCGGGTCTTGGAAATCCGGAATCTCAATCTCCACCCCATTCTCAGCGTCCAAGGTCGCATCGGTGATGGGGTTGGAAGTCAGCACTGCCACGGGTGGGATATCATGGGGGTCCTGCAAATGCAGATAGGGCCCGGTTCGATCCAGGCGGACTCGAGTATCTAAGGAATAATCCTCGTTGCCGGCCCAGAGCGTGGCACGGTAACGCAACAGGAACTGCCCTTCCTGATCGTCGAAATGCTCCATCTCGATTTGCTGGGGAACAGGAAAAGTGACGGACCCGTCAGGCCTGAGTTCAACAGGGTCGCTGATCGTTTCGTATTCTTCATTATTTTCCCGCCGCCACTGGAAATACACGGAACTGGGAAAGGCAGGGTTGTCCCCCAGGTCAAAGATGGGAATTTCAATGCGTATCGGGGCATCGAGCGTTCTCCTGAGGAGCAACCCATCCGGATCACCAGGCAACGCATCAAGAACACCGGGCGCTGTCATCTCCCCCACAAGTTTGGGTTCCCTGCGCGCCCGGGTGTAGGCGTCTCGGTTTTCCTCACCCTGACGTGTTCTGTATAGCTTGGTCATCGCCCTGCCCTCGCGCGTGAGTCGAATCATGTCCAGCCACGGGCGAGCCCTGGCCGTGAATAAATTCAGCCACCTGATCGAGAAAACAGTCCGCAGACACTTCGTAGGTATTGGATGGCCGCTAAGGGCCTGGCAATGATTTAAAACTCTATTGGCGATCACCGATACTGTCAGAGTTGACAGGTGGTTTGATTAAATCAGGCCGAAACCAACCCTACCAACACCGCCACTTCCAACAGTTCAAGCAACGCCCCGGCTGTATCCCCGGTGCAGCCCCCCAACCTGCGCACCATCATCCGCCGCAAGCCAACAAGCACTCCCAAGGCAATCACCAGCGCGAGTATCCCGTTCCACCCAGTCACCAGCACGCAGCCCAGCGCACAACCGGCTAACACCTGCCACCCAGCGCGCCGCGGCAGATGATCAGCCAACGCCTGCCCCAACCCACCAGCACGCACATAAGGCGTGGTAAGAAACAACCCAAGCAACGCCCCGCGCCCCAGCACTGGGATGATGAGCAAAGCCAGACTTTGGCCCTGCTCTATCAGCGCCAGCAACGCGACGAACTTGAGCAACAGCACCAACACCAGAGTGATCACCGCAATCGGCCCGCTGCGCGGGTCCTTCATGATCAACAGCGTGCGCTCGCGATCACCGAAGCCGCCGAGCCAGGCGTCGGCGCTGTCGGCCAGGCCATCGAGGTGCAGGCCGCCGCTGAGCAGCACCCATGCAGTCAGCAGCAACGCGGCGTGAAGCAGTGGCGGTACGCCGGTCAGCAGTGCGTTGAGCAGCCAAAGCAGGCCGCCGAACAACAAGCCCACCAAGGGGTAGAACAGCAAGGAACGGCCCAGCTGTTCAGGTTCGGGCATGCCCGGCAATCGCACCGGCAGGCTGCTGAGAAATTGCAGGGCGATCCAGAATGGCAGCATGCCTAACCCACCTCGTTCAGTGCGGGACCGGATGCCACCTGAAGAGCGAACAGCGCGCCATGGGCGACTTCGACATTGAGCAATTGCTCGCGAGGCAGGCCGCGGGCCTGGGCCAGCAGCAGGCGCATGACGCCGCCATGGCTGACCAGCAAGACCCGCTGACCGCCATAGGCCGCGTGCAGGCGTTCGACCGCCGCCAGGACGCGGCTGGCAAACGCCTGCACCGGCTCGCCTTCGGGGGGCGTGAAGGCATAGGGATCGGCCCAGAACTGGCCCAGCGCCTCGGCGTCAGTGTCCATCAACGCCGCTGCACTGCGACCTTCCCAGGCGCCAAAATGCAGCTCTTGCAGGTCTTTGTCCAAGTGCACCGGCACGTTGAGCCGGGCGCCGAGTTGCTCGGCGAAACGGGCGCAGCGCTGCAAGGGTGAGCTGACCAGGCGATCCCAGGGTCCGCCTTGAGCGACGGCTGTGTGCATCTGCTCCCAGCCCCTGGTCGTCAAGGCATCGTCGAGGCTGCCGCGCAAGCCGCCGCCCAGTTCGGTTTCGCCGTGACGCAGCAGGTCCAGGCGCAGGGTCATGCCGGGCGGTCCGCCACGGCCGCTTCGGCAAACGTCGCCATCTGCCCGTGCAGATCACACGCCAGGCGCAACAGCGGCACCGCCAGCGCCGCGCCACTGCCCTCGCCCAAGCGCAGGCCGAGATCCAGCAGCGGTTCGGCGCCGAGGGTTTCCAGCACGTGACGATGGCCCGGTTCGGCGCCGCGATGACCGAACAGCAGCCATGGCCGGCATTCAGGATTGAGGCGCACCGCCACCAGGGCCGCGACGCTGCAGATGAAGCCGTCCACCAGCACGGTAACGCCTTGCTGGGCACAGGCCAGGTACGCGCCGACCAACGCGGCGATTTCAAAACCGCCGAGGTTGAACAACGTCTGCAACGGGTCGTGACCCTGGGCAGCGTGCAACGCCAGGGCCCGCTCGATCACCTGGGCCTTGCGGCTGACACCCGCGGCGTCCAATCCCGTGCCCGGCCCGACCAGATGCGCCACCGGGCATTCGAGCAAGGCGCAGGCCAGGGCGCTGGCGGCGGTGGTGTTGCCGATGCCCATCTCGCCGCCGATGAACAATTGCGTCCCGGCCGCGACGGCACGCAGCACACTGTCGCGCCCGGCGTGCAAGGCTTGCTCGCCCTGTTTCACCGTCATTGCCGGGCCCTGGGCGAAATTCGCCGTGCCCGGCCCGAGGTTCAGGTGCCGCACACCGGGCAGGTCCAGCGCAGGCGTGACGGTGCCCAGGTCGACCACTTCCAGGGACGCGCCCAGTTGTCGCGCCAGGACGCTGATGGCCGCGCCGCCGCTGACGAAGTTGAGCAGCATTTGCCCGGTGACCTCCTGGGGATAGGCCGATACGCCTTCTGCAACCACGCCATGGTCGCCGGCGAAAATCGCGATCCACAGCAGCTCCAGGCGCGGCTTGAGCTGCCCTTGCAGACCCGCCAGTTGCACCGCCACCGACTCCAACCGCCCCAGGGAACCGGCCGGCTTGGTCAGTTGTTGCTGACGGGCCGCGGCCAGTTCCAACGCTTGCTTATCGACGGGTTTGCACGGGTCCAGCCACCAGCGATGATTCATAACGCAGTACCTTTGAGAGTCAGGGGCAGGCCAGCGACGGTCAGCACGACGCGCTGACAACGTTCGGCCAAGGCTTGATGCAGCCAACCGGCTTCATCGACATAACGGCGCGTCAACTCGCCCAGCGGCACGACACCCATGCCGGTCTCGTTGCTGACAAAAATGATCTCCCCAGGCAGCGCGGCCAGGCTGTCCAACAGTGCTTCGCGCTCGGTGTTCAGTTGCTCGGGAGCGTCGAGCATCAACAGGTTGGTCAGCCACAGGGTCAGGCAATCCACCAGCAGGCATTGCTCGGGGGCGGCGTTTTCCCGCAGCACCCGGGCCAAGGCCAAGGGCTCCTCCACCAGCGCCCATTCGGCTGGCCGCCGGGAGCGATGCTGGACGATGCGCTGGTTCATCTCGCCGTCCAGGGGTTGGCTGGTAGCGATGTAGGTCACTGGCAAGCCGGTGTCCGCCGCGAGTTTTTCAGCCAGGCGGCTCTTGCCGGAGCGGGCGCCGCCGAGGATCAGTTGCAGCATGGTGCATTACCTTTTATTGGCGTATTGGCGGTGTGGCGACTGACGCCTTCGCGAGCAAGCCCGCTCCCACAGGGGTTCTGTTGTGACTATAAATTTCATATACACAATGAGTCCTTGTGGGAGCGGGCTTGCTCGCGAAGAGGCCAGCAGCAACACCTTAGATCCCACAGAGCTCACGCAACAATCCAGTATCCAGATGCCGCTCCACCAGATCCGCCAACCGCTCGATGTCCCGCTCGCGCAAGCCGTGGTAATCCACCGTTTGCACATCCGCCAACCCAGCCCAACGCAACAACGCGCTGCTGGCCTGGGGCGACTCGAACAGCCCGTGCAGGTAGGTGCCAAACACCTGTCCGTCGAGGCTCTGGGCGCCGTCGCAACGGCCATCTTCCAGGTGCACCGCAGCGTTCTCCAGGGCCGGGCCGGTGGTTACGCCCGCGTGGATCTCATAGCCGCTGACCTCGGCCGCTTCCAAGGCCAGTCGCCCACGGACATTGCGCAGTTGCTTCTCGTGCTCCAGGGTCGTTTCGAAATCCAGCAGGCCCAGACCGGCACTGGAACCCGCCGCGCCTTCCAGCCCCAGCGGATCGTGGACCTGCTGGCCAAGCATCTGCAAACCGCCGCAGATGCCCAGCAATTTGCCGCCGTAGCGCAGGTGACGATGGATCGCTGTCTCCCAACCGTTGGCCCGCAGGTAGGCCAGGTCGCTGCGCACGCTTTTCGAGCCAGGCAGGATGATCAGGTCGGCCGGCGGGATGGGCTGGCCGGGGCCGACGAATTGCAGGTCGACCTGAGGGTGCAGGCGCAACGGATCGAAATCGGTGTGGTTGCTGATGCGCGGCAAGACCGGCACCACCACTTTCAGCACCTGCTCGGCCTTGTCGATCTGGCGCTGATCGAGGCCATCCTCGGCTTCCAAGTGCAAATCCATGACGTACGGCAACACGCCGATCACCGGTTTGCCGGTGCGCGCCTCCAGCCAGTCCAGGCCTGGTTGCAGCAAGGCGATGTCGCCACGAAAACGGTTGATGATGAAGCCCTTTATCCGCGCCTGCTCGCTGGGGGAAAGCAACTCCAGCGTGCCGACCAGATGGGCGAACACCCCGCCGCGATTGATATCGGCGATCAGCAGCACCGGGCAGTCCACCGCCTCGGCAAAGCCCATGTTGGCAATGTCACCGGCGCGCAGGTTGATCTCCGCCGGCGAGCCGGCGCCTTCCACCATCACCACCGGATAGGCCGCGCTCAAGCGCGCGTGGGAGGCCAGCACCGCTTGCATCGCGATGGCTTTGTAATCGTGATAAGCCACGGCGTTCATGGTGGTGACGGCACGACCATGGATGATCACCTGGGCGCCGGTGTCGCTGTTGGGCTTGAGCAGCACCGGGTTCATGTCGGTGTGCGGTTCGAGCCCCGCCGCCTGGGCTTGCACCGCCTGGGCCCGACCGATTTCGCCGCCGTCGGCCGTCACGGCACTGTTGAGGGCCATGTTTTGTGGCTTGAACGGCACCACGCCCACGCCCTGGCGCCTGACCCAGCGGCACAAGGCCGTGACCAAGGTACTTTTGCCGGCATCGGAGGTGGTGCCCTGCACCATCACTGTGGTCATGGGGTGTCCTTGGCGTAGGCTTCAAAGGCTTGTTCGAGGCGCAGGAATTCGCTGTCGTCGGCCGGCAACCCGAAACGCAGGCTGCTGGTGTTCACGAACAGGCGCAGGAGAATGCCGCGATGGGCCATGAAATCGTGAAGCCCCTGGGCGTGTTCGGTGATCAGCCATTGGAACAATCCGCAGCCGCCCTGCGGCTTGAAGCCGTGGCGTTCGAGCAACAGCGCCAGGCGTTGGCTGGTGGCTTCGCAGCGTTGGCGCTGGGCTGCGTGGGCATCGCTATCCAGCAGGCACGCCTGGCCCAGCACCCGGGTCGGCCCGCTGACCGCCCACGGCCCGACTTGTTCGGCAAGCAACTTGAGCAAGCGGCGTTCGGCCAATACAAAGCCCAGGCGAACTCCGGCCAAGCCAAAGAACTTGCCGAACGAACGCAGGACGATCAGCCCGACCAGATGGGTGTACGCCGCCAGGCTCAGCGCCGGTGTGACATCCATGAACGCTTCATCCACCACCAACCAGCCACCGCGCTGGGCCAGGCGGGCATGCCAATCCAGCAAACGCTCGGGCGCCAGGCTCAGGCCCGTGGGGTTGTTCGGATTGACCACCACCAGCACATCGAGGCTGTCGAGGAAGAAATCCACTTCCGCTTCCAGTACTTCGCGCACGATATAGCCGCTGCGGCGCCAGGCTTCGGCGTGCTCGGCGTAACACGGCGACAAGACGCCGACCTTGCCGCTGCGACGCAGGCGCGGCAACAGCTGGATGGCCATCTGCGAACCGGCCACCGGCAGCACATCCAACGCACCGTAGTAATCGCAGGCGGCCTGCTCCAAGCCATCATCGGTTTCCGGCAGGCGCGCCCAAGCCCGCAGGGGAATCGCCGGAACGTCGAACGGCCAAGGCGCGAGGCCGCTGGACAAGTCGAGCCAATCGGCCTCGGCAATGCCGTATTGCCGGGCCGCGTTGCGCAAGCGTCCACCGTGCTCAAGCATAGAACTCAGCTCCCAGGCAGAGAATCAGCAACCACAACCATACCCCGCGCTGGACCAATTGCCAGCCGCGATCAATGGAATCGGCACTCGCCGGCACGCCTTCGCCCAAGGGCGGACGTTGGTGCAGTTCGCCATGGTAAACCGCCGCCCCGCCCAGCTCGACACCCAGCGCTCCGGCCCCGGCGGCCATCACCGGCCCGGCGTTGGGGCTGTCCCAGGTCGGGCCCTGGGTGCGCCAGCACTTGAGCGCCAAGCGTGTTTTGCCGAGTAGTGCGTAGGTCAACGCCACCAGGCGCGCCGGAATGTAGTTGAGCACATCGTCGATCTTGGCCGCCGCCCAGCCGAAGCGCTCGAAGCGTTCGTTGCGATAGCCCCACATGGCGTCGAGGGTATTGCTCAAGCGGTACAGCACCACCCCGGGCGTGCCGGCCACGGCGAACCAGAACAACGCGGCGAACACCGCGTCGCTGCCGTTTTCCAGCACCGACTCGGTGGCGGCGCGGGCCACGGCGGTTTCATCCAGTCCAGCCGTCTCGCGACTGACCAGGTAGCCGACGCGCTGGCGCGCCTGTTCCAGATCACCGCTGCGCAGTGCCCGCGCCACCGGCTCGACATGCTCGCCGAGGCTGCGCAGGCCGAGGGCACAGTACAACGCCAGGATCTCCACCAGCCAGCCCACCATCGGCGCCCAGGACAGGGCCGTGGCGAGCAAGGTCAACGGCACCACGGCGATCACCCAAGCCGTGACCCCGTGGCTGCGCCAGCCACGTCCGCCAGAGTTGAAACGTTGTTCGATGCGATCGGCAAAGCCACCGAACGCCACCAGCGGATGCCAGCGCCGGGGCTCGCCCAACAGCGCATCCAGCGCCACCGCGGCGGCACTGAGCAACGCCACGCTCATGGGCTCACTCCCCAACGGTTTTCATACAGCAGTTCATTGAGCGGACGCGGTTGCGCCCAACCTTCCAGGGCGAGCATCGGCGCTGGGTAAAACCCTTCCACCGGGCCCAGGCAAAGGATCGCCAGCGGCTTGGCCCCGGCGGGCAGGCCCAGCAGGTCGGCCAGGGCCTGAGGTTCGAACAATGACACCCAGCCCATCCCCAGCCCTTCGGCGCGGGAAGCCAGCCACAGGTTCTGGATGGCGCAGGACAGCGAGGCCAGGTCCATTTCCGGCAACGTCCGACGACCGAAGATGTGCCGCTCGCGATCCTCCATCAACGCCGCCACCAGCACTTCGGCACAGGCGTCGATGCCTTCGACCTTGAGCGTCATGAACTCATCGCTGCGCTCGCCCAAGGCCTCGGCGGTGCGAATGCGTTCCTGCTCCACCAGTTGGCGGATCTGCCCACGCAAGGCGCGGTCGCTGATGCGGATGAATCGCCACGGCTGCATCAGGCCGACGCTCGGGGCCTGGTGCGCGGCTTCCAGCAGACGGCGCAACAGGGCCGGCTCTACCGTGCCGCCGCTGAAATGGCGCATGTCGCGGCGCTCGGCGATGGCGCGGTAGACCGCGTCGCGTTCGGCCAGGGAGAAAGCGTTGTCGGTCATGGCCTTTTCGCGAGCAAGCTCGCTCCCACAGGGTTCAGGTGATCAAATGTGGGAGCGGGCTTGCTCGCGAAGGCGGCCTCAAGGTCAGGCGCAAACAGCGCGGCAATCGCCCTGGGATTGGACGGGAAATAAAAATGCACATAGGAAGCCGTCATCCGCCCTTGCCGGAAAACCGCCTCCGCCCCTCGCCCGCCATTGGGGCTATGGCCACGAGCAATCGGTTCAACCTCGGTGCTGGTCAGGGAATGATGATAGGTGTGCCCACGCAGGTTGCCTTCCGGCAAGTCCACCGACTGCAGCGCCAGGGCCGCCAGGCGCTTTTGCATCTGCGCATCGCCGGCCAGCAAACCCAGCAGTTCGGCACGCACGCCGTCGACATCGGTCAATGAATCGAGCAGATACAACATGCCGCCGCATTCGGCGAGTAACGGTTTCTCGGCGGCGTGGTGGGCACGGATCGCGGCCAGCATCGGCGTATTCCGGGCCAGCGCAACGTGGTGCAGCTCCGGATAACCGCCAGGCAGATAAAGACTGTCCGCCTCGGGCAGTTCGGTGTCATGGATCGGTGAAAAAAAGCTCAACTGCGCACCCATGGCCCGCAGCAGATCAAGGCTTGCGCCATAGGTGAAGGCGAACGCTTCGTCACGGGCCACGGCGATACGCACCCCGGCGAGCCTCGGCTCAACGGCGATCACCTGCGGCGCGGCGAATTCCACCGCCGGCGGCAGCGCCACTTCGCAACTACCGGCCAAGGCATCGGCCGCCGCGTCGAGGCGCAGGTCGAGATCGTTCAATTCACTGGCCTGGACCAACCCGAGATGACGGCTGGGCAATTCGATGCCGGTTTCCCGGGACAGCGCGCCGTACCAGCGCAGGCCTTCGGTCAGGCTGCCTTCGAGCAACTGCGCGTGACGCAAGGTGCCGACCCGGTTGGCCAAGACCCCGGCGAATGGCAGGTCCGGTTGATAACGGGCCAGGCCCAGGGCCAGGGCACCGAAGGTCTGGGCCATGGCCGTGCCGTCGATCACCGCCAGCACTGGTACGCCAAAATGCCGCGCCAGGTCGGCGCTGGACGGGGTGCCGTCGAACAGCCCCATCACCCCTTCGATCAGGATCAGGTCCGCTTCGGCGGCGGCTTCCCACAACAGCCGGCGACTTTCCAGCTCGCCGACCATCCACATGTCCAATTGATAGACCGGCGCGCCGCTGGCCCGCTCCAGGATCATCGGGTCCAAAAAGTCCGGGCCACACTTGAAGACGCGCACCTTGCGTCCCTGGTTGCGATGCAAGCGGGCCAGCGCCGCGGTGACGGTGGTCTTGCCTTGTCCCGAAGCCGGGGCGGCGATCAGCACCGCCGGACAGTGGCGGCTTGCCAGGCAAGGGTCACTCACAGTTCGACGCCCTTCTGCGCCTTGATACCCGCCTGGAACGCGTGCTTGATCATGCCCATTTCAGTCACGGTGTCGGCCAGCTCGATCATCTCCGGCTTGGCGCCGCGACCGGTCACCACCACGTGCTGCATCGGCGGGCGAGCCTGCAGATCGCTCAGCACCTGGTCGAGGTCGAGATAGCCGTGCTTGAGGGCGATATTCAATTCGTCGAGCACCACCAAGCCGATGGACGGATCGCCGAGCAACTGACGGGATACGGCCCAAGCGGCTTCGGCGGCGGCGATGTCGCGCTGGCGATCCTGGGTTTCCCAAGTGAAACCTTCACCCATGACATGAAAACGCACTTGCTCCGGGAAGCGGCGAAAAAACAGCTCTTCACCGGTACTGTTGCGCCCCTTGATGAACTGCACCACACCGCATTGCATGCCATGGCCCATGGACCGTGCCAGCATGCCGAACGCCGAGCTGCTCTTACCCTTGCCGTTACCGGTCAGCACCAGCAGCAACCCGCATTCATTCGGCGAGTTGGCGATGCGCTCGTCGATCACGGCTTTCTTGCGCTGCATGCGCGCCAGGTGGCGTTCGTCGCGATCAGGGGTGTCGGTCATGGGGAGCTCTCCGTTGGGATTGGATAACGGCGGGCGGGGCACAAAAAAAGACGGCAGCAAGCCTGGCATCGCCCACCGTGATGCCGTTGGATGAATCAGGCCGGTCTCCGGGCTCATGAGCGGCGTGGCGCCGGGCTGCGCGCCTTCCCATGTCGTGCGACACAGTGGCTTAGGCACAGCGTTGACTCATTTACCGTTGCGGGGGCAGCGCCGGGTTCGTGTGCACTCACCGGCTTCCCTGTTTCACTCTGTCGACCAAGCGGCCACAGAGCACCTGAAACAAGCGGCGAAGGTTAGAGGGTTGGGGGTGGAGCGTCAATTAAAGCCGCCTGTCGGGGGTGCTCATTGGCACCGATCAATAAAATGACGTCAATCTTGTGTGATCCTGCGGCAAGTGATATCAAAGCGACATTACAACCCGATATCACAAGAACAAGAGGGCAAAACATGCAAGGCATGCTCATCAGCAATCCAAAACTGGAATTCCTGCGCCCGGTGCTGGAACGTTGGTTTGATTGTATCGACCGCTACAACGCAGTGCGCGGCGATAACGACACACCCTACTGGTTCGATGAACGAGCCAATCTCAGCTTGCTGTCGGCCGCCGCCTGGATGGCCGAGATGGTCACGCTGCAGAACGCGCCGACCCGCAAGCAGAATGAAGAAGGCGAACGCAACGTCAGCGCCGACCTGTTCATCGCCAGCACCGATGAGCGGGCCTTCATCCAGGCCACCCAACGCTGGCCCAAGGTCAACAACCTGAACCTGACCCAACCGCTGTCGGAAGCCACCAGCGATGCCAAGCGCATCAGCTACGCCAGCGACCTGAAGCTGGGCTGCCTGTTCGTCTCGCCGCAAAAGGCCCAGCAGAGCGCCACGCCCGAAGAACTGCAGGACATGATCGACGACCTGCAAAAGGAAAACACCTGCGCCGTGGCCTGGTACTTCCCCTATGCCTATCGCAAGTTGCGCAACGAGGCCGGCCAATACCATCCAGGCATTGCCGTGCTGTTCAAACAGGCCCATGGCTGACTCATTCCACGCAAGAACTGTGGGAGCGGGCTTGCTCGCGAATGCGGCGTGTCAGTTGACTAATATGTCATTTGGTACACCGCATTCGCGAGCAAGCCCGCTCCCACAAGGTTTGGCCTGGCAGACTGGCCTACCCGCAGTTGAACCATCACGCGTCTACGCTTCTCTATGAAGAACCTCATGCATTCATAGGGAAGCCAGCATGCTCAAGCCACCACACCTTCTGATCGTCGCCCTCGCCGCCGGACTTGCCGCCTGTGGCGAGTCGTCCACCCTGCAGGTTTCCGATGGCACCGGCCCCGCGCCGAAACTGCCTGAACCGAACAAGACGCTGGTCCCCACCGTCAACATCGCCGAAGCCATTGGCTGGCCACAAGGCGCCAAGCCGACCCCGGCCCAGGGCCTGCAAGTGGGTGCGTTCGCCGAAGGACTGGACCATCCGCGCTGGCTTTACGTGCTGCCCAATGGCGATGTGCTGGTGGCCGAAACCAATGCCCCGCCCAAGCCAGACGACAGCAAGGGCATCCGTGGCTGGGTGATGAAAAAGGTCATGGGCCGTGCTGGCGCCGGGGTGCCCAGCCCCAACCGCATCACGCTATTACGCGACGCCAACCACGATGGCATCGCCGAAACCCGTACGGTGTTCTTGGAAAACCTCAATTCGCCGTTCGGCATGACCCTGGTGGGCAATGACCTGTACGTGGCCGACACCGACCGACTGATCCGCTTCCCCTACAAGGACGGTGACACACAGATCAAGGCCCAACCGACCAAGGTCGTCGACCTGCCGGGCGGCACCCTCAACCATCACTGGACCAAGAACGTGATTGCCAGCCGTGACGGCAGCAAGCTGTACGTCACCACCGGTTCGAACAGCAACGTCGCAGAAAATGGCATGGAGGCCGAAGAGGGTCGCGCTGCCATCTGGGAAGTGGACCGTGCCAGCGGCAATCACCGGATCTTCGCCTCAGGCCTGCGCAACCCCAACGGCCTGGCTTGGGAGCCCCGCAGCGGAGCCCTGTGGACGGCCGTGAACGAACGGGATGAGATCGGTAGCGACCTGGTGCCGGACTACATCACCTCGGTCAAGGACGGCGCGTTCTATGGCTGGCCCTACAGCTACTACGGGCAACACGTCGATGTCCGGGTCGAACCACAGAACCCAGCCCTGGTGGCCAAGGCCATCGCCCCGGACTACGCCGTTGGCCCCCATACTGCCTCACTGGGCCTGACCTTCGCCGAAGGCAGCACCTTGCCCGCACCGTTTACCGAAGGGGCTTTTGTCGGTCAGCACGGCTCCTGGAACCGAAAGCCCCACAGTGGCTATAAAGTGATTTTCGTACCGTTCAACGGCGGTAAACCCGTAGGGCAACCGGTGGATGTGCTGACCGGCTTCCTGAATGCCGACGAAAAAGCCCAGGGCCGGCCAGTGGGCGTGGTCATCGACAAGCAGGGTGGTTTGTTGGTGGCTGATGATGTGGGGAACAAGATCTGGCGGGTGTCTGCCAAATAGTGCTGATCGCACTCTCTTGTGGCGAGGGGATTTATCCCCGCTGGGCTGCAAAGCAGCCCTAAAGCCTGAAATCCCGAATTTTCAGGCCGATCACATCCAAGCCACTATTTTAGGGGGCTGCTGCGCAGCCCAGCGGGGATAAATCCCCTCGCCACAGATTTGCGCTGGCCTGAACCTTCGCATCAGGGATTACGCGCCAAGTGCTCCGACTGCAACACACGCTTGGCACTCAGGTAAGCCTTTTGCCAATAAGCCTTGGACAGGCTGTCGAGCTTGACCGTACCGCCCGTGGCCGGCGCGTGGACGAAGCGCCCCTCGCCGACATAGATCCCGGCATGGCTGACCTGAGAGCCGCCGTTGGTGGCGAAGAAAATCAAATCGCCGGTCTGCAAGGCATTCTTGCCGACATCCGGCGCGCGCATGCCGATCATCTCGCGCGTGGAGCGCGGCAGGGAAATACCGGCGGCGTCGCGATACACATAACCGATCAAGCCACTGCAATCGAAGCCCGAATCCGGCGTGTTGCCGCCCCAGCGGTACGGCGTCCCCACCAGGCCCAGGGCCCGGAACAGAACGTCTTCGGCGGCCGGGGAAAAGGATTGCGAGGGAGCAAAGACCACCGGGGCCCGTACCACAGGTGCTGGCGGCGGGGTACGGCTGGCGCACGCACTGAGCAGTGCGGCGAGGAAGATGAGCGCGAGGCGGGCCGACGTCGACATATGCAGAACAATCCTGATCTGGATGCGGCTTTTCTGCCGTGGGCATGAAAACAAATCCGCCTGCGTAGTACGCAGGCGGATTGCCATCAATCAATGATCAAGGATTCTAGCGGCTATGGGGCAAACTTCAAGTAAGACTTTAAGTTTGCCTTACAAACTGTGTGCTTACTTGCGAGCAGTGACCACAGTCGGTGCCATGGCGAGGGCGCGCTTGGCTTCGATGAAGGTCTTGCTCCAGTAGCTGTCGCCCAGGCTGTCGATCCGCACGCCACCGCTGCGGCGGCTGCTGGAATGGATGAACTGGTTGTCGCCCAGGTAGATACCTGCATGACTGACACGACCGCGACGACCGTTGGTGCTGAAGAACAGCAGGTCACCGGGCTCCAGCTGGTTGCGCGCTACCAATGGGGCGTTCACGTTGATCATTTCTCGCGTGGAGCGCGGCAGGTTCATGCCAGCCTCTTCGCGGAACAGATAACCGATGAAACCGCTGCAATCGAAGCCGGCTTCAGAAGTACCGCCAAAACGGTAGCGGGTACCGATCAGCGACATGCCACGTTCCAGGATGCTGTCAGCCAATACTGGAAGCTGGTAAGGCTTGCTGCCGGCGAAGGCTGCGAGTTCTTTGTCGGAGGCCATTTCTTCCTGGAACGCAACGGAGGAAGACTGGGCGGTAACGGAATTCCGGACCTGTGGTTGTGGCGCTTGCTGGGACACTGGAGAGTGGGCAGCGCAACCGAACAACAGGGTAACGAGTGCGAGAGGCACGAGGGGTGCGAAGCGATTTAGCATGGGCACGACCGTGGCTGAAGTAGTAAAGATGGCGAGACTATGCCTTCTATCAACCTCATTTGCAAATTCAATCGATGCAAATGTGACTTCTCGGTTTTACGTTTACATCTAAGCGCTTAAGCCCATTTTGAACGTCACGCAGCCTGCAACCCAGCAGGACCGCGGGTTTCGCCGTGTCCAGAACAGGCCATGAGCCACTACGCACAACGGTTCTACCAGCCCAAAGTTTCTTTCAAAAAAGGAATAGTCAGCTTGCGCTGGGCCTGGAGCGAGGCTTGGTCGAGGCGCTCGAGCAGCTCGAACAATGCGCTCATGCTGCGGGTGCCACGGGTGAGGATGAAATGCCCGACTTCGTCGGTCAGGTGCAGGCCACGTCGGGAAGCGCGCAGCTGCAAGGCACGGAGTTTGTCTTCGTCGGATAACGGGCGCATCTGGAAAATCAGCGCCAAGGTGAGACGGGATTTGAGATCCGCCAGTTTCACCGGCAGCTCCCGAGGCGACGTCGAGGCGGCGATCAACAAGCGCCGACCGCTGTCGCGCAACCGATTGAACAGGTGAAACAGCGCTTCTTCCCAGTCAGCCTTGCCGGCCACGGCCTGGAGGTCGTCCAGGCAGACCAGTTCGTACTGTTCAAGGTTATCGAGGATTTCAACGCCGCGATCCAGCAATTCAGCCAGCGGCAGATACACGGCCGGCTCGCCCAATTGCTCGAACCGCAGGCACGCGGCCTGCAACAGGTGCGTGCGCCCTACCCCGTCCTTGCCCCACAGGTAGATCAGGCTTTCGGTCCAGCCGGCGTCGGCTTCGCAAAGCCGCTCGACATAGCCGAGTGCAGCGGCATTGGCGCCTGGGTAGTAGTTGATAAAGGTGGCGTCATCACGCAGACGCACACCTAGGGGCAGCTGAATCGGTTTCATGCTGACTGAACAGTTCCAAAGGAACCGTTAGTGGCCTCTGTGTAAAGTTCGCAAAGTTTATACCCGTGACACGGACCGCACAATGCGCCGGACCACGAGCAAAATCAAAGGTTTGCAGCGGCAAGGGCGCGAAGCGTCAGTTTCCCTGACACCCCGCCGGTCATTCGCCCTACAGATCGGGGTCTTCAGCGCCGCTATAAATGTCCGAATCCTTGTACAGATCGTGCATATGCCGCACCAGCACCATGATCACCGCCGCCACCGGCAGTGCCAGCAGGATCCCGGTGAATCCGAACAACTCGCCACCGGCCAGGATCGCAAAGATCACCGCCACGGGATGCAGGCCAATGCGGTCGCCCACCAACAGCGGCGTCAGCACCATGCCCTCCAGGGCCTGCCCGACCATGAACACCGCTACGATGCCGACCATCGGGTACAAGTCGCCGCCGAACTGGAACAACCCAGCGATCAACGCCGCACCGATACCAATCACAAAGCCCATGTACGGCACGATGGCCGCCAGCCCGGCGATCAAGCCGATCAACAGCCCCAGCTCCAGCCCCACCAGCATCAAGCCGGCCGCGTAGATGAAACCCAGGGCCACCATCACCAGCAACTGCCCGCGCACGAACGCCCCCAAGACTTCATGGCATTCGCCGGTCAGGGTCATGATGCGTTCTTCGCGATGACGCGGCAGCAGGCTGCGGATCTTGGCCATCATCAGGTCCCAGTCCCGCAGCAGATAGAAAGCCACCACCGGGATCAGCACCAGGTTCGCCAGCCAACCGATCAACGCCAGGCCCGAGGCCGTCGCCTGGCTCAACACCACGCCAACGATGTCGGTCGTCTGGCCCATGTGCTCGCTGATGGCGGCCTTGACCTTGTCGAACTTCCAGAAACCGTCGGCCAAACCCAATTTCGACTGCACCCACGGCATCGCGCTGTGCTGCAACCAATCGAGCATCTGCGGCGCCAATTCGTACAGGCGCACCAGTTGCTTGGCGAGCATCGGTATCAGCACCAGTAACAGGGCGCTCACAATCAGTGTGAACAGCGCAAACACCGCCACCACACCCCAGGTCCGCGACAGGCCGAGTTTTTCCAGGCGATCCACCACCGGATCGAACAGATAGGCCAACAGCAGCGCAACCAGGAACGGTGTGAGGATCGGATGCAGCAAATAGATAAGGGCGAACAGCAGGGCAACCCCACCCAACCAGAACCAACGCCGCGTATCGCCCATGAACCACTCCTAGCTATATAAAGAAAGACAACCTACCAGCGGAACCGCAAATTGGCGGCCGGTGCTGGCGCAGGTGCTGCAACCGGGGCCGAGCCATCAGCGGCGGGCGGTGCGACCGGTACCGGCGCGATGGCCTCACCGGCTGGAACCTCCTGCAGTCTTGCCAGGGCCAACTGCGCCTTCAATTGTTCGGCGCTGCCGTTGACCCGATAGACGATCCGGTCACCTTCGACCCGCTGCAACTGCCCATCGAATGGTTCGAGCAAACGCCCCAGCGCCGCGTAGCGCTCCAGGTTCATGCCCTGCACTTCCAGCAGTTGTTCCGTGGCCACCCCCGGCTTGGCGACGAAGCGCGGCGCCAGGCGCTGGCTCACCGCGAGCATGACCGCATCGGCCAGGGCCGCAGGATCGGCGCCCTGGGCAGTACCCTGCTCACGCTGGTCCCCCAGCCACAGGCGCCAGGTACCGTGCCACTGGCCGCCTTCTTCCTTCGCATGGACCGCCAGCAAGGCGTCCGCCGCGTAGCGCTCCGAGGCATCGCGCAGAGGCGCCGGGTCGCTGCCTTCCAGGTTCGGCGCAGTGGCGACAATCTGCTCGCTCAGATCCGCCAGCGGCAGGTGCAAAGCCAGGCCCCGGTGCTGCGCGGCACGCCGCAACGGCGTGGCGCTGGCTTGGCCATCGCCCACCAGGCTGGAGCCCTCGGCCGAGTCGTTCAGCCACCACCCCAGGATCGATGGCCGGTTCGCGCTCCAGAGCGACAAGCCTGCCGAGCGCAACGCCCGGTCGGTGCTCGCCGGGTCGAAATCCACCTTGAGGCTTTCCGGCGGGCCGGCGTCGTAGCCATATTGAAGAATGATCTGTTGCGGGTCCTGGCGAATGGCCGCCAACCCGGGATTCTGGGCCGCCTTGGCATCGCCGGTCAGGCGCAGCACCAGCGTGTCCAGGGCGCGCAACGTCGCCTGGTTGCGCTCCTCCGGCGTCTGGTTGGTGACCGGTTCGAGCACTTGATAGAGGCCACTGACGGTTTCGGCATGGCTCGCCAGGCTGATCAGCGACAAGCAGCCCACGGACAAGAATTTGAACAAACGCATGGAAGATTCCCGGACATAACGGCTGGAACAGGCCGTGTGAAGAAGATTGAGCATGGCTGTGACCACAGCACCCGGCAAAACATTCACACGCCGGTGGAAGTTTCGCACGGTCATCACCATAACCGGTTACCGCTACACCTTATACAGAGGCGTTGCGCAGTACCAATATAAGAAATATCGGTTTTTTTCCGCGGATATGTCCCTGCCCGTCGGCGCGAGGATGGCCGCTGCCCCTCAAGCCTGATAAAATCGCGCGCCTTCGCAGACCGGCAACGGCCGGGCCCCCGGAATAATTCGTACAACGGTTATTCAATGGCCCTGGCGGTCGGTCGTTACCCAGAAATCCCCCCTAAAGGCCTGGACCATGAGCAAGCAACCCTCCCTGAGCTACAAGGACGCCGGTGTAGACATCGACGCCGGTGAAGCATTGGTCGAACGCATCAAGAGCGTCGCCAAGCGCACTGCGCGCCCGGAAGTCATGGGCGGCCTGGGCGGTTTCGGCGCCCTCTGCGAGATCCCGGCCGGCTACAAGCAACCGGTGCTGGTCTCGGGCACCGACGGCGTCGGCACCAAGCTGCGCCTGGCCCTGAACCTGAACAAGCACGACAGCATCGGCATCGACCTGGTGGCCATGTGCGTGAACGACCTGGTGGTCTGCGGTGCCGAGCCGCTGTTCTTCCTCGACTACTACGCCACCGGCAAACTGAACGTCGACACCGCCGCCCAGGTCGTGACCGGCATCGGCGCCGGCTGTGAACTGGCCGGCTGCTCCCTGGTCGGCGGCGAAACCGCTGAAATGCCCGGCATGTACGAAGGCGAAGACTACGACCTGGCCGGCTTCTGCGTCGGCGTCGTGGAGAAAGCCGAAATCATCGACGGCTCGAAAGTCGCTGCCGGCGATGCCCTGCTCGCCCTGCCATCCTCCGGCCCGCACTCCAACGGCTACTCGCTGATCCGCAAGATCATCGAAGTCTCGGGTGCCGACATTGAAAACACCCAGCTCGACGGCAAGCCACTGGCCGACCTGCTGATGGCCCCGACCCGCATCTACGTCAAGCCGCTGCTCAAGCTGATCAAGGACACCGGTGCCGTCAAGGCCATGGCCCACATCACCGGCGGCGGTCTGCTGGACAACATCCCGCGCGTGCTGCCAAAAGGCGCCCAGGCCGTGGTCGACGTGGCGAGCTGGACCCGTCCAGCGGTGTTCGACTGGCTGCAAGAGAAAGGCAACGTCGATGAAACCGAAATGCACCGCGTGCTGAACTGCGGTGTGGGCATGGTCATCTGCGTGGCCCAGGAGCACGTCGAGACCGCCCTGAACGTCCTGCGTGAAGCCGGCGAACAGCCTTGGGTCATCGGCCAGATCGCCACCGCGGCCGAAGGCGCCGCACAGGTCGAGCTGAAAAACCTTAAGGCACACTGATGTCCGCAACCTGTGACGTGGTGGTGCTGCTGTCCGGCACCGGCAGTAACTTGCAGGCCTTGATCGACAGCACGCGGACCGGCGACAGCCCGGTCCGTATCCGTGCGGTGATTTCCAACCGCGCCGATGCCTACGGCCTGCAACGTGCCAAGGACGCAGGTATCGACACCCGTGTCCTGGATCACAAGGCGTTCGAGGGCCGCGAAGCCTTCGACGCCGCACTGATCGAACAGATCGACACCTTCAATCCGCAACTGGTCGTGCTCGCTGGCTTCATGCGCATCCTCAGCGCGGGCTTCGTGCGTCACTACCAGGGCCGCCTGTTCAATATCCATCCCTCGCTGCTGCCCAAATACAAAGGGTTACATACTCACCAGCGCGCGCTGGAGGCCGGAGACACGGAGCACGGCTGCTCCGTGCACTTTGTCACCGAGGAACTCGATGGCGGACCACTGGTCGTACAGGCAGTAATACCGGTAGAGTTGCACGACACGCCGCAAAGTCTGGCGCAGCGGGTTCACGCCCGCGAGCACCAGATCTACCCGATGGCCGTACGTTGGTTTGCCGAAGGAAGGCTGACCCTCGACGATCGCGGTGCCTCACTGGACGGCCAGTTGCTCGCCGCCAGCGGCCATTTGATTCGATACTAGGAGATTTTATGCGTCGCGCCCTGCTCTTCGCTTGCGCTCTGCTTGCCTTGCCCCTGGCACAGGCCGCAGAACTTCAACCGTTCTCCGCCAGCTACACCGCCGACTGGAAACAGTTGCCCATGAGCGGCACCGCCGAGCGCAACCTGACCAAGGAGGCCAACGGCACCTGGAAGCTGAGCTTCAAGGCTTCGATGATGATCGCCAGCCTGACCGAAGAAAGCACCCTGACCCTGGACAAGGACACCCTGCTGCCACAGTCCTACCACTTCGAACGGGGTGGCCTGGGCAAGGCCAAGAAGGCCGACCTGGACTTCGACTGGAACACCAAGATGGTCACCGGCACCGATCGCGGTGACGCGGTCAAGCTGCCGCTCAACCGTGGCATGGTCGATAAATCCACTTACCAGTTGGCCCTGCAGCATGACGTGGCGGCGGGCAAGAAAAGCATGAGCTATCAGGTCGTCGATGATGGCGAAGTCGATACCTATGACTTCCGTGTCCTGGGCTCGGAGAAGGTCGACACCAAGGCCGGACAGATCGATGCGATCAAGGTCGAGCGCGTGCGCGACCCGACACAAAGCAAGCGCATCACCGTGCTCTGGTTCGCCAAGGACTGGGATTACCTGCTGGTGCGCCTGCAACAGGTCGAGACCGACGGCAAGGAGTACAACATCATGCTCCAGGACGGCACGGTCAACGGCAAGGCTGTGAAAGGCAGCTGACCCACACTGATATCAAGAAGCCCCGCACCTGCGGGGCTTCTTTTTGCCCAAACCTTCATGAATGCCTACATTCCCTCGCTCCCACAGGGTTTGTGCTCATGGAGGATTACCACTGCGACATGAAAACTTCTTCATGAACAACACCTGCGACCGAATGCCGCGCACCACCTGGCCTGCAGGATTGTTGCGCTTTCCATGAAAACTTCTTAACGAACCGGGGCATTTACTTAGCACGCTATCCAAATCTATAACAAAGTCCTGCACACGCCTTGCTGCAGATAACAGAGATTGGAGCTTGCAAGATGACTGTGAAAGTAACTGAACGCGACGACGCCCATATGTCCCACGAAGGCATTGCCGCCGGTATCCGAATTTGGGATGTGCACCAACAGGATCTGCTGGTGGGCATGTTCCACTCCGAAACGGACGCCCATAGCTACAAGGCTGAGCTGGAGCGTGAGGAACGACTGCGCTCGCGTGAAATGGCAGAATCCTGAACTATAAAAAACCTGTGGGAGCGAGCTTGCTCGCGATAGCGGTATATCAGTGACAGAGATATTGACTGATATGACGCCATCGCGAGCAAGCTCGCTCCCACAGTTTCTGTGCTTCAACTCAATAACATTGCGTCCGGCTTACCACATCAAATCATCAGGAATCTGATACGCCGCGTACGGATCATCGGCATCCACTTCTTCGGTCTGGGTGTTGAGCTGGACGATGCGCTTGGGGTCGCGTTCCTGGATCTTCAGGGCTGCCTCGCGCGGGATCACTTCGTAGCCGCCGGCATGGTGGACGATCGCCAGGGAGCCACTGCTCAACTTGTTGCGCATCAGCGTATTGACCGAGATGCGCTTGACCTTCTTGTCGTCGACGAAGTTGTAATAATCCTCAGTGGTCAGCTTCGGCAGGCGCGAGACTTCGATCAATTGCTTGATCTGTGCGGCCCGGGCCTTCTGCTCGACCTTTTCCTGCTGCTGCCGGTTGAGTTCCTGGTCGCGCTTGACCTTTTCGGCCATGGCTTCCTGGGCGGCGCGCTGCTGGGAATCATCCAGTTCGATCTGGCCTTTGTGGGCCAGGCGCTGTTGCTTCTGTTTCTCTTTGCCGACCTGCTTGGCCTGCTTTTGGTTGACCAGCCCTGCTTTGAGCAACTGGTCGCGAAGGGAAAGGCTCATGGTGCTTACTCACTTAGGCAACAGCCTCAGCCACAGCTGGGCAAATTCTTTTCCTGACGTTTGGCTTCGCCCCACAAGGCGTCCAACTCTTCGAGGGTGCAATCTTCCATGGGACGGTGGGTGTCGCGCAATGCCTGTTCGATAAATCGGAACCGCCGCTCGAACTTCCCGTTGGCATCGCGCAGCGCGGTTTCCGGGTCGACCTTGAGGTGACGGGCCAGGTTCACCACGCTGAACAGCAGATCGCCGATCTCATCGCTGATGGCCACCGGATCGTTGTCGGCCATGGCTTCGAGCACTTCGTCCAGTTCCTCGCGGACTTTGTCGAGCACCGGCAAAGGACCTGGCCAGTCGAAACCGACCTGCCCCGCACGTTTTTGCAATTTCGCCGAACGGGACAACGCCGGCAGCGCCCCCGGTACATCGTCAAGCAGCGACAACTGCTCGGGCGCCGAGGCTTTCTCGGCCCGTTCCTCAGCCTTGATTTCTTCCCAGCGCTGCTTGACCTGCTCTTCGCTCAAGCGCGGGATATCCACGGGCGCATACAGGTCACCGGTAGGAAACACATGGGGATGACGACGGATCAGCTTGCGGGTGATGCTGTCGACCACGCCGGCAAATTCGAAGCGATTTTCTTCCCGGGCCAACTGGCTGTAATACACCACCTGGAACAACAGGTCGCCCAACTCGCCCTGCAGGTGATCGAAATCGCCGCGCTCGATGGCATCGGCCACCTCGTAGGCTTCTTCAAGCGTATGAGGAACGATGGTGGCGTAGGTTTGCTTGATGTCCCACGGACAGCCGTACTGCGGGTCCCGCAGGCGGCTCATCAGGTGGAGCAGGTCTTCGAGGCTATACATCAATCCATCCCATCACAAAAAAGCCCTGTGGGAGCGAGCTTGCTCGCGATGGCGGAACACCAGTCAACATCTCTGTCACTGATAGACCGCTATCGCGAGCAAGCTCGCTCCCACATTTTTGGACTGCGCTTAACCTGGCGTCCGGTTACGCCGGGTCTCGATGATGTTCGGCAACTGGGAAATCCGCCCCAGCAACCGCCCCAGTGCATCCAGCCCCGGAATCTCGATGGTCAGGGACATCAGCGCGGTGTTGTCTTCCTTGTTCGAACGGGTATTGACCGCCAGCACGTTGATCCGCTCGTTCAGCAACACCTGGGACACATCACGCAGCAGACCGGATCGGTCGTAGGCGCGGATGACGATGTCCACCGGGTAGGTGAGCACCGGCACCGGGCCCCAACTGACCTGGATGATCCGCTCCGGCTCGCGACCGGCCAGTTGCAGCACAGAGGCACAGTCCTGACGATGAATGCTCACACCGCGGCCCTGGGTGATGTAGCCGACGATCGCATCCCCCGGCAATGGCTGGCAGCAGCCGGCCATCTGGGTCATCAGGTTGCCCACGCCCTGGATCTGGATATCGCCGCGCTTGCCCGGTTTGTAGCCGGTGGCCTTGCGCGGGATCAGTTCCAGTTGCTCGTTGCCACGCTCCGGCTCCACCAGTTGCTGGGCCAGGTTGACCAACTGCGCCAGGCGCAGATCGCCGGCACCGAGGGCGGCAAACATGTCCTCGGCGGTTTTCATGTTGGCTTTTTCAGCCAGTTTGTCGAAGTCCACCTGCGGCAAGCCCAGACGACCGAGCTCACGCTCGAGCAGGGTCTTGCCGGCGGCGACGTTCTGGTCGCGGGCCTGCAGCTTGAACCAGTGGACGATTTTCGCCCGCGCCCGGGATGTGGTGATGTAGCCCAGGTTCGGGTTCAGCCAGTCGCGGCTCGGCGTACCGTGCTTGCTGGTGATGATCTCGACCTGCTCACCGGTCTGCAGGCTGTAGTTGAGCGGCACGATCCGCCCGTTGATCTTGGCGCCACGGCAGTTGTGGCCGATCTCGGTGTGGACCCGGTAGGCGAAGTCCAGCGGTGTCGCGCCCTTGGGCAGATCGATCGCGTGGCCGTCGGGGGTGAAGATATAGACCCGGTCCGGTTCGATGTCGACGCGCAGCTGTTCGGCCAGGCCGCCGATGTCACCCAGTTCCTCATGCCACTCGAGCACCTGGCGCAGCCAGGAGATTTTCTCTTCGTAGTGGTTGGACCCGGACTTGACGTCGGTGCCCTTGTATTTCCAGTGGGCACAGACCCCCAGCTCGGCCTCCTCGTGCATGGCATGGGTGCGGATCTGCACTTCCAGTACCTTGCCTTCGGGGCCGATCACCGCGGTGTGCAACGAGCGATAGCCGTTTTCCTTGGGGTTGGCGATGTAGTCGTCGAACTCCTTCGGAATGTGCCGCCACAAGGTGTGGACGATCCCCAGCGCGGTGTAGCAGTCGCGCATTTCCGGGACCAGTACACGAACGGCGCGAACGTCGTAGATCTGGCTGAATTCCAGGCCCTTGCGCTGCATTTTTCGCCAGATCGAGTAGATGTGCTTGGCCCGGCCACTGATGTCGGCTTCCACGCCGGTGGCCTGCAACTCTTCGCGCAACTGGGTCATCACATCGGTGATGAAGCGCTCGCGATCCAGGCGCCGCTCATGCAACAGCTTGGCGATCTGCTTGTATTGGTCGGGCTCCAGGTAGCGGAAGGACAGATCCTCCAGCTCCCACTTGATATGACCGATGCCGAGACGATGGGCCAGGGGGGCATAGATGTCGAACACCTCCCGGGCGACGCGATTGCGCTTTTCGTCATCGGCGGACTTCACGGCGCGGATCGCGCAGGTGCGCTCGGCCAGCTTGATCAGCGCGACGCGCACGTCGTCGACCATCGCCACCAGCATCTTGCGCAAGTTTTCCACCTGGCCCTGGGTGCCCAGCACCATGGACTGGCGCGGGCTGAGGCTGGCACTGATAGCGGCCATGCGCAGCACACCGTCGATCAGCTTGGCCACCACGGTGCCGAAGCGCTGGCTGACCACCGGTAGCTGGATCTGCCCTTCGCGCACGCCGCGGTACAGCACCGCCGCCACCAGGGAGTCCTGGTCGAGCTTGAGGTCAGCGAGAATTTCGGCGATCTCCAGGCCCGTCTGGAAACTCGAGGTGCCTTCGGACCACAGGTTCTTCGCCGCGTTGTGTTGCTGCTCCGCCTCGCGAGCGAACTCGCAGGCGGCCTTCAAGGCTTCGCGATCCAGTGCCATGTCGACGCTGACCGCATGATCGAGCCAAGCCTCGAGATTGATACTGCCGTCGGTGTTGATCGGCTGGTGTGCTCTCACCTGTACCATCTTTACTTACCTTCCCTACGACGCAGATTCAATGCGTCAACTTCGCTGACCTTCGCTGCCCGTGTTTCCGCCCAGGGCTGTGGCGGGTTGGCACGAACGGGTCAGTCGGACAAGCCATCCTGGCTCGCTTCAAATAACGCCATGGCCTCGACATGCGCCGTTTGAGGAAACATATCGAGAATCCCGGCACGTTTTAACCGGTAGCCCTGCTTGATCAGTTCGACCGTATCCCGGGCCAAAGTTGCCGGGTTGCACGAAACATAAACCAACCGTTTGGCCCCCAGGGACGACAGCTTGCGCACCACCTCGAAAGCACCGTCACGGGGTGGGTCCAAGAGTACCGCAGAAAAGCCTTCGCCGATCCATTCGGCATCCGCCAGAGGCTGGGATAAATCGGCCTGAAAAAAGGCAGTGTTATTCAAATTGTTGCTGACGGCATTGGCCGCCGCACGGTCCACCATGGCTTGCACACCTTCCACGGCCACCACTTGACGCACGCTTTTGGCCAGCGGCAAGGCAAAATTGCCCAGGCCGCAGAACAGGTCCAGCACCCGCTCCTCGGAACGCGGCGCCAGCCATTGCAGGGCCTGAGCGATCATCGCGTCGTTGACCCCGGCGTTCACCTGGATGAAATCCCCGGGCCGGTACGCCAGCTCAAGGTCCCAGGCATCCAGGCGAAAGCCCAGGGCCTGTCCGGGTTCGACCGGTTGCGGCTCACCTTCACCGTGCAACCACAACTGGGCTTCATGAAACGCGCAGAAATCCTTGAGGATGATCAGGTCGACCTCCGACAGCGGCGCCATGTGGCGCAGCAATACCGCAAGGGACGAGCCGGCGAACAATTCCACATGCCCCAGCGCCTGGGGTTTGCCCAGGCGTCGAAGCATCTCCGGCAGGCGACTCATGATCGACTGCAAGGGCTGTACCAGCACCGGACAATCGCCAATGGCGACGATGTCCTGGCTGCCGACGGCACGGAACCCCACTTCGAGTTTTTTCGCCTTCTGATCCCAGCGCACCGCCACGCGGGCGCGACGGCGATAACCAAACTCCGGCCCACTCAACGGCGCGGCCCATTCATCCGGCTCGACCCCGGCCACCCGCGACAGCTGCTCGGCGAGCATGCGCTGTTTCAGGGCGAGCTGTTCGTCATGGGGCAAATGTTGGACGCTGCAACCGCCGCAACGACCGGCATGGATGCACGGCGTTGCGCGACGCAGCTCACTGGACAGGAACACCCGCTCGGTACGTGCTTCGACCACTTTGCCGTGGGCACCGAGCACCCGTGCCTCGACCTCTTCGCCGGCCAGGGCACCGATGACAAACCAGGTACGCCCGTCGACAAAGGCAATGCCCCGGCCATCATTGGCCAGGCGTTCGATGGTCAGGCGCTGCTTTTTACCGGTGGGCACTTGCGGGGCCCGGCTTCCGCCGCTGGGCTGGAAGCGCAAGCCTCTTTCTTGCTTGGCCATCAGTTGGGCGCGTCGAAAATGCCGGTCGACAGGTAACGGTCGCCACGGTCACAGATGATCGCCACGATCACCGCATTTTCCACTTCCTTGGACAGGCGCAGCATTCCCGCCACGGCACCGCCCGAAGACACGCCGCAGAAGATGCCTTCCTCACGCGCCAGGCGACGGGTCACGTCCTCGGCTTCGCTCTGGGCCATGTCGATGATCCGGTCCACGCGGTCGGCCTGATAGATCTTCGGCAGGTACTCTTCGGGCCAGCGACGGATGCCGGGGATGGCCGAGCCTTCCATCGGTTGCAGGCCGATGATCTGCACGTTCGGGTTCTGTTCTTTCAGGTAACGCGAGGTACCCATGATGGTACCGGTGGTGCCCATCGAGCTGACGAAATGGGTGATGGTACCGTCGGTCTGGCGCCAGATCTCAGGGCCGGTGGTGGTGTAGTGGGCCTCGGGATTGTCGCCGTTGGCGAACTGATCCAACACCTTGCCACGCCCCTCGGCCTGCATGCGCTCGGCCAGGTCCCGGGCACCTTCCATGCCCTGTTCCTGGGTCACCAGGATCAACTCGGCGCCATAGGCCGTCATCGCCGCCTTGCGCTCGGCACTGGAGTTGTCGGGCATGATCAGGATCATCTTGTAGCCCTTGATCGCCGCCGCCATCGCCAAGGCGATACCGGTGTTGCCGGAAGTCGCCTCGATCAGCGTATCGCCAGGCTGGATCTGCCCGCGCAACTCGCCACGGGTGATCATCGACAGCGCCGGCCGATCCTTGACCGAACCCGCCGGGTTATTCCCTTCGAGCTTGAGCAAAAGCGTATTAGTGGTCTCGCCGGGCAAGCGCTGCAAGCGGACCAGCGGGGTGTTGCCGACGCAATCGGCGATGGTGGGGTACTGCAAAGTCATGGCGTATTCGCAATCCGGACTGCGGGGGCGCCTATCATACCGGCAAACCTGGCGCGGCCATATCACGCAAAGTGTGGTGGTTATGGCTTATGGGAATAAGCACGGCCCGTGGCGAGGGAGCTAGCTCTCGCTGGGCTGCGCAGCGGCCCCAAAGCTTGAGCGGGCGAAAATATCAGAACAGCGACATGATTTTTACGAAGATCGCCCGCCTGCAAATCGCTACACTGCGCAGGTGGTGCGTGCCGGATGCGCGCACAGCTCAATCAGACCGCTGGATGCAGGAGACAAGTGTGCTCAAGAAACTGGGAATCAAAGGCCGCGTGCTGTTGCTGACCCTGTTGCCGACCAGCCTGATGGCGCTGGTCCTGGGCGGCTATTTCACCTGGATGCAGCAATCGGACCTGCACGCCCAGTTGCTGCAACGTGGCGAGATGATCGCCGAGCAACTGGCCCCGCTGGTCGCCCCGGCCATGAGCCGCCAGGACACCGATCTGCTGGAGCGCATCGCCACCCAGTCCCTGGAGCAAGCGGACGTGCGCGCCGTGACGTTCCTCGCCCCCGACCGCGCGCCGTTGGCCCACGCCGGCCCGACCATGCTCAACCGGGCCCCGGAAGGCAACAGTGCACAACTGCTGCAACGCACCGGCAACGACGCCACGCGCTACTTGCTGCCGGTATTCGGCAAGCACCGCAACCTGGCGGGCGAACTGATTCCCGAAGAAGCCGACCGCCTGCTGGGCTGGGTCGAGCTGGAGTTGTCCCACAGCGGCATGTTGCTGCGCGGCTATCGCAGCCTGTTCGCCAGCCTGCTGCTGATCGCCGCGGGCCTGTGCCTGACCGCGCTGCTGGCCCTGCGCATGGGCCGCACGATCAACCGCCCGCTGAGCCAGATCAAGCAAGCCGTGGCCCAACTCAAGGACGGTCACCTGGAAACCCGCCTGCCACCGCTGGGCAGCCAGGAGCTGGATGAACTGGCCTCGGGCATCAATCGCATGGCCAGTACCTTGCAGAACGCCCAGGAAGAATTGCAGCACAGCATCGACCAGGCCACCGAAGACGTGCGCCAGAACCTGGAAACCATCGAGATTCAGAACATCGAGTTGGACCTGGCCCGCAAGGAAGCCCTGGAAGCGAGCCGGATCAAGTCCGAGTTCCTGGCGAACATGAGCCATGAAATCCACACACCGCTCAACGGCATTCTCGGTTTTACCCACCTGTTGCAAAAAAGCGAGCTGACCCCGCGCCAGCTCGATTACCTGGGCACCATCGAGAAATCCGCCGACAGCCTGCTGGGGATCATCAACGAGATCCTCGACTTTTCGAAGATCGAGGCCGGCAAACTGGTGCTCGACAGCATTCCGTTCAACCTGCGGGACCTGCTGCAAGACACCCTGACCATCCTCGCCCCGGCCGCCCACGCCAAGCAGTTGGAACTGGTGAGCCTGGTCTACCGGGACACACCGCTGTCGCTGGTGGGCGATCCGCTGCGCCTCAAGCAGATCCTCACCAACCTGGTGAGCAACGCCATCAAGTTCACCCGCGAGGGCACTATCGTCGCCCGGGCCATGCTCGAAGACGAGCACGAAGACAGCGTGCAGTTGCGCATCAGCATCCAGGACACCGGTATCGGCCTGTCCAACCAGGACGTGCGGGCACTGTTCCAGGCGTTCAGCCAGGCCGACAACTCGCTGTCCCGGCAACCGGGTGGTACCGGCTTGGGCCTGGTGATCTCCAAGCGCCTGGTGGAGCAGATGGGTGGCGAGATCGGCGTCGACAGCACACCGGGCGAAGGTTCGGAGTTCTGGATCAGCCTGCGCCTGCCCAAGACCCGTGACGATGCCGAAGACCTGCCGGGCCCGCCGTTGCTGGGCCGGCGCGTAGCGGTGCTGGAGAACCACGAACTGGCCCGCCAGGCCTTGCAGCACCAGCTCGAAGACTGCGGCCTGCAAGTGACGCCGTTCAACACCCTGGAGAGCCTGACCAACGGCATCACCGTCGCCCACCAGACCGACCAGGCGATCGATCTGGCCGTGCTGGGCATCACCAGCAACGACATGCCGCCGGAGCGCCTCAACCAGCACATCTGGGACCTCGAGCACTTGGGCTGCAAAGTGCTCGTGCTGTGCCCCACCACCGAACAGACCCTGTACCACCTCTCGGTGCCCAACCCCCACAGTCAGTTGCAGGCCAAGCCGGCCTGCACCCGCAAGTTGCGCCGCTCGCTGTCCGACCTGGTCAACCCGCGCCCACCCCGCAGCGAACCCAGTGAGCCGGTTTCCAGCCGTGCCCCGAAAGTGCTGTGCGTGGACGACAACCCGGCCAACCTGCTGCTGGTGCAGACCCTGCTCGAAGACATGGGCGCCAAGGTGCTGGCGTTGGAAAGCGGCTACGCAGCGGTCAAGGCGGTGCAGAAGGAAACCTTCGACCTGGTATTGATGGACGTGCAGATGCCCGGCATGGACGGTCGCCAGAGCACCGAGGCGATCCGCCAGTGGGAAAGCGAGCGGCACTGCACGCCGCTGCCCATCGTCGCCCTCACCGCCCACGCCATGGCCAACGAAAAACGCGCCCTGCTGCAAAGCGGCATGGACGACTACCTGACCAAGCCCATCAGCGAACGGCAACTGGCCCAGGTGGTGCTCAAATGGACCGGCCTGGCCCTGCGCAACCAGTCGCCGGAGCGCAGCAGCGATGCCCAGGGAGGCAGCGAACTGCTGGTGCTCGATCATGAAGAAGGCTTGCGCCTGGCCGCCGGCAAGGCCGATCTGGCAGCGGACATGCTGGCGATGCTGCTCGCATCCCTGGAAGCCGACCGCGAAGCGATCCGCCAGGCCAGCGAGGCCAACGATCACAACGCCCTGATCGAACGGGTCCACCGCCTGCACGGCGCCACCCGCTACTGTGGCGTGCCGCAGTTGCGGGCGGCCTGCCAGCGCAGCGAAACCCTGCTCAAGCAACAGGACCCGAAAGCCGCTGCGGCCCTGGAAGATCTGGAGCGTGCGATCAATCGCCTGGCCAGCGAGGCGCGTATCAGCGCCTGATCCAGGGCAATACCCTGGAAATCGGAATCGCTGAAAATCCACGCTCCGACCTCGACCTACAGGTTTATTTTTTTGCCAGGAGGCCGCCATGCGCGCGATTCTTTTCAGCAGCCAGACCTACGACCGTGACAGTTTCATCAAAGCCCCGGCGCCCGCCGGTCTCGAGCTGCAGTTCCAGCCCGCCCGCCTGAACCTGGACACCGTGGCCCTGGCCGAACGGCATGAAGTGGTCTGTGCGTTCATCAATGATGACCTGAGCGCCCCGGTATTGGAACGGTTGGCCAACGGCGGCACCCGGCTGATCGCCTTGCGCTCGGCCGGCTACAACCACGTCGACCTGCCCGCCGCCAAGCGCCTGGGCTTGAGCATCGTCCGGGTGCCCGCGTACTCACCCCATGCCGTGGCCGAACATGCCGTGGCGTTGATCATGGCCCTCAATCGCTGCCTGCACCGCGCCTACAACCGCACCCGGGACGGCAATTTCAGCCTCCATGGGTTGACCGGGTTCGACCTGGTGGGCAAGACCGTCGGGGTGATCGGCACCGGGCAGATCGGCGCGACGTTCGCGCGGATCATGGCCGGTTTCGGCTGTCAGTTACTGGCTTACGACCCATACCCCAATCCTCAGGTGCAAGCCTTGGGCGCGCGCTACCTGCCCTTGGACGAACTGCTGGCACAAGCGCAGGTCATCAGCCTGCACTGCCCGCTGAACGAGCAGAGCCGCCACCTGATCAACGCCCGGTCCCTGGCGTCGATGCAACGCGGCGCCATGTTGATCAACACCGGACGCGGTGGCCTGGTGGATACACCAGCCTTGATCGAGGCGCTGAAGAGCGGTCAACTGGGCTATTTGGGGTTGGATGTCTATGAAGAAGAGGCCGAACTGTTCTTCAAGGACCGCTCCGACCAGCCCTTGCAAGACGATGTGCTGGCACGCCTGCTGACCTTCCCCAACGTGGTGATCACTGCCCATCAGGCCTTCCTCACCCATGAAGCCTTGGCGGCGATTGCCATGACCACCCTGGACAACATAGCGGCCTGGGCGGCCGGCACACCGAAAAACCTGGTGGACCGCTAAACCTTCTCGCAAACAGCCCGCTCCCACAGAAGGGAGTTTCGTCGGCCAGATCCCAGGTTGACCGGCATCCGGACCATCCCAAGCCATGCCCCGTGCTAGCATGTCGCGCCTATTTGGAGGACCCATGGCCGAACACGATTTTCGCTACACCCTGATGAACCCGCAGCACACCCTGACCGAAGTCCGCGCCCTGGCGCCGGGCCGCTACCAGGTCACCGGCAATGGCGGTTCGATCCAGGCCAACGATGTACTGCTCGTCACGCTCAAGGGCAGCAAGGATTTGTCCATGCGCCTGACCGTGGACACCGTGCGGCACCTGCTCAAACCCATGGGCCAGTGGACGGCCATGACCACCGGCCCGGTGTTCGGCGAACTGGCGATCCATACCTGGCAGGTCAACTGTGACGCTTGCGCCAAGGCACTGAGCTTCGAATTCGCCGTCGATGCCAAACTCGGCGTCAAGGCCGAGAAACCGGCCGCCAGCGCACGGATCGCCGAACTGGGCTGGACCACCGTGGGTGAAAAACACCTGTGCCCGACATGCCAGGAAGCCGCCTGATGAAACGTTTGGCCCTGTCCGCGTCGATCGGCATGGGCCTGATGGGGTGTGCCGCGGAACCTGTGCAGTTGCAACACAACCGCAGCTATATCCTGGAATGGATCGGCGAACGGCCATTGATGGACTACAGCCACCTGACCATCACCCTTGGGGATGATGGCCGGGCCTACGGCAACGGCGGTTGCAACCACTGGTTCGCGCCCTACACCCTGGAAGGCCATCGCTTGAGCTTCGGCAAGATCGGCAGCACCCGCAAGCTCTGCGCCCCGGCGCTGATGGAGCAGGAGACGCGCTTCTTGCAGGCCCTGGAAAAGGTCGAACGCTGGGACATCTCGCCCATCGAGCAGATGCGCTTCTGGCCGGCCCAGGGCAAGCCGCTGCGGTGGTGGCTGGAAGAGGGCTGAGGCCTCCAGGAGAAGATCCTGAATCCGGCATGAATCCCCTGTGGCGAGGGGATTTATCCCCGCTGGGCTGCGAAGCGGCCCCAGATCTATTTGCCGCTGCAGTTTGTCAGACGGGACGCAGGGGGCTGCTGCGCAGCCCAACGGGGATAAATCCCCTCGCCACAAGGGATCCCACCTGTCAAAACAGGGGGTTATTTGAACGCCTGCAACGCCTCAAGCTTGGCCATTACCCCCGCCGCCGTCTGCTCCCCCAGCATCTGTTCGCGCACCTTGCCCCGGTTATCGATGATGTAAGTCACCGGCAAGCCTTCACTGCGAGGCAGGTCGAAGATCTCGGCCGGATCCCGGGCCAGCACCGTGAAGCGAATCCCCATCTTGTCGCTGGCACTCTTGAGCTCTTGGCCCTGCACCTGGTCGAAGTTGACCCCGAACACACCGACGTTGCGCCCCTTGAGCTGTTCGGCCAAGGCATTGAATTCCGGAATTTCGGTGCGGCACGGCGCACACCATTCCGCCCAGTAGTTGAGCACCAGCCATTGTTTGTCCAGCCGCTGCGAGTCGATGGCCTGGCCGTTCTGGTCCACTCCGTAGTCGTTTCCGCAACCGGCGAGCAACAGGATGCCCATGAATGTCAGTGCTGCCATCAATCGCCTTGTCATGTACCAATCCTTGTCTGAAATGTGAACGCTGCTGCGACCCGTCGCCTCTCTAAGGTGCTAGGGACTTCGCGGCACAGTAGAATAGCCGCCACCTTACGCAAGATGCGACCCGCTCATGACCGATCTGACGCTTTATCACAACCCGCGCTGCTCGAAATCCCGCGGTGCGCTGGAACTGCTGGAGGCCCGCGGCCTGACGCCCACCGTGGTCCGCTACCTGGAAACACCGCTCGACGCCGCGCAACTGGAACGCCTGCTGGGCAAGCTCGGCATCACCGCCCGGCAATTGCTGCGCACCGGCGAGGATGAATACAAAGACCTGAACCTGGCCGACGAAAGCCTGAGCCAGGCCCAGTTGATCGCGGCCATCGCCGCCCACCCGAAACTCATGGAACGGCCGATTCTGGAAGCCGGTGAAAAGGCCGTGGTCGGCCGGCCGCCGGAGAAGATTCTGGAGATCCTGCCGTGACCACGCCGTACATCCTGGTGCTGTATTACAGCCGCAGCGGCTCCACCAACGAAATGGCCCGGCAGATCGCCCGGGGTGTCGAACAGGCCGGGCTGGAAGCCAGGCTGCGTACAGTGCCGGCGATTTCCGCCGAGTGCGAAGCGGTTTCCCCGGACATCCCCGAGCAAGGCCCGCTCTACGCCAGCCTCGATGACCTGAAACACTGCGCCGGCCTGGCCTTGGGCAGCCCGACGCGGTTCGGCAACATGGCTGCGCCGCTCAAGTACTTTCTCGACGGCACCAGCAACCTGTGGCTGACCGGCGCCCTGGTGGGCAAACCGGCCGGGGTGTTTACCTCCACCGCGAGCCTGCACGGCGGCCAGGAAACCACCCTGCTGTCGATGATGCTGCCGCTGTTGCACCACGGCATGCTGATCACCGGCCTGCCCTACAGCGAATCGGCCCTGATCGACACTCAGGGCGGCGGTACGCCCTACGGTCCGAGCCATCATGCCGGGGCCGACGGTAAAAGCGGCTTGAACGAACATGAAGTCGCCCTGTGCCGCGCCTTGGGTTCGCGCCTTGCAAAAACCGCCCTGCTGCTGGAGAACGGCCGTGGCTAAGAAGCCGAAGATCCTGCCTTCCATCCAATGGCTCGAACCGCGCGTACGCCTGGCCCGCGTCCTCAGCCTGCTGTGCTTTTTCGGCCTGGTGGGGTTGCTCAGCGCCTACTACCTGCTGATCGCCGACCTGCACGGCGCGCGACCCTGGGTGATTCTGCTGATCGAACTGGTGCCGCTGTTGATACTCGCGCCCGGCATGCTCAGCGGCAGCGCCCGTGGACACTCATGGATGTGCTTCGTGGTGAACCTGTATTTCATCAAAGGTGCACTGGCGGCCTATGACCCGAACCGGCAATGGTTCGGCGTGCTGGAAATGGCGGCAAGCGTGGCGGTGTTCTGCTCGGCCCTGCTGTATGTGCGCTGGCGGTTCCAGTTGAACCGGCGGTTGGCGGGGGAAGGCGAGATTTCCGTCGCCTGATACATCGCTATCGCGAGCAAGCTCGCTCCCACAGGGTGCCATCGAGCCCTGTGGGAGCGAGCTTGCTCGCGATGGCCGCAACGCGGTCTCAATGATTCACGGTATACGCCAGCATCATCGATATCTGGCTCATGGGCCTTCCCCCGCTCTCTTCATGCCACTGATTGAAGGCATTCTGCACCGTCGCCAGGTCTCGCAGGCTGGTGGGGACTTTGTCGATGATGTCCTGGGCGTTGAGCGCGGCCACTACGTCATAACTGGGCACGAAGGTGTCCTTGCCCATCATCCGCAAGAAGCGCGGCGCCGACAGGCCGCCCAGTTGATGGCCGTGCTTTTTCAGGTAGGTCCACAGGCCGACGATGTCAGTCACCGGCCAGTCGGCCACCAGTGCGCCAAAGCTGCCCTTTTCATGGGCCACGTCCAATATCAGTTGCGCGTTGCGCGGCACACTCTTGAGCTTGCCCAGGTGGCGGATGATCCGCGCGTCCTGCATCAACCGCTCCAGGTGCTCGGCGCTCATCAGCACGACTTTCTCCGGATCGAACTTGAAGAACACCTCTTCGAACGCCGGCCACTTGGCATCCACCAGGCTGTGCTTGAGCCCGGCGCGGAACACCCGCAGCGCCATGGTCGAGAGGTAGCGGTCGTCGCCGATCTTGCGCAGTTGCGCCGGGGTCTTGGGAACCGGCAGGTGGGCTTCCAGTTCAGCCGCCGAACCGAAGCGGTTCAGACAATACTCGTGCAGCCACTTGTAATCGCGCATGCCCTCTCCTGGGGTTGTAAATGAAAACGGCGCCAGTGGCCCTTATAGCCACTGGCGCCGTGAATAGAGCGGTTGGCGCCGTCAGAGGTTCACCACATTGACGAACCGCGGTGTGGCGTTTTCGTCGATGCGCAGGTTGGTGAAATCGAACAGGTTGCGGTCCGCCAGTTGCGACGGAATGACATTCTGCAGGCCACGGAAAATGCTCTCGGTACGGCCCGGGGTCTTGCGTTCCCATTCCTGGAGCATCTCCTTGACCACCTGGCGTTGCAGGTTTTCCTGGGAGCCGCACAGGTTGCAGGGGATGATCGGGAACTGCTTGAAATCCGAATAGGCCTGGATGTCTTTCTCGCTGCAATAGGCCAGCGGGCGGATCACCACGTTGCGCCCGTCATCGGCCCGCAGCTTGGGCGGCATGGCCTTGAGTGAACCGTTGTAGAACATGTTCAGGAAGAAGGTCTCGACGATGTCGTCGCGGTGGTGCCCCAGGGCCATCTTGGTCGCACCGATCTCGTCGGCGAAGGTGTAGAGCGTGCCGCGCCGCAGGCGCGAGCACAGCGAACAGGTGGTCTTGCCTTCGGGAATCAGTTCCTTGACCACCGAATAGGTGTCTTTTTCGACGATGTGATATTCCACGCCCAGCGACTCAAGATAGGCCGGCAGCACATGCTCGGGGAACCCGGGCTGCTTCTGGTCCATGTTCACCGCGACGATGTCGAACTTGATCGGCGCAACCTTCTGCAAATGCATCAGCACATCGAGCAAGGTATAGCTGTCCTTGCCGCCGGACAGGCAGACCATGACCTTGTCGCCGTCCTCGATCATGTTGAAATCGGCGACCGCCTCACCGGCCTGGCGGCGCAGGCGCTTTTGCAGTTTGTTCTGGTTGACCGTAAGAGTGCCCATGACGCGAAATCCGTGAGGTGTGACGAAAGGCCGGCATTTTACGCAAAAAACCCATTTTCGGCGAAGGCTCATGACGAACGCTATTGTGGCGAGGGGATTTATCCCCGCTGGGCTGCGCAGCAGCCCCCTCATCAGGGCTGACCTACTGGGGAGTCAATGGATTGGGGGGCGCTTCGCGCCACAACGGGGATAAATCCCCTCGCCACAGACTCATCGGCGATTAATACACCCTCCTACAGCGCGATTTGCTCTAAGCCCTCCATCCCCCTCGGGGTAACTCCTTTCTATACTGCGACATAAGGTCGCACACATATCCAGACCTTTACTTACTTGGCCGTTTGGCCCGTAGGCGCTCCGTTGGGGGGCGATGGCAATAACAAAGGAGTGACTGACTATGATCCATCATGTCGTGGGGCTCTTTACCCACCCTGATCAAGAATGGAAAGAAATCCGTGGCGATCAGGAGGAAAGCATCAGCCACATGTACCTCACCCACACGCTGATCCTGGCGGCTATTCCCGCGGTTTCGGCATTTATCGGCACCACGCAAGTGGGATGGGTCATCGGCAATCGTCCACCGGTCATGCTCACGCAGGAAAGCGCGCTGTGGATGACCATCATGTCGTACCTGGCCATGTTGGGCGGCGTGGCGGTAATGGGTGCCTTCATCCATTGGATGGCCCGCACCTACGATGCCAATCCGAGCCTGGCCCGTTGCGTCGCGTTCGCCACCTACACCGCGACACCTCTGTTCATCGGCGGCCTGGCGGCGCTCTACCCGCACATGTGGCTGGGGATGATCGTCGGCACGGCGGCAATCTGCTACACCGTCTACCTGCTGTACGTCGGCCTGCCGACGTTCATGAACATACCCCAGGACGAAGGTTTTCTGTTTTCCAGTTCGGTGCTCGCGGTCGGCCTGGTGGTGCTGGTGGCCATCATGGCGTTCACGGTGATCGTCTGGGGGCTGGGCGTCGGCCCGGTCTATACCAATTGACGTAGTGCCCTCCAATAAAAAAGCAGGATCTGCCGACACAGGCCGCCGCAAGGCGGCCTTCCTGTGTTTGAAACGACCACTGGGCGCCTGGGCGATTCGCAACGGCCGACGCTTGCGGCATACTCGGGCTTCTGGAGACCCGTAAAGCATGCTCGAGCAACTCAATACCCGCGTCGAAGAGTGTTACCAACAAGCCGAATCCTTTTTCAAACGTCCTTTCAAACGCCCGGTGGTCAGCTTCAAATTGCGTGGCCAGAAGGCCGGTGTCGCGCACCTGCATGAAAACCTGCTGCGCTTCAATCCACAGTTGTACCGGGAAAACGCCGAAGACTTCCTCAAGCAGACCGTCGCCCACGAAGTCGCGCACCTGATCGCCCACCAACTGTTTGGCGAACGCATCCAGCCCCATGGCGAAGAGTGGCAACTGATCATGCGCGGCGTGTACGAACTGCCGCCCAACCGTTGCCACACCTACGAAATCAAACGCCGCAGTGTGACCCGCTACATCTACAAGTGCCCTTGCGATGGCAGCGACTTCCCGTTCTCGGCCCAGCGCCACAGCCTGGTGCGCCAGGGGCGGCGATATTTGTGCCGCAGCTGTCGCAATACCTTGGTGTTCAGTGGGGAAACGCGGGTGGAGTAATGCTCTTGTGGTGTCTGGGCTGACCTCATCGCGAGCAAGCTCGCTCCCACAGGATCCGTGAACGCCAAAGATCCAGTGTGGAAGCGAGCTTGCTCGCGATGGCGGCCTTGTCGCCCTACAAAATCACCCCGCTCCTGCGCAATTCGGCAATCCGCTGCGCACTGAACCCCAACGCCTCCAACACCTGATCCGTATGCGCCCCCAGGCCCACGCCAATATGGCGAGGTTCGGGCAGCCCCTCTGAGAACCGCAACGGACAGGCCATCTGCGCCTGGCTCGAACCATCCCCTCGGGGCACCTGTTTCACCAGCTCCCGAGCCTGTAACTGCGGATGCCGGACAGCTTCCTCCAGGCTCAGCACTGGCTCGACGCAGGCATCGATCCCGGCAAACAGTTGGCAAAGCTCGGCAAAATCATGCTTTTCAAACTCGGTTTGCAGCGCCTGCTTCAGGACGTGTTGTTGTTCAGGCTTGGGCGACAGTCCCTGGGTTGCCAGTTCCGGGCGCCCCAAAGCCTCGCACAGCGCCTGCATGAAGGCCGGTTCCAGGCTGCCTACCGACATCCAGCGACCATCGCGGGTACGGTAATAGTCGTAGAAGCTGCCGCCGTTGAGCATCTGGTTCTCCCAACCCGGCTCAACACCGCAAGCCAGGTAACCGGCACCGGCCATGGCGTTGAGGCTGAATGCGCAGTCAGTCATGCTCACGTCCAGGTGCTGGCCCTGACCGGTCTGCTGGCGGGCGATGACCGCCGCCAACAGTCCGATCACCCCGTGCAATGAACCACCGGCGATATCCGCCGCCTGAAGGCCCAGCGGCAACGGCCCGCTGTCGGCACGGCCGGTGTGGCTGGCCAGCCCTGCCAGGGCCAGGTAATTGATGTCGTGACCGGCGCGGTCCTTATAAGGGCCGGTCTGGCCGTAGCCGGTGATCGACACGTAGATCAGCCGCGGATTGATGGCTTTCAAGGCTTCGTATCCCAGGCCCAGCCGCTCCATCACGCCGGGGCGGAACTGTTCCAGCAGGATGTCGTAGTCCCCCAGCAACTGCGTGACCACCTCCAACGCTTCCGGCTGCTTGAGGTCCAGGGCCAGGCTGCACTTGTTGCGGTTGAGGTAGGCGTGGCTGGCCGATATGCCCTGGTCATGGGGCGGCAGTACCCGCAGCAAGTCCTGACGGGTCGGCGACTCGATGCGCAACACCTCGGCCCCCATGTCCGCCAGCAACAGCGAGGCGAACGGGCCAGGCAGCAGTGTCGAGAAGTCCAGAACCTTGAGCGATGCCAGTGGGCCTTGCATGGGTGGTCTCCAGTGACTGATGACTGGAAGACTAGGCAGGGGTTGGCGATGGGGCAATTACTGGATTTGTCACTTTGAATGACGATTGTGCTCACGGCCGACAGGGATCCCTTGCCACAAAAACAAATTCCTACCTGAATAATTCAGCTCAATAAAAAACCCGCCGAGGCGGGTTTTTTATTGCAACCTGAAGATTACTTCACAGTGCCTGGAGCAGAGGTCTCAGCCGCTGCAATCTGCGCCGCCGCGATCTGCTCGTCATCTTCGCGAACGTCGGAGATACCGCGACCACCGGAAGCCAGCTCGGTCTGCAGTTGGTCTTCGTCCAGCTCCTTGACCCACTTGGCAACCACGATGGTGGCGACGGCGTTGCCCACCAGGTTGGTCAGGGCGCGGGCTTCGGACATGAAGCGGTCGATGCCCAGGATCAGCGCCAGGCCGGCCACCGGCAGATGACCTACGGCCGACAGGGTCGCCGCCAGTACGATGAAGCCGCTGCCGGTCACGCCAGCCGCACCTTTGGACGACAGCAACAGCACCAGCAGCAGGGTGATCTGGTGAGTCAGGTCCATCGGGGTATCGGTGGCCTGGGCGATGAACACCGCCGCCATGGTCAGGTAGATCGAAGTACCGTCGAGGTTGAACGAGTAGCCCGTCGGGATCACCAGGCCTACGACAGATTTCTTGGCACCCAGGCGCTCCATCTTGATCAGCATGCGTGGCAGGGCCGATTCCGAGGAGGAAGTACCCAGCACGATCAACAGTTCTTCACGGATGTAGCGGATCAGCTTGATGACGCTGAAGCCGTGGGCGCGGCAGATGGCGCCCAGCACCACCAGCACGAACACCACGCAGGTGATGTAGAAGCAGATCATCAACTGGCCCAGTTGCACCAGCGAACCGACACCGTAGGCACCGATGGTGAAGGCCATGGCACCGAACGCGCCCAGTGGAGCCAGCTTCATGATCATGTTGATGATGATGAACATGACGTGGGCGAAGCGATCGATGAAGTCCAGCACCGGCTTGCCGTAGGCACCCAGGCGATGCAGGGCGAAGCCGAAGAGCACCGAGAACATCAGCACTTGCAGGATGTCGCCGTTGGCGAAGGCGCCGACGATGGTGTTCGGGATCACGTTGAGGATGAAGGCAATGATGCTCTGGTCTTTACCAGCCGAGATGAAACCGGCGATCTTGCTGGTGTCCAGGGTCGATACGTCGATGTGCATGCCGGCGCCCGGTTGCACGACATTGACCACGACCAGGCCGATCAGCAAGGCGATGGTGGAGACGATTTCGAAGTACAGCAGCGCGTAGCCGCCGGTCTTGCCCACCGATTTCATGTTCTGCATGCCGCCGATACCACTGACGACGGTACAGAAGATGATGGGGGCGATGACCATTTTGATCAGTTTGATGAACCCGTCGCCGAATGGCTTGAGGGCAACACCGGTCTGCGGGTAGAAGTGGCCGAGCAAAATACCGATGGCAATGGCTACGATCACCTGGAAATACAGGGATTTGTACAGTGGCTGACGAGTCGTCATGGCAAACCTTCCTCAAGAGTCCCGCATGACGACTTCCACCTGTCGTCCACGGCACCTCAATTGCGAACCCTCCTGCACTGGAGGGATTTGTTTTTTTCGGCTGCACGGGGCAGACCTACCCAACGCATCGCAAAGCGCGTGCCATTTTTGCGAAATGCCCTACACCCGGTATAGCAGACGGGCTTGCGGTTTCCACACGCGACTAAACGCAGTGTGCAAGTGGCGGATTTCCGCCTACAGACCATCCCGCGCTCCGGGATTTGGCGGATATCCGCCTTGTCCAGCCTCAAGCCCCTGCTACCATTCGCCCGCTTAACGAACGGATTTCTGCCATGCGCCAACGCACGATCGCCAGCCACTTCGCCCGCGCTGCCCTGGGCGGCGCACGTCGGCAAGGTTTCGACTATTTTCCCTTGCTGCAACAATTGAGCATCAGCCCTGAACTGCTGGATGAACCGCGCGCGCGCATCGCGCCGGAGCAGTTCGCCCGCCTGTTGCAAGCGTTGTGGCTGGCAATGGAGGACGAATACCTGGGATTCGGCCGGGCGCCGAGCAAGCCCGGGACGTTCGCCATGATGTGTCATGCGTTGATCCACTGTCGGACCCTGGGCAAGGCCCTTCAGCGCGGCTTGCTGTTCTACAGTCTGTTCCCCGACGCCCCGCGACTGACGCTGGAAACCGAAGGCGAGCGGGTGCGGCTGGTGCTGGACGACTCGACGTTGTGGGACCCCGATCACTTCCTGACTGAAAGCCTGCTGGTGGTCTGGCATCGCCTCGCCAGTTGGCTGATCGGCCAGCGGATAGGCCTGGAACAGGTGACTTTCGGCTATGCCAAGCCCGCCCACGGGGCCGAATACGACTTGTTGTTCCCCTACCCGCTGGTGTTCGACGCGCCCGGCAGCAGCCTGTTGTTCCACAGTCGCTACCTGGACATGCCACTGTTGCAGGACGAACGCACCCTCAAGCATTTCCTCGAACACTCCCCTGCCGACCTGCTGTCGCGCCCGGACGATGGCCACAGCCTGAGCAGCCAACTGCGCCGCCTGCTCAGTCGCGACACGGCACACTGGCCCGACCTGGACACCGTCGCCGCCCACTTGCACATCAGCCCGCAGACCTTGCGCCGGCATCTGCGGGAGGAAGGCACCAGCTTCCAGGAGCTCAAGGATCAGTTGCGGCGGGATATCGCCATCTATCACTTGGGGCGTGCGGATTTGTCGTTGCAGCAGATTGCCGAGCAGTTGGGTTTCTCCGAACCGTCGGCGTTTCACCGGGCGTTCAAGAAGTGGACGGGGCTGACGCCGGGGGCCTACAGGGAGTTGGAGAACTGATTTCCTGATTGGTTTTTTGTGGTGTGCTGACGGGCCTCATCGCGAGCTTGCTCGCGATGAGGCCCGCAAACACACCGAAAACATCCCAGTCAAACCACCGGAAAATGAATCCGGAACGCCGCCCCGCCCAGCTCCGAATCCCCCAGGGTCAAGCGGGCGCCGTAGCTTTCGATGATGTCCTTGACCACCGCCAGGCCAATGCCCTGCCCCGGATGCTGACGGTCCAGCCGTTCGCCCCGTTGGAGGATCCGCGCACGTTGATCCGGCGGCACACCCGGCCCATCGTCCTCGACGCTCAACTCCGTACCGCCAAGGGTCTGGTGCACGCTGACGCGCACCTCGCCCAGGCACAGTCGATAGGCGTTCTCCAGGAGGTTGCCGAGCATCTCCAGCAAGGCGCCCTGCTCGATCGGCACCTGGCAGTGCTCCGGCAGATCGAAACGCACATTGACCCGCTTGTCGCGATAGACCTTGTCCAAGGTGTCGCACAGGCTTTGCAGCACCGGGTGCAAGCGCACCTGATGGCGCACCAACCCGCTTTTGCGCAGGCTGGCGCGCTGCAACTGGTAGCCGATTTGCTGGCTCATACGCTCGATCTGGGTTTGCAGCACCCAGGCCTGGCCACGGTCTTCGGGACGCCGGGCCATGTCTTCGCTGACGCCCTGCAACACCGCCAGCGGGGTCTTCAGGCTGTGGGCGAGGTCATCGAGGGAATCACGGTAACGGCTGCGCTGCTCCCGCTCGCTGTGGAGCAAGCGATTGAGGGAACCGGTCAGGCGCAACAGTTCCCGGGGATGCTCGGTACTGAGGCTTTCCCGGGCACCGCTTTCGATTTCGTCCAGCTCCTGGCTCAGGCGCCGCAGCGCCCGCAGGCCCCAGGTCAGGCCGATCCACAACAGCGCCAGCAACACCGCCAGGGCCGCGCCAAAGCCCAGGTAGAGATTGTCCCGCAGCCCCTGCAAGGTCACTTCGTAGTCGCGCACCGGTTGCAGGGTAACGATACTGAACGCCGCGTTCTGGCCGCCAAGCAGCTTGATCTCGACGTCATAGACGAAAAATTCCTGGCCGTCGTTCTCGCGAATGCGGGCGAACTGGTTGCCCTGGCCGTCATAGCGCGGCGTGTAATTGATGTTTTCTTCCTGGGTGGCCTTCGACCGCCAGACCAACCGCCCCTCACGATCATAGATGTAGCCCAGCAGGCGGGCATCGGCGAGGTTGAAGCGCTCATCGGGCAACTGCGCCGGCATCTTCAAGCGGTTGTTTTCCACCCGTGCGGCGGAAATCAGCGTGGTCACGTCCGAGGCCAGGCGTTGCTCGATGGACTCCTGCAACGCCAGGCTGAACGCGCCTTGCATGGCCGGCAACAAGGCCAGCATGAACAGCACCGCCAGGGTCATCGCGGCCAGCATCAGCCGCAGCCGAAGCGAACGAATCACTGGCAGCGCTCGTTGAACAGATAACCCAGGCCGCGCACGGTGTCGATGGGCTTGAAGCCGGCGGGGGCTTCCAGTTTGCGGCGCAGGCGTCCGACCAGCACTTCGATGACATTGGGATCGCGCTCGTCATCATCGGGGTAGAGCTGCTCCATCAAGCGGTCCTTGGCCACCACCTGCTGGTGATGGCGCATGAGGTATTCGAGGATACGGTATTCGTAGGCCGTCAACGCCAGCGGCTCCTCGTCGAGGGACGCCTGCTTGCGGTTGAGGTCCAGCAACAACGGCCCGGCGACGATGGTCGACTGGGTGAAGCCGCTGGAGCGACGCAACAAGGCGTTCAACCGGGCCTCCAGTTCTTCGAACTGAAACGGCTTGACCACGTAGTCGTCCGCGCCGGCGGCCAGGCCTTCGACCTTGTCCTGCCAGTTGCCGCGGGCGGTCAGGATCAGGATCGGAAACGTCTTGTCCTGTGAGCGCAGCCGGCGGATCAGCTCCAGCCCGCTGATACCCGGCAGGCCGAGGTCGATCACCGCCAGGTCGTGGTTGAATTCCCGGACCTGGTACAAGGCCTCTTCGGCATTGGCCACGGCCTGCACCACATGACCGCTGTCAGTGAGACGGGTTTGCAGGTGATGACGCAACAGCGCTTCGTCTTCGACGACCAGTAATTTCATGGAGCCTCTCCCCAGGCAAATCAAACAATCGCGCGCGGCGCACCTCAACGAAAGGCGCCGGATCGTCTTCGACCGATCCGGCTGGATACACCCACCCTGGCCCGCTTAGAACGTGTAGTTGGCGGACAGGTAGGTCTGGGCGCTGCTGGTCAGGTCCAGCGAACCGACCTTGTCACCACCGTGCGGGCTCATCTCGGTACTGGCGTTGCTGCGCAGGTAACGGTAACCCAGTTCAACCGAGGTGTTCTGCGAAATTTGTTGCAGCACGCCGCCCTGCAGGCCTACCGCGTAGCCGATGTCGCTGTCGCGGCTGAAACCGGGCGAATCCTGGGTCAGCTTGGTCAGGCCCGCCGTGCCGCCACCAAACAGTTTGGTCGTGCTGGTGACCGGAAGGAACACATCGTAGCTGCCCAGCAGGTTTTCCTGGCGCAGCTTGATGCCGTTGTGGGTGCCCGAGACGTTGTCGTAGGTGGCGTAGTAGCGGCCCTGGTCATTCTGCTTGCCCAGGCGCAGGCCATACGTGGTGTCCTTGCCGATGATGCCGTCGGCGTTCGGGTGGTTCAGGTTGGCATCCAGGGCGTCGGATTTCTTGACCTTGTCGCTGGTCTGGCCGAGGGTCAGGCTGGCGAAGTTGTCATCGGCGTGGGCCAACGCGCTGGCGCCCAGCACGGTGAAAGCCAGCAACAGTTTTTTCATCTGAGTCATGGTCGAGCTCCTTTGAAGCATGGGTGGTGGGTGAAGTCGCTGTCACGTTAACCAGCGCTCCCTGAACACCCCTTGAACGTTCTCTGAACCTGCGCTGAATGAATCGGCTAATCTGTGCGGACCATTTTCATAAGGAGATCCGTCATGCGCAGGCTGCTTGCTGTTGTACTTCTGGTCATGAGCGGCGTGAGCCACGCCGCCATCCAGACTCAGGAGATCCCCTACACCAGTGCCGATGGCACCAAGCTGATCGGTTACTACGCTTATGACGACGCCGTCAAAGGCCCGCGCCCGGGCGTGGTGGTGGTTCACGAATGGTGGGGGCTGAACGATTACGCCAAGCGTCGTGCCCGGGATCTCGCGGGCCTGGGCTACAGCGCCCTGGCCATCGACATGTACGGCGACGGCAAGAACACCGAGCACCCCAAGGACGCCCTGGCCTTCATGCAGGCGGCGCTCAAGGACGGCAAGGCCGCCAGCGCCCGCTTCCAGGCCGGTCTCGACCTGCTGAAGAAACAGCCCCAGACCGATCCGGACAAACTCGCCGCCATCGGCTACTGCTTCGGCGGCAAGGTGGTGCTCGATGCGGCGCGCCAGGGTGTACCGCTGGCCGGCGTGGTGAGCTTCCACGGTGCGCTGGTGACCAACACCCCGGCCACCCCGGGCAGCGTCAAGGCCAAGATACTGGTCGAGCATGGCGCCTTGGACAGCATGGTCACCCAGGACAACGTCACCGCGTTCAAGAGCGAGATGGACAAGGCCGGTGCCGACTATAAATTCGTCAGCCTCGAAGGCGCCAAACACGGCTTCAGCAACCCTGACGCCGACCGCTTGAGCCACGGCGAACATGGCGGGCCGGACATTGGCTATAACAAGGAAGCCGACGAGAAGTCGTGGGCGGACATGCAGAAGTTCTTCAAGAAAATCTTTGACTGACACATAACCCTGTGGCGAGGGGATTTATCCCCGTTGGGGCGCGAAGCGGCCCTGAATCTGACACTCCATGTATCAGATGCATCGCTGCTGTTGGGGCTGCTTCGCAGCCCAGCGGGGATAAATCCCCTCGCCACAACAGTGTTCGCAACGTTAACCCGCATCAGACCAAGGGGAGCAAGCTCCCTCGCCACCAAAGCCCTCTCCCTTCCATCCATGAAGCGCGCCCCACTACCCAGCCTCCCACCAACCCGGCAAAATGCCGGGCATGAACGCACTCCCCGACCTGCCCGCCTGCTGTACGCCTCTGGATGATCAATGGCTGTTGCCCGAAGCCCTGTCCGATACAGTGCTGTTGAGCACCTGCTTTGATCCACTGCTGCTGACCGGCAATGACTTCCCCAACAGCGCCATCGAACCCCCGGCGAGCATCCAGCGCTCGGTCGCCAAGCGTCAGGCAGAATTCCTGGCCGGGCGGATCTGCGCCCGGGCGGCGTTGCAGCGGCTCGACGGCCTGGCCTGCGTACCGGCCATCGGCGAAGACCGCGCCCCGGTGTGGCCGGCTCATATCAGCGGCTCGATCACCCACAGCACGGGCCGGGCAGCGGCCATCGTCGCGAAAAAAGACCACTGGCAAGGCTTGGGCATGGACGTGGAGAACCTGCTCGACCCCGAGCGCGCCGAGCGCCTGGCCGGTGAAATCCTCACCCCGCCAGAATTGCAGCGCATGACCCGGCTCACACGCAATGACCAGGCCTTGCTGGTGACCCTGACCTTTTCAGTGAAGGAAAGCTTGTTCAAGGCGCTGTACCCCATCGTCAGGCAGCGTTTTTATTTCGAGCATGCCGAGGTGCTGGACTGGACACACGACGGACAGGTGCGGCTGCGCTTGCTGACGGACCTGTCGACCCAATGGCGCCATGGCAGTGAGCTGCAGGCGCAGTTTGGGGTGAAGGATGGGCAATTGTTGAGCCTGGTGGGGATCAGGACCTGAGGTTTCTGGTGTCTGGGAGGGCCTCATCGCGAGCAAGCTCGCTCCCACAGGTTGGACGCATGGCCATGTGGGAGCGAGCTTGCTCGCGATGAGGCCGGCAGAGGCACCGCACCTCTCAAGACCTATCCTGATGCCTTGGCCAACTCAGGCTGAAACAGGCGCCACCCAGGCTCTTGCTCTTGCCGATCAACGCCCGGCCATCGTGCCAATGGATGATCCGCCGCACGATCGACAGCCCCAGCCCATGACCGCCCGAAGCGCGGGCGCGGCTGTCGTCCAGGCGCAGGAAGGGTTTGAAAATCCGCTCCCACGCCGCTTCCGGCACGCCGGGCCCGTCATCTTCCACGTCCACCCGACAGCGCAACTGGCCCACCTGGTAGCTGACCGTGACCTTGGAATGGGCGTGGCGCATGGCATTGCCCACCAGATTCTGCAAGGCCCGATGCAGAAAGCGTGGCTCAGCCTCGACCCAGGCGCCATCGCAATCGGCGGCCGACAGGCATAGACCGCGCTCGACCGTGATCCCGGCCCGCAACGGCCCCAGCTCATCGATCACCTGGTTAACCAGCGCATCCAGATCCACCCGCTGAAAATTCAAGGCCGGTGAACCCTGTTCCAGCCGCGCGTAGGTGAGCATTTCGTCCACCAGCCGATCCAGGTCTTCGATGTCGTGGTCCATGCCCGCCAGGTATTTGTCCCGGGCCTGGGGCGTGGTGGCGCTGCCGAGCATTTCCAGGCCAAACCGCAGGCGCGCCACCGGGGTGCGCAATTCGTGGGACACCGCTCGCACCAGCTCGCGCTGGATCGCCAACAGTTGCTGCAAGTGCTCGGCCATGCCATTGAACGCCGCCGCCAATCGCCCGACCGAATCGGCGCCTCGGGCCGGCACCCGGGTTTCCAGGCTGCCCTGGGCGATCTGGGTGGCGGCCGACTCCAGGCCACGCAAGCGCCGCTCCAACTGACGCACCAACAGGTAGACGATCAACCCGATCAGGCTCAACCCCAGCGCCGCGATCAGCACCAGCCATTGCGGCGGATAAGGGTTCATCTGGTACAGCGGGCCGATCTCCAGGACCCACGGGGTGCCGACCATGCCGGCGAAGACCCGGATCGAATCGCCGCCCTTGCCCAGCGCCATCACCGTATCGCCCTCGGACACGCGACGGCGCTGGTCTTCGTCCATGTCGGCCTGCTCGGCGGTCATGAGTCGCAGGTCGAAACCAAACCCTTTTTCCTGCTCCAGTTGCGCCAGCCGCTTGGGTTGCTCGGCCACGGGGTAACGCACCAGTTCGTCGGCCAACAGGTAAATGGTCGCGCGGGCCAATTGCTCGCTGATCTGCTGGACTTCCCCGACCAACATCAATTGCTCGGTTTCATTGACCAGTCGATAGACTTTTGCCGCATGGGGCCCGGTCTGCTCGACCAACGCCTGGCCGCGCAGTACACGGGTACGCTGACCGAGATCGAGGTCGGTCTGGGAGAAGGTCTGCAACGCCAGAGGAATGCCCAGCAGGCGCTCCCACACCAGCAGTGCCCGGTGGCGCTCGGTGTCGTTCATGGGCCGCAGGTTGTCGGCCATCAACGAAAACGTGCCGTGGGCCAGGCGCTCGCGGTATTGCTCGCTGCGGGTCTGATTGAGCAGGTGCAGGGCCAGCACACCGAGGACCGCCACCAGCACCAGCGCCGCGCACATGCCGCCATAAATACGCAGGAAGATCGAATTCACGGCGCCAAGTCTGCGCAAGCTTCAGGGACGAACAGGTAGCCTTTGCTGCGGATGGTCTTGATCAGCCGGGGATGGTCCGGGTCGTCGCCGATCTTGGGCCGGATGCGCGAAATACGCACGTCGATGGAGCGGTCCTGGCCGTCATAGCCGATGCCGCGCAGGGCGGTGAAGATTTCTTCCCGGGACAGGATGCGCCCGGCATTGGACACCAGCAGCCACAGCAGGTCGAATTCGGCGCTGGTCAGCTCGATACCGTTGCCCTGCAACCAGGCTTCACGCAGGGCGTCGTCGACCACCAGCGGGCCGAATTGCAGGCGCCGCTGCTTCTGCGCCACGCTCGGCTCCGGCTCGCTGCGTCGCAGCAGGGCCTGGATCCGCGCCAATAGCAAGCGCGGGCGAACCGGCTTGCAGACGTAATCATCGGCGCCCAGGTCCAGGCCCTGGATCTGATCGGTGTCGTCGGTGCGGGCGGTGAGCATCAGGATCGGCCCATCATAGTGCTCGCGCACCTTGCGGCAGATACTAAAGCCGTCTTCGCCGGGCAGCATCAGGTCGAGGACCACCAGGTCCGGCTGCTCGGCAATGATCCGCGCCGCCGCCACCGCACCGTCACCTTCGATGGCGACACGCAACCCGTTGCTTTCGAGGTATTCCCGGGTCAGCTCGGCCAGACGCTGGTCATCCTCGACGATCAATACCTGCCAGGCTTCTTGTTCCATGGGGGCCTCGTCTTGCTGTGAATATAAAAGGAAGGATGGCCACAATCCTGTGGCGAGGGGATTTATCCCCGCTGGGCTGCGTAGCAGCCCCCAAAAATGCTCACTGTTGTAGTCAGACAGAATGCAGGGGCCGCTTCGCGACCCAACGGGGATAAATCCCCTCGCCACAAGTAGCCGCTCACCCCGGGCATTCGAATACAGCCCCCTCTTTTTGTCATATCAAAGGAGGATAAACATGCCAGCACACCGGCCGATTGTATAAACGTCGCCCCCCTAGAAAACAAGCGGACAAATGCGTTCGGTCGAAGCAGGTTTTATGTGGTAACGTCCGCGCCCGCAAAAAACCATCGGGCAGTTTTCAGACCGTTGAAACCGATGAAAAAAGGTCCACTCCAGCTAGGTCGCGGCCTACAGAGCAGTTCCACGTTTCGCACACAAATTACGCACAGGCTTATCCACAGGTAGTACGTTGCATACCCCCCAAAAACGCATTATCTTGTAGCCCGCCGCGTAAAAAACCCTACATGTAGGGTTTCAGGCCAAAAACCAAACACAAGTCGGGCAGCGAGTTCAAGCGCTTTTTCTTGCTTCTGTTCAACTGAAACATCGCATTTCCCCAAGCCCAGACCGCCCCTGCGGATGGCAGCTGTTTCAAGGTCGAAAACGACCGAAACGGTACGGGTGTTGCAGTCAATTGCTGCCACCCCGGCAATCCGGTTTCGAGCCTCGCTCGCAACCTGAGAACTTCGGATGGAAGCGGCATTAAACGCCTGCTTCCTACTGTCCCGAAGTTGTTATGCCCGGCGCCAGTCGGTTGTAGTGCTTCAGGACGGAACGGTGGGCACCGTGATGGTGCCCAAACAAACATAAAGAACGTGGAGACACCCATGCACACCGACACAACTCGCGAGAACCCGCAGGGCACCGCGCCGCTGGCCGCCGATTCGAGCCCGGATCTGTCCGCCACCGCGCCGGGCCAACTGCGTGTGATCAAGCGTAACGGCACTGTCGTTCCTTACACCGATGACAAGATCACCGTCGCCATCACCAAAGCGTTTCTCGCAGTTGAAGGCGGCACCGCTGCCGCTTCGTCGCGAATCCACGACACCGTGGCCCGCCTGACCGAACAGGTCACCGCGACCTTCAAGCGTCGCATGCCCTCGGGCGGCACCATCCACATCGAAGAAATCCAGGACCAAGTCGAACTGGCCCTGATGCGTGCCGGCGAGCAGAAAGTGGCCCGCGACTACGTGATCTACCGTGACTCCCGCGCCAAGGAGCGTGCCACCCGCTCCCCGGCCGACGCACCGGTCCAGGCCCACCCTTCGATCCGCATCGCACGCGCCGACGGCAGCCTGGCGCCGCTGGACATGGGCCGCCTGAACACTATCGTCACCGAGGCCTGCGAAGGCCTGGAAGAAGTCGATGGCGACCTGATCCAGCGCGAAACCCTGAAGAACCTCTATGACGGCGTCGCCCTCAAGGACGTCAACACCGCATTGGTGATGACCGCCCGGACCCTGGTGGAGCGCGAGCCGAACTACTCCTTCGTGACCGCCCGCCTGCTGATGGACACCCTGCGTGCCGAAGGCCTGAGCTTCCTGGAAGTCGCCGAGAGCGCGACCCACCACGAAATGGTCGACCTGTACGCCAAGGCGTTGCCCGCTTATGTCGCCAAGGGTATCGAGTTCGAATTGCTGAACCCGGTCCTGGCCGAATTCGACCTGGAAAAACTCGGCAAGGCGATCAACCACGAACGTGACCAGCAGTTCACCTACCTGGGCCTGCAAACCCTGTACGACCGTTACTTCATCCACAAGGACGGTATCCGTTTCGAACTGCCGCAGATCTTCTTCATGCGCGTGGCCATGGGCCTGGCAATCGAAGAGAAGCAGCGCGAAGACCGTGCGATCGAGTTCTACAACCTGTTGTCGTCCTTCGACTACATGGCGTCGACCCCGACCCTGTTCAACGCCGGCACCCTGCGTCCACAGCTGTCGAGCTGCTACCTGACCACCGTTCCGGACGACCTGTCGGGCATCTACGGCGCCATCCACGACAACGCCATGCTGTCGAAATTCGCCGGTGGCCTGGGCAACGACTGGACCCCGGTTCGCGCATTGGGCTCGTACATCAAGGGCACCAACGGCAAATCCCAGGGCGTCGTGCCGTTCCTCAAAGTGGTCAACGACACCGCCGTTGCGGTCAACCAGGGCGGCAAGCGCAAGGGCGCGGTCTGTGCCTACCTGGAAACCTGGCACATGGACATCGAAGAGTTCATCGAGCTGCGCAAGAACACCGGTGATGACCGTCGTCGTACCCACGACATGAACACCGCCAACTGGATCCCCGACCTGTTCATGAAGCGTGTCTTCGATGACGGCAAGTGGACCCTGTTCTCGCCATCCGAAGTGCCGGACCTGCACGACCTGACCGGCAAGGCCTTCGAAGAGCGCTACGAGTACTACGAAGCCCTGACCGAGTACAACAAGATCAAGCTGTTCAAAGTCGTCCAGGCCAAAGACCTGTGGCGCAAGATGCTTTCGATGCTGTTCGAAACCGGTCACCCATGGCTGACCTTCAAGGACCCGTGCAACCTGCGCAGCCCGCAGCAGCACGTGGGCGTGGTCCACAGCTCGAACCTGTGCACCGAGATCACCCTGAACACCAACAAGGACGAGATCGCGGTCTGCAACCTGGGCTCGATCAACCTGCCGAACCACATCGTCGACGGCAAGCTGGACACCGCCAAGCTGCAACGCACCGTGAACACCGCCGTGCGCATGCTCGACAACGTGATCGACATCAACTACTACTCGGTGCCGCAAGCGAAGAACTCCAACTTCAAGCACCGTCCGGTCGGCCTGGGCATCATGGGCTTCCAGGACGCGCTGTACCTGCAGCACATCCCGTACGGTTCCGATGCCGCGGTCGAGTTCGCCGACAAGTCCATGGAAGCGGTCAGCTACTACGCGATCCAGGCTTCCTGCGACCTGGCCGACGAGCGTGGCGCCTACGAGACGTTCCAGGGTTCGCTGTGGTCCCAGGGCATCCTACCGCTGGACTCGCAACAGATCCTGATCGCCCAGCGCGGCCAGAAGTACATCGACGTCGACCTGAACGAATCCCTGGACTGGGCACCGGTTCGCGCCCGTGTGCAGAAAGGCATCCGTAACTCCAACATCATGGCCATCGCACCGACCGCCACCATCGCCAACATCACCGGCGTGTCGCAGTCGATCGAACCGACCTACCAGAACCTGTATGTGAAATCGAACCTGTCGGGCGAATTCACCGTGATCAACCCGTACCTGGTTCGCGACCTCAAGGCTCGCGGCCTGTGGGACTCGGTCATGATCAACGACCTGAAGTACTACGACGGCTCGGTGCAGCAGATCGAACGCATCCCGCAAGAGCTCAAAGCGCTCTACGCCACCGCGTTCGAAGTGGACACCAAGTGGATCGTCGACGCCGCCAGCCGTCGCCAGAAGTGGATCGACCAGGCTCAGTCGCTGAACCTGTACATCGCCGGCGCTTCGGGCAAGAAGCTGGACGTGACCTACCGCATGGCTTGGTACCGTGGCCTGAAAACCACTTACTACCTCCGTGCCCTGGCCGCCACCAGCACCGAGAAGTCGACCATCAACACCGGCAAGCTGAACGCGGTCTCCAGCGGCGGCAACCACGGTGACGATTCGGTCCTGGCTGCTCCAGCAGGACCTGCGCCAGTGCCAAAGGCCTGCGCGATCGACGAGCCGGATTGCGAAGCTTGCCAATAAGCTGAGCGGGTGGGCGCGTAAAGGCGCCTGCTGAAATAAGCCCCCGATAGACCGCTGGTTTATCGGGGGTTTTCTTTTGCCTTGGAAACGACGTCGCCTGGGCTGCCCTCATCCATATTCAGGGTGACATTCATTGTGGCGAGGGGATTTATCCCCGCTGGGGCGCGGAGCGGCCCTGAATGCCAGCGACCCGGTGGGTCAGGCAGGTCGTATTGACTGCTTGTGGAGGGCTGCTGCGCAGCCCAGCGGGGATAAATCCCCTCGCCACAAAAGGAAACCTGGCATGAGGACGGGCTCTAGCGGGTATGAAAAAGCCCCTCTTGCGAGGGGCTCCTTGTACAGCCTTCAAGCAACCGTCGACATCAGGCCATCTGAATGATGGTCTGCATGATGGTGCTCTGGGTGGAGATGGTCTTGGCGTTCGCCTGGTAGTTGCTCTGGGCCTTGATCAGCTCGACCAGTTCGTTGGTCAGGTTGACGTTGGACTCTTCCAGGGAGTTGGAGACGATCGAACCCAGGGTGCCGGTTTCCGGGGCATCGTAGCCCGGGATGCCCGACGCGAAGGTTTCTTTCCAGCTGGTGCCGCCTACCGGCTGCAGACCTTGCTCGTTGGTAAAGCTGGCGAGCGCGAGCTGGCCGATCGGCTTGGTCTGGTTGTTGCTGAAGTTGGCCAGCAACACACCGCTGCCGTCGATGGTCAGGTTGGTAATCTGACCGGTGGCGTAGCCGTTCTGGGCTGGAATCGAGCGGGCGGTGTCGGCGTTGAATTGGCTGGTATTGCCCATGGAAATCGTGATGGTTGGTGCACTCGCGGCGCCGTTGGCGGCCCATACGCCGTTGGTCACGGTGCCGGGAACCCAGCCGGTCAGTACCAGATCACTATTGACCGTCGCTGGCGGAGTGGTGACCGTGGTCAACTTGCCGTTCGAATCGAAGTTCATGGTCGAAGGGATCGGCGCAGTCGCACCGGTCGTGGTCGGCAAGCTGCCGTTCAGGTTACGACCATCGATCAAGGTATAGACGTTCCAGGTGTTGCCGGCAGTCTTGACCATGTACTGGTCCATGGAATGCTGGTTGCCCTGGGTGTCGTAGACCGGGGTGGTGAACTGCTTGGTAAACGTAGCGGTGTCGTTCGGATTGAACGCCGCAGTGATCGCCGTCGCTGTCGAGTTCAGGTTGATCGTCGACGAAACCAAGCTGGTGGCATTCGGCGGCAGGTTCGAGGTGTCGATGCGCAGGTCGGTCAGGATACCGTTCTGGATCTTGCCGTTGGCATCCACGCCATAGCCCTGCAGGCGCGCAGTACCATCGCTGTTGGTGATGAAACCTTCCTTGTCGGTCTTGAACGTACCGGCACGGGTATAGCTCAGGGAGCCGTCGTTGCTCAGGACAAAAAAGCCCTGGCCCTGGATGCCCATGTCCAGCACGTTGCCGGTGTTGTTCACGTCACCCTGGCCGAACTGCTGGGAAACGTTGGCCAGGCGCACGCCGTTGCCGACGGTCTTGCTGCCCGAACCCAGCTTGGTGGCCGAGTAGACGTCTTCGAATTCCGCGCGGGACGATTTGAAACCGGTGGTCGCCACGTTGGCGATGTTGTTGCCGGTCACGTCCAGCTGTTTGTTGGCTGCATAGAGACCGCTAAGGCCGATGTTAAAAGACATGTTGACTCCTTTTGCCGGTTAGTCGGCTCTACATACCAATAGTTTGTACTTTGGACAGGGCAATGCTGCCCAGCCCGGCCAGGTTGAGCATCAGCTCGCCGCCCGTCTGGCTGATGGTCACGCTGCTGACCGTGGCCGGCAGGTTGGTGATCAGCGACGTGGCCTTGCCGTCGATGGTGGTCGAAGCGGCGAAGGTGTAAGTACCCGATTCAACGACCGTACCCGCGTCGTTCTTGCCGTCCCAGATGAAGGCCGAGTTGCCGGCATTCTGGCTGCCCAGGTCGATGGTGCGAACCGTCTTGCCGTCCTTGTCCACGATCTTGACGGCGACGGAGGACACCGAGGTTGGCACCACCACTGTACCGTTGAGGCTCTTGGAGGTATCGACCACCGCCTTGTCACCCGGGGCAATGACCGAGCGGCCCACCAGCGACGAGGCCTGCAGGGCCTGGGACGAGTTGTAGTTGCCGGCGATGCCGCTCACCGTCTCGTTGAGGGTGGTGATGCCTTCCAGGCTGCTGAACTGCGCCAATTGGGCAACGAACTCGCCGTTGTCCTGAGGCTCCAGCGGGTTCTGGTTTTTCAGCTGGGTAACGAGCAGTTGCAGGAACGCATCCTTGCCCAGTTCCTGGTTGCCGGTCGCCGCCTTGGCCGCGCCCCCGAGACCATCGGAGGTGTTGTTGGTCTTGACCGAAGAGTTGGCCAGAATCTCGTTGAGGCTCAAACCGCTTGTAGTGTTGGTAACGCTCATGTGACTCGCCCCTTATCACTGACCGAGGGTCAGGACCTTCTGCATCATGGCTTTGGCGGTGTTCATCATTTCGGCGTTGGTCTGGAACGAACGACTGGCGGAAATCATGTCGGCCATTTCTTCGACGACGTTGACGTTCGGGTAGTAGACATAACCCTTGGCGTCCGCGGCCGGATGGTTTGGCTCATAACGTGCTTCGAGGTTGCTCTGGTCTTCGACCACGCCAAGCACCTGTACGCCTTGCCCGGCCGCTTCCTGGTCCTGGAACAGCGAGTCGCTGCCACCGGACTGGCCGCCCTGGAACATGGTGGCGAATACCGGGTGGCGGGCGCGGTAGGTCTGGTCGATGCTCGACGAAACGGTCTCGGCGTTGGCGATGTTACTGGCGACGGTGTTCAGGCGAGTGGTCTGGGCACTCATGGCACTGCCGGCAATGTTGAATACGCTAGCAATCGACATGGCTTACTCTCCGCGCAGGGCCGATATCAGCCCTTTGAACTTACTGTTGAGCAGGGTGAAGCTGGCCTGGAAGTTCACGGAGTTTTCCGCGTAGTTGGATTGTTCCAGTTGAGCGTCCACGGTGTTCTGGTCGATCGACGGTTGCATCGGCGTGCGATACATCAGCGACTCGTCGCCATTACCCAGGCCTTCGGCTTCGATATGACGGTTGTTGGTCATGTTCAAGGCGAAGTGGCCGTTCTTGGCCTTATCGTTCTGCTCGGCGAGCACCTTGGAAAAATCCAGGTCCCGCGCCTTGTAGTTCGGGGTGTCGGCGTTGGCGATGTTGTTGGCCAGGACTTCGGCACGCTGGGCGCGGAAGCTCAGGGCCTGTTCGTGGATACCGAGCGCTTTATCGAAGCTGATGCTCATGTCGGAAACCTTTGGGTGACCAGAATGTACGTACGTTGGCTATAGCAAGCGGCGTGCCACTTTCCAAAGCCCCGTAAACCGGGGCTTTGCGGGCATCGGCAAGGCGGCAATGCCAGAAAAGCGGCAACTGGCTTCCGCAAGCTGCCGCTTTTCTGCCGCTTCTCAAGGGCAATGGCATTCAAACTGTGGGAGCGGGCTTGCTCGCGAAAGCGGTGTGACAGCGACATTTATCTCGACTGACCGCCGCATTCGCGAGCAAGCCCGCTCCCACAGGGATAATGGTGATAGGGAGGAATTAGCGGGCATAAAAAAACGGGAGCCCGTGGGGACTCCCGTTTTTTGTCAACCCAAGCCAATCACTTCGCCTGGTAAATAATCCCCGGGCTGCACTGGACCATCTGGTAATGATCCGGCAAACCGTTCAACGCCTCGGAGGCGCCAAGGAACAGGTAGCCACCCGGCTTGAGGGTGCTGTGGATACGCAGCAGGATGTCTTTCTTCACTTCGGCGGAGAAGTAGATCAGCACGTTGCGGCAAAACACGATGTCGAACTTGCCCAGGCTGGCGTAGCTGTCCAGCAGGTTGAACGAGCGAAACTCCACCCGGCTCTTGATCGGTGCCTTGACCACCCACTTGCCCGGCCCTTTCGGGTCGAAGTAGCGTTGCAGCCGGTCCGGCGACAAACCACGGCCGATGGCCAGGCTGTCGTACTCACCGGTCTTGCAGTTATTGAGCATGGTCCCGGACAGGTCGGTGGCGACAATCTGCACGCCGCCTTTCAACTGGCCCAGGTTGGAGCGTTCGAACTCATCGATGGACATCGACAGCGAATAGGGTTCCTGCCCCGACGAACAGGCCGCCGACCAGATCCGCAAGCGCTGGCCCGGACTGGCCTTGATGGCGGCCGGCAGCACTTTGTTCTTCAGCACCTCGAACGGATAGGTGTCCCGAAACCACAGGGTTTCGTTGGTGGTCATGGCGTCCACCACCATCTCGCGCAAGCCGCTGCGCGGTTGGGTCTGGATACGCTGCACAAGCTCGCCCAATGACTTGAGGCCCTGTTGCTCCATCAATTTATTGAGACGGCTCGACACCAGGTATTGCTTGTTTTCACCAAGCAAGATGCCACAGGCTTTTTCCAGGAAGACCCGGAACTGTTCGAAATCCAAATTACCCGTAGACAAGATACCGCCTCTTTCATCGTGTTGACTTGCCGGGCGCACAACGCGCCAGACCTTTACTTTATTCTGCTGTCTTGATCCGATCGACGACCCGGGACGCCAGGTCATCGGGACGGAATTTCGCCAGGAAATCGTCGGCACCGACCTTCTTGACCATCGCCTGGTTGAAAACCCCGGACAACGAAGTATGCAAGATGATGTGCAGCTTTTGCATGCGCGGATCGCTGCGGATTTCCGAGGTCAGGGTGTACCCGTCCATCTCCGGCATCTCGATGTCGGAAATCATCATCAGGAACTCCTCTTCGGGCTTCTTGCCCTCGTCGACCAGTGCACGCAGGTAATCCAGCGCCTGCCGCCCATCGTTCAACGCCACCACTTCCACACCGACCGTTTGCAGGCAACGGGTCACCTGCTTACGTGCCACCGACGAATCATCGACAGTCAGCACCCGCAGCGAAATCGCCTTGTGCTGGGTCTCGGCGTCCACCACACCCGCAGAAATCGCTTCCGGCGTGGGCGCCACTTCGGCGAGGATCTTCTCCACGTCGATGATTTCCACCAACTGGTTGTCGACCCGGGTCACAGCCGTCAGGTAGTGATCGCGGCCGGTGCCCTTGGGCGGTGGATGGATCTCTTCCCAGTTCATGTTCACGATGCGCTCCACCGAGCGCACCAGGAAACCCTGGGTCTTGGTGTTGTACTCGGTGATGATCACGAACGGATTGCTCTGGTCCAGTAACCGACCGGAACCGGTCGCCATCGCCAGATCGAGAATCGGGATGGTCGCACCCCGGATATTGGCCACACCGCACACGACGGGGCTGGACTTGGGCATCAGGGTCAGCTTGGGGCATTGCAGCACCTCGCGGACCTTGAATACGTTGATCCCGTACATTTGTTGGCCGTCGAGACGGAACAACAACAGCTCCAGGCGATTCTGACCGACCAGCTGAGTGCGCTGGTTCACCGAATCCATTACTCCCGCCATGCCCTGACTCCTACCTAACGCTAAAGTGTCCGACGCGCATTCATCACTAAACGGCACGGGGCTTGCTATTGAACCGGCATGAACGCACAAACGACATTTTCTCGACGCCTGACCACTCACTGCCGCCACTGGCTCGGTGCACTGCTGGCTGCCTGCCTGTTCACTTCGGGCGGTCCTGCCCTTGCGGCGGCTCCGGTTACCTTGCCTGATCTCCTTATCGGCGTCACTCAGGGCTTTCTTGAATTCACCGTAGAAGACTACCTGGCAACCAGTCAAACCGAAGGTCGTTACGAAATCGAAGTCAACCAGCTCGACCCGCGCCTGCGCATGCCCATGTGTGACAAGGAATTGACTGCTTCGCTGGAGAGCCCGGCCCGCCCACTGGGCCGCGTCACGGTGAAGGTTCGTTGCGACAGCGCCGCGCCCTGGACGGTGTTCGTGCCCGCTCAAGTGCGCCTGTTCCGGGAAATCGTCACCACCACGCGTCCGCTCAAGCGGGCCGGGATCGTCGAGCCCCAAGACGTGATGTTGCGCGAACGGGACATCAGCCAGATCACCCAGGGCTTCCTGACCTCTGTCGATCAGGCCATCGGGCAGAAACTTGTCCGACCAATGGTCGCCGACCAGGTCGTGACGCTGGTGCACCTGGAACAGGCCGAGGTGGTCCGCAAGGGCGACCAGGTGGTCATCACCGCCCGCAGCGGCTCACTGGCCGTGCGGATGCCCGGCGAGGCCCTGTCCAACGGCGGCATGCGTGAACAGATACGGGTAAAAAACCTCAATTCCCAGCGCGTCATCAAGGCGCAAGTGATGGCTCCAGGCCAAGTGGAAGTGGCGATGTAATGACCCGGTAGAGGAGGTAGAAAGCTGGCGCTTGATCCCGGTGTTCCCTAGACTGTGCCTTACGCCAAGGCAAGCGCAGACGTGCGCACGTTCATTGAATAAATGAGCCTAAAGTTTTTTTGGGGATGGCCGAAAACATGGCAAGCGTCCAAATACCCAGAGGTTTTTTACCATGGTCATCGATTTCAATCGTTTAAACAGCTCTTCACCGCTGACAGGCACTACGCGTACCAGCGCCGCCAAGGAAACCGTCGAATCCGACAAATCCGCACCGGTGTCCACGCCAGCCGAACAGGTCAGCAACGGGGAGTCGGTACACCTCAGCAATGAGGCTCAGCAGTTGCAGAAGCTCACTGACAAGCTGCGCGATCAACCTGTCGTCGACAACGCCCGCGTGGCCGAGTTGAAAGCAGCCATCGCCGATGGCAGCTACAAAGTCGACAGCAACCGCGTAGCCAGCAAACTGCTCAACTTCGAAGCCCAGCGCTAGGCCGCCGCCTGCGCCAGGCTTTTGGACGCTAAGACCCAAGGCCAGCCATGCACGACACTCATTTATTGCAACTGATCATCGACGACTTCGTTCCAGCGCAACAACTGCTGGAGCTATTGCAGGCTGAATCCGTGGCCCTGCACGGTCGTGACATGCCTTTGCTGGAAACTATCCTGGCGCAGAAACAGGCACTGATCATCTTGCTCGACCAGCATGGCCGCAAGCGCAGCGAGATCCTCGCCAGCCTCAACCTGCCCGCCAGTCATGACGGCCTTGAGCAGTTGGCCGCCCAGTCGACCCTCGGCGATCAGCTGCGGTCCCAGAGCAAAGTGCTCAACGACCTGCTCGCCCAATGCCAGGCGACCAACGCCCGCAACGGCCAGTCGATCCTGATGCAACAGGCTGCCACCGCCAACCAGTTGCGCATCCTCAACGGTGGCGAGATCCCGACGCTATATGACGCTAGCGGCTCGACGGCCAGAATGGTCAAGCATCGTCCGCTCAGCCAGGCATGAAACGAACAATGCCTTCGCTCTATCAACGCGCGATACATGCTGGCAAAATGCCGGCCATTCGTAGTCGTATTTTGCCTGGAGATTGACCCACCGTGTTCAATGCCTCAAACGCGGATGACGCTCCGCAGCCCCCCAAGGTCCTCACCACGCCCCTGGAAATTTCTGGCAACCTGCGGATGCTGCAAGATAGCCATGACCCGCTGATCATTACCTTCCATGAACGTACCCAGCGCTTCCAGAGCTATCTGGTCAATGTCGATCGCGAGACCAACTCCATCGCCCTGGATGAAATGATTCCCCGGGACGGCGAGCGTTTCCTGCTGGCCGGCGAGCCGTTTCGCGTCGAAGGTTTCCATGACGGCGTACGCATCGCCTGGGATGGCAAGGGCCCACTGACCATCGATGAATCCAGCGACGGTCGCTGCTATCGCGGCGCCCTGCCCGACGAAGTGGTCTACCACCAGCGTCGCAACGCCTTCCGCGCCGCCCTGAAACTGGCCCAACTGGTAAGCGTTGAACTGGGCGGCGAAAAGCTCAAGTCCCCCGTGGACGGCAAGCTGCTGGACATCTCCGCCACCGGTTGCAAGCTGCGTTTCGACGGCGACATCACCCAACGCCTGCAATTGGGTCAGGTGTACGAGCGCTTCATCGCGGCCCTGCCGTTTGGCAACATGATCGCCCCGGTCGAGCTGCGTTACCTGCATTTCGAAGAAAGATTCAACACCACGTTCGCTGGCGTACGCTTCCACAACATCAGCGGCCTGGTGCAACGGCAGGTCGAGCGGTTCGTCTACCAGCTCCAGCGTGAAGCCCGACGCTTCGATAAAGACGACCTCTGACCGTCGAGCCATGAAAAACGGGCAGTCCCTTGCGGTGACTGCCCGTTTTTTCATGCCCGTTTCAAGGCCTGGCCTGGGTAAAGCTGGGGGGCTCAGGCGCCTCGGCGTCAGCTTCAGCCACGGTCTCAGGGGCGGGCTCAGGCTCCACCTCCGGGCTGGCCGGTGCCTGCATCTGCTCCTGCACCACTTGTTCATCCACCCGCGGATCGAGGCACGCCACCAAAGGCGAACTCGACATACTGTCCGGCATTGCCACGTGATGCAGCGGCGCGTCATCGACCTGATGCAGGTTGGTCACCGCTTTCGGCCGGATCCGCCACACCAGCACCAAGGCGAAGAAGGCGAAAAAGCCGTAGAGCATCTGGCTACCGAACATCTTCATCAGCACCCCCGCCACCAGCGGCCCGATACTGGCGCCAACGCCATAGGTCACCAATAGCATCGCGGTCAAGGACACCCTTCGATCCGCTTCGACATGGTCGTTGGAAAACGCCACCGCCAGCGGATACAGGCAGAACTGCACCAGCGAACAGAAGAACCCGGCGACGAACAGCACCTCCAGCGGCACCGCCGGAAGGATCGCCAACGGCAGCGCACAAATCGTCAGGACCAACGCAAAGCAGCGGATCAGCAGCGCCCGGTCGTAGCGGTCAGAGAGCCAGCCCAGCGGCCACTGCACCAACAATCCGGCAAAGATGCAGCTCCCCATGAACAGACCGACCTGCTCGGTCGACAGGCCCTGCTGGGAAGCGTACAGCGGTGCCAAACCATAGAACGAGCCGACGATCAGCCCCGAACCCAACACCGTGCTCAACGACTGCGGCACACGCTTGATGAAGAAACGCGGCTCCATGGGCGCCGGATGCAGCGCCGCCGGGTGAATTCGCCGGGTCAGCGTTACCGGCACCAGGCACAGGGCGAAGCACAGCGCCACCAGCATCAGCAGCTCCAAGCCCAGGGCCGGGTGCATGACCAGGATCAACTGGCCCAGCACCAGCCCCAGGTACGAGGCGATCATGTAGCCACTGAACACCACCCCACGCTGCTTGGCATCGGCCTGCTCATTGAGCCAGCTCTCGATGACCATGTACTGGCACATCATGCCCAGGCCCACAATCATCCGCAGCACGACCCACGCCGGCAGCCAGTCCACCAGGCCATGGCCCAGCACCGCCGCCCCGACGATCCCGGCGCAGGCCGAATAGGCACGGATGTGCCCGACGCGGGCGATCAGCCGGTGGCCGATCTTGCCACCCAGCACCAGGCCGAAATAGTTGGCGGCCATCAGCGCACCGACCCAGAGGCTGTCCACATGGTCGGCGGCCAGGCGCAAGGCCAGGTAAGTACTCAAAAGGCCCGAGCCGATCAACATCATCAGCGAGGCGAAATAAAGCGCTCGAAAAGGTTTCCAGATTTGGCGCATCGGCGTTCCGAGCGGCTCCTTGAGGTGAGTAAGGGCTATCCGTTGAAGATAGCCCGGATACAGCGGTTCTTTATGCCTGGGCCGCCAGGACACGTCGCTCCCAGGGGGTGATTTCATCGAAGAAGCTGGTCAGCTCCAGGGTCTTGGAAGCGATGTAGCCTTCGATGAACTCCGTGCCAAACAGTTCCTTCGCCAGATGACTACGCTTCAGACGCTCCAGGGCGGCATGCAAGGTACAAGGTAGCGACAGATTATCCGGCACTTCGAATTCACCCTGGATCGCCGCGCTCGGCTCCAGGCGCTGTTCGATCCCGTACAACCCGGCGGCCAGGCTGGCGGCAATCGCCAGGTAGGGGTTGGCATCGGCCCCGGGCAAGCGATTCTCGACCCGGCGGGCCACCGGCGAACTGGCGGGAATCCGCAGCCCGGCCGAACGGTTGTCATGGGACCAACAGGCATTGTTCGGTGAAGCGAACGGATGGCACAGGCGCTGGTAGGAGTTCACGTTCGGCGCGAACAACGCGGTGAAGTCCGCCAGGCAAGCCTGTTGCCCCCCGATGAAATGCCGGAACGCGGCCGTCGGTTCGCCCGCTTCGTCGCTGAAGACGTTGCGGCCGCTGTCCGCCTCGACGACGCTCTGGTGGATATGCATCGAACTGCCCGGCGTGTGAGCCAGGGGCTTGGCCATGCAGACCACGGTCAGGCCGTGCTTGAGGGCCACTTCCTTGAGCAGGTGCTTAAACAGGAAAGTCTGGTCGGCCAGCAGCAGCGGGTCGCCGTGCAGCAGATTGATCTCGAACTGGCTCACGCCCATTTCATGCATGAAGGTGTCGCGCGGCAAGCCCAGCGCCGCCATGCAGGCATAGACTTCGCTGAAGAACGGACGCAGGCCGTTATTGGAGCTGACGCTGAACGCCGAGTGGCCGTCTTCGCGACGTCCATCCAGGCCCATTGGCGGCTGGAACGGCTGGGTCGGGTCCGGGTTGGGGGCGAACACGAAGAACTCCAGCTCGGTCGCCACCACCGGCGCCAGGCCAAGGGCGGCATAACGCGCGACAACGGCCTTGAGCTGGCCGCGCGTCGAGAGCCGGGAGCTTTCACCGGTCAGTTCGTCGGCGTCGCAGATCGCCAGGGCCCGCGGCTGTTGGCTCCAGGGCAGGCGGTGGATCTGTTTCGGGTCGGCCACCAGCGCCAGGTCGCCATCATCGCTGCCATAGAAACGCGACGGCGGATAACCGCCCATGATGCATTGCAGCAGCACGCCTCGCGCCAACTGCAACCGCCGCCCTTCGAGGAAACCTTCGGCGGTCATCACCTTGCCCCGCGGCACGCCATTCAAATCCGGCGTGACACATTCAATCTCATCAATGCCCGTCAGTCGCTGCGCGAGTGAACGCTGGCCATCGGTCGTCATGACGCAATCCTTGTTATGTGCGAGCCGCGAACGGCAACCCGTACAAAATAGGCTCCGGCTGTTCGGAATATCAAGCGCCCGGAGGCAATTAAAATCTTATGCAATACGACTGTGGGAGCGAGCTTGCTCGCGATAGCGCCGGTCCAGCCAATATTGAGTTGACTGATACACCGCTATCGCGAGCAAGCTCGCTCCCACAAGGGATTTGTGTTGCCAGGAATACTCATGGAAGGCCTGTTCAGGGCAAGTAAAGCCGGAACACCCCGCCGCCCAACACACCGCCATTGGCAATCTCGGTCCGTCCGCTCACGCCGCCGCGCTGGTGCAGCCCGGCGATTCGCGCGGCGAAGTACAGGCCCAGCCCGGTGCTGCCGCTGCTGTGGTTGATACCCTGCACATACTCGGCCTGACGCTCGATCATCTCTGGCGGATAACCTTCGCCGTCGTCATTGATGGTCAGCACCAGTTGCCCGGCTTCGTCACTCACACTGATCAGCAGCGCCTGGCGCGCATGGCGAATGGCGTTGTTGATGCAGTTGTCGAGCACCGAGGCCACCAGCTCGCGGTCGAAAAAGCCCAAGGGGCTGAGGGGATCGACATCGTAGGTGGCCATGATTCCGCGGCTGCGGAACACATCCTGATGCCCGGCCAGTTGTGCCTCGATGAAATCGTCCAGCTCGTGGTAGGCCGGGTGCAACGGCAACTGGTTGACGCCGAGCTTGTACAACCCCAGCAACTGCACCATGAGGCCATTGAGGTGGGCGAACTCGAACTCGATGACGCCCTGCTCCGAGGTCTGTCGCTCGGATTCGGGCAGGCGTTCGAGCCATTGCCCATGGGCCTGCATGAGCAAGGTCAGGGAGTTTTTCATGTCGTGCACGGTCGACGCGATCACCGTGGAAAAATCGAGGGCCTGTTCGCTGTCATTCATCGCCAAATGCCTTGCTTCGCAGTTTTTGATAACGCGCAAAACGCGCATCGGAGTCGGGCATCATGCCCACCAGTTTCAGGCAGTCGCGGCACTCCTGCAGCAGCTCCGACTCCACGCTGGTGTCGGTACCATGCAGCAGCGATTGCGCCATGTTCAGGGCAATACTGATGTTCTTCGGTTGCATCTTCAGCGCACGGCGGAACAGCTCCCGCGCCTCCGGCAATGCGCCGGTCTTGTAGACCCGCACACCTTCGCGGTTCAACTCGGCGGCGGCATTGCCCTGATTGAGGATGTTCGGGTCGTCGGTGAGCTTGGCAATGCCTTGCATCACCGCCGGGTCATCACCGTAGATTTCCGCGCAGTTCTTGAGCATCGACTCCCCGGCGCTGGTCTGGCCAAGCATTTGCAACTGCTTGGCCACCAGCAACGCGGCCTCGGCGCTCATGAACTGCTCCATGCCATCGAGGCGCTGCAAGGCCTGTTCGGTGAGCTTCTCGGCGGTTTCGGCATCGTTGAGCAACAGGCTGGTGGCCTTCATCAGCCGCGCCCGGACCTGCAACCCCGGGTCATTGAGGTTCTCCTTCGCCACGGCGCTGAGGGTCGTGTTGATCTCCAGCCGGGTGCGGGTATCGAGGCCTTTTTCGCTGCCCTTGCTGATCAGCGCGTGGGCCAGGCCGAGGTTGCTTTCCGGGTCCTTGAAGCGCGACTGCGCGCCCTGCCCGACCGCCTGGCGATAAGCCCGGGAAGCCGTGTCGTAGTCTTCGTTGGTCATCGCCAACTTGCCCAGCAACGACTGGCGACGCACGGCCAGCGGCGACAGGCGCACCGCCTCTTCCAGCACGTGCTGCGCCTGCTTGGTGTCACCTTCGGCCATCAACACTTCGGCCATGCCGTCGTACAACGCCGGCATCATAGGAAAGACTTTCAGGGCCTTTTCATAAACCGCCTTGGCCTGCCCCACCTGGCCGCGCTTGAACATCAACTTGCCCAGCCCCGCGTAGGCCCACGGCAACGGGCGATCCGCCAGGATGGAGTTGTACAGCCGCTCCAGGGCCTCGTTCTGATTCAGGTCACGCAACGCATCGGCCCGATAACGCAGGCACAACGGCCCGTAGCGCGGGTCCTGCTTGCACAAGGCGATGCAGGCATTGAGCACTTCCATCGGCTTGCCACGATCGAGGGCCTGCAGGATCGGCTTGAGCAGGGTCTTGCGCTGCTCGAGCCGCTCCAGCCGCTGGGCCAGGCCGGAGCGGTTGAACGGCTTGGTCAGGTAGGCATCCGGCTCATGCTCCAGGGCACTGAGCACCATCGCCTGGCTGGTCTCGGCGGTCACCATGAGGAACACACTTTCATGGCTGATCAGCTTCTCGACCATCAGGTCTTCCAGCACCTGCTGGCCATTCTTGCGCCCATCGCCCAGGTGATAGTCCTGCAAGATGAAGTCATAACGCTTCTGCGAGCACATGCGCAGCGCCACTTCACCGGTGTCGGCGGTGTCCACGTCCTTGACGCCCAGCTCACGCAGCATGGACCGGATCGAACTGCGGAAATCCGAGAAATCATCGACGATCAGAAAACTTTTTTGGTGGTACGCCAGCATCGAGGATGTCCAGGCAAGTAAGAAAATAACCCAATGGCATAACAACGAAACGCCGTGTCACAACCCCGAGGCGCGCAGATGATAGCCACCAGCCTGCAACGTTCAAGGGATTTCAGTAATCGCTTGGTCTGGCTGTGTCGTGACGCACATTGCGAGCCAAAACGAAGGAGACAACCGGGCTCATCGGGTTATCGGCAGCAGATGGCGTTCCGTTAAGGGGAAGGTGTGGGAGAAACCGAGTGCAGAGAATCAGACCGTGGCGAGGGAGCTTGCTCCCGCTGGGCCGCGCAGCGGACCTGTTTTTTGGCGGCTGCTGCGCAACCGAGCGGGAGCAAGCTCCCTCGCCACAAAGGATGATGTCAGGCTTCATCCCTCAAACAATCAGCAAATAACTTCACCCTCACCATTCACACCCTCCAGTAGCATCCCTCTGAGACCCGCACGCTCCAGCCGAAGCTTCACGTCCTCGCTAACGATCAATGCCCCCAAGTGTTTCTTGATACGAAAAATATGTTTTCCCTGGACCTTGGCAGGATCAATGACGAGATTCAGAAAAACGCTGTATTCGCCAGCTCGATCAGGTCGTACGGGATCATGGACCTCATATTTTTTGAAAGCGGAGCGTGATTCGTCTACGCAATCCAATTGGGTCTCGACAATCATCACATAGTAACGATCATGAGCTTGCTCGCCTGCAACCGACACAGGCTCGAGCACGACATTCATATACGGTTCATCAACGTCGGGAACGCCCAACAATGCATCCCTGGCTTTTTCACTCAAGACCGGCACAGAGGCATATCCAGCCAAGGAAAAATCCAGACTCACACCTTCCTCACGAACCTCAAGGGCGTAAGTACATGGCTCCATGTACTCAGAAGGGGGGTCGATGAAGAGCCAATTGTTGCAGTGCTTTATATCGCCCAAATACCAGCGTTCAGGAAACTGCACATCTTCCCGCAACAAGTAATACTTCATTTCAGCTCACCGCATGTCGTTGCTTAACTGAAAAGGGTCGCGCCTACGTTTAAAGCCCGAAGAAACGCTCGTAGGCCGTTTCCACCCGGACAGCAAGCTGATCAGAAATGATGACCAGGTGTTCTAGCGCAGCCGTCTCTGCGGACAATAAAGGGCTCGACACCGCTGGAACAGTTAAACCTAGCTGCTGTCGGACCTGGAAAATCGCGTGGATCTCCACAGGCAACAAATCGAAAGGCGCATATTTGAATTCAGGGTCCCACGCCCCACCGCGGTCTTCCGCATGGGTGAGGTGATATTGACATAGCTCTTCCAGAGCATGAGCCAGCCCTTGTTCATCTGTCCATTTGTCTATCACGTTTTGATAAATCCCCAGATCCATCGACTTGATTTCTGAAAGCGTCTCTCCTTGCGAATAGACTGAATAAAGCCAGAGCATGAAAGGCTCGAATCGACGCTGTTCAAGATAGCTGGAATCCACGGCGCCATTGATAGTCAGCATTCCGGCCAGCACATCGGCTACGGACGTGGCCAGATCTCGACGATCAGCCACTATCAACCCGGCCAGCAAGCATCCAGCAATGCTCAATTGGTTAGTCAAATTGGGGACGGTTTTGATGCCTTGAAGAAAACTCGTTTTTGAGAAAGTCTTGGCTTTGAGCATCAGCGCCCAATAACGGTACATTATCGAGCTTGAGACGTCTTCCCAACCAGAAGCCTCTCCATCACTGACCGCGACTTCGCCCCGAATGCCGTAATATGTCGCCAGCATCCCCAACGAGTCAGCCACATTGTTCAATCCGCTTAATGAGTCGCTGGCAAGATCCTCATCGATATAGCCAAGCTCTTGAGCCGTCAGGCCTACCGACTGGGAAAGCCAACGACGATGCCGATCAAGCCGGACGTTGATTTCATCCATTTCGATACACTCCTTTTACACCAGTACGACGTCCTTCCGCTCACCGTGCTCACTCAGGACCGCATCTGTCGAAGGATCGTTAAGTGAACCTCTAAATTGCACTTAACCAACTGATCCAGCGAAGCCGTCCCTCCAAAAAACAATGCAGGCTCAAAGCCATAGACCTCACGCTCGCCAAGTGCACCCAACTTCTCCAGCGCCCGTTCAAATAGAAACTCACCTTGATTATCCTCCAGATCATAACGCTCCTTATCAGACATAGCGAAAAATGTCTGAAGGGCTAGATCCGGATCTTTATTAGGCATTTTCAGTTTACTCATCAACGCGACGATAGAGCCCGTCGGACATGAAACTAAAATTTTCTGATTGTATTTCTCCCCCCAAGCATAAAGAGTCCCAAACTCGCTCCTTGCAATAACGTGATAATTATCTATCTGTAGAAATTCAGTACCCGCGAGCCACATATCGAGCAGATGTTTATAATCATCCGGGTTCACTGTCCAAAAAAGGCCATTGGCATATCCGCACCAACCCTCCTCCTGCCAATAGTCAAGCAGCGCGTCAGGGAGAACTTTACGGTACTTCGCAATTTGGGAATCAGACACCTGTCGATGAGATGTGGCCTCTCCCATCACGCTGATGAAATACTGGAAATCTTCATCCCTCAACTTGCCGGCGCTCCTCTGAGTAGCTCTGAAAAGAAAGGGACAGATCTATCTAAGAGCAATTAGATAATACCTACCCCCTTTCCTATCAATGCAATATCCTCGGCCCCCTACCTTCACAAAAAACCTAATCATCATAATTATAGTCAATACTAATTTTCATCCGCTCTACATCCAACGTAACTGCACACGAAGACCAAGCCTTTCCATTTTGGCACAATCCATTTTCAACATAATAGCGCCGAAGCTCAACCAACAACTCCGTCAAATCTCCCACGGCCCTGCTGTCTGGATCAAACCAACTTGAGCGGTTTGTCTTATCGAAATAATCAAACTCATAACTTCCTCCATCGCCCTCGGCAAAAAGTCTAGCTCTAACAACTATTTTCTGAGCCTCCGAGGGACCAGCGTCCAATAAAAGCTGGCCAATTTTTTGATACAGCCTCTGTTCACTCATCAGTTTCCACCTTTAGGTGCATTTTTAAAATCAACAATCACAGGACGTCCACCATCAATCGAGTACCTAACATTGAATCTATCCGGCCTGAGGCCAGCATCTGTATACACAGGCTCGATTTTTACGCTAACGTTCTTACCCTCCTTGAGTGCGGAAGCCCATGCATTCTCCATCACCTTCCACTCACCTTTGTTTAAATTCCCATTCATGGGAAGTAAATTTAACTTCTCACCAGGACCGTTAAAAATACTTGCAATCAGATGCCCTCCCTCATCACCAGCAACTCCGCATTTACCAGCGACACACTGCTGGTATGTGTTCCTATCATTTTTCACAAGCGAAAGTTCAGACTCAACCTTTTCAACGCGCCCCAAACTATCTGTTTGATATACTTTATTTCCATCAACCTTATAAATTGTATTAGGTTCAGGCTTATTGAGCTCTTTGGACCATGCGCCCTTACCACCAGAGTTAATTTCTACTTCGCGAAGCACTTTACTAGGTTTTTTTATCCCAGCACTGTAATCCCCAGGATTCTCGACAACCTTCCCATTAACGGTCGTCGTGCCAGGGCCATATCCCCCATCAAGCTTCCCGCTATACGCCCCCTCCACACTGGTCCAGTTCATCGGCTTACCAGCCGACGCTTCAGCTTTGGCAATTTTGGCCATATCGGCCATCTTTTCAAGCCCTTCCGCCCCCACCTTGATCCCGGCTTTCGCCAAGGTCAAGCCGCCCTTGGCCGCCGTCCCCACGCCCGTGACGATGGTGCCGACTTGCCAAACCAGTTCGCCAATATCCTGGCCCAATTGCACGGCACGTTCGTCGCCGCCGTGTTCCAGAGCGTCTTGGATGCGCTCGATTTTGGCGTTAGCGTCATTGACCAGGGAGTCGCCGAGTTTCTGGCGAGCCTCGGGATTGTCGATCAAGGCTTTGATCCCTTTGATCCCTTCAACCGGGTTAAGGAGGAATTGCGCCAGCCCTTCGACGTCGCTCCAACCCGCCTGCGCCAAGCCCTTGCCGATGCCGAACCGGGTCAGAACTTCTTGTTTTTGGTAGATGTACCCCCACTTGGCAACCACTTTAGCTTTACCCACCAGGTCAGCCTCAGCATATTCCTTCTCGGCCTGGACCAATTGCTGAGTCGCCAGCCAGTTGTTGTCCACCGCGGCGCCGGCCGCGCTGGTGGCGGTGGCCGGGTCCAGCGAGGAGCTGGTGGCGGCCAGCCCAGTGACGATGCTGACAATCAGGTTGCGCTTGGCTTCGCGCTGGGCTTCGCTTTCATCCGGGCTGGCTTCGGAGAACAGGCCGGTGAGCAGGCTCGATGCCGCCGCGCCCGCGGCGCCGCTGCCACAGCTCTGGCTGCTGGCGGCGGCACCTGCGCAGGCGACGATGCCGTGCAGGGCGGCGTGCAACGGCGAGCCTTCGGTGAGCTTGCCGTCCGCCACCAGGTCGCCGATGTAGCCGGCGCCCTGCTGTTGCACGTAATTGACCACCAGCCCTTGGACGAACGCACTGTTGCCGCCACTGATATTGCCGCTGGCCGCGCCCACCAGGGCAGTGGTGATCTGCCGGTAGGTACCGCCCGCGCCCCACTTGTCGGCGATGCCGCTGGCTTCGGCATTGAGGCGCTGAGCGTTGCCGAGCAGCGCCAGGCGTTCGGTGTCGGTGAGTTGGGCGTTGGGGTCCAGGGCCGCTGCCTGAGCCGCCTCGGCCTGTTTGCGCTTGAGGTCGACCTCCTTGGCCTTGTTGGCGAGCAAGGTGCTGGCCTCGTTGGCGAACGCTCCGACGATCTCGAAACCGGCACGGATTTCGTCTTCGTCGAAGATCGGCTTGAGCGTGTTGGTGGTGTCGCGGTCGCTGGAGACATCGCGGTTGAGGCTGGCGACGGTTTGCTCGCCATTCTTGCCGGTGCGCTTCTGTTGCTCGGCGTCGTTGCTGATGACGATGGTGCCGCCGCTGATGCCGCTGCGGGTGACGCTGCTGGCGTCGTCGCTGGCACTGATGGCAATCGGCATGGTGGCGCTGAGGTCGTTATCGTTCTTCGGCAAGTCGGTGCCAGGGGTTTGCGTGCCGCCGCTGGTGGCGTTGCCCTGCTGGTCCTTGCCGACTTCGCGATAGCCGCCACCGACGCTGACGGTGCTGGCGTCGTACTCGGCCTTGTTCTTGATGTCGCGGCTGGTGAGGCTGGCGGTGACCAAGCGGTTCTTGCCGTCCTGCACCGCCTTGTCGCTGCTGGCGATGACGCCGCCAACCAGGTCGGTGTTGCCGCCCACGCGAATGTCGAAGCCGTCGTCCCCGGCCTTGATGCCCGATTGCTCGGTCACGCTGGCGTAGTTGGAATCGATATCCGTGGCGCCGAAGCTGCCACTGGCACCGCTGACCGAACTCATGCCGTAGCAGAACGGCGGAATGCACAGGCTGATGCCAACGCCCAGGCTCTTCTCATCGACCACATAGGTGTTGGTGTCTTGCAGGCTTTCGATGTTCAGGTCGCCGCCGATGTCGGCCAGGACCTGTTTGCCGCTGGCCACCGCGCCTTTGAGGTTGGTGTCGCCGCCGGAGGCCAGCAGCAACTGGTTGCCGGCCTGGACATGGGTATTGGTGTGGGTGAGTCCATCGCCATCCGCTTGGCCGCGACTGCCGGATACCCCCAGGTCCAGGGTGAAACCGTTGCGGGTACCGCCCAGGGAAAAGCCGATGCCGATGCTCGCGCTGCTGCCTTTGCTGTCGGTTTCCTGCTTGTCGGTATTGCGGGCGGCGAGCAGGTTGATGTCACCGTCCGCCAGCAGGCTGGCGTTGCGTCCGGCCTTGATATCGCTGCCTTGCACGGTGATGTTGCTGGCGGCCCCGGCGCCCGTGGCGCGCAGGCGGATGTCATTGCCGGCGGTCATGGTCGAACCGGCCGCGCTGTCGCTGGTGTAGGTGGTCGTGCTTTCGTTCTTCTTGGTGCCCAGCGACAGGCTGATGTTGATCCCGCCGGCCGAACCCGGGTCCATCGCCACGGCGGTCGCCGCGTTGTTGGCGGCCAGCACGGCGGTGGCGGCGGCCAGGGCCTTCATGCGCCCGTCGTCGGTTTTCTCCGAGGCCTGTTTCATTTGCTGGGAGGTCTGGATCGCGCTGATCACCGGGTTGGTCACGGTGAGGGTGAACCCGGTCTGCTTGAACAGGGTTTCACGCTCACGTTCGCGGGTGTTGCGCGCCTCGACGACGTCGATGGTCTGCGCCGTGACGTCGATGTTGCCTTGTGGCGCCGACACCTGGCTGCCCACCTGGCGATAGCCCTTGCCCGCTTCGATCAACACATCGCCGGCGGTCGAGCCGACGGTGCTGGCCGCAGCCGTGTGCTCGGTGGTGAGGTCCTTGACGCTCTGTTGCTGGGTCCCCAGGGTGACGGCGATGCCACCGCCGCTGAACAGGCCGCTTTTCTTCACGGACTTGTCGTGGCGCTCGCTGCTGCTGGCGGTGTCGGCTTCGATGTTGACGTTGTTGTCCGCCACCAGAACCGTCTGGGTCGTGGACACCACGTTACTGCCCTTGAGGTTGATGTCGCGACCGGCCTGCACATAGGTCTGTTCGCCACTCAGGGTGGAGCCTTCGACCGAGGTCTGGCTGATCGTGTCACGGGTTGTGGTGGTCTTGCTGGAGAACATCCCGTTGCTGCCTTTGACCTTGTGCGCTTCATCGGCGAACTGGTAGTTCTGGCCGGCGGTCAGGTTGACGTCGCGCTTGGCCTCGGCGAATACCGCGCCTTGCTCGCTGGTGACACGGGCGGCGCGGGCGTTGAGGTCCTGGCCCGCGCTCAAGCGCACGTCGCCCTGCCCTTGGACCAGGGAGCCGACTTCGGTCCGGCTGGCGTCCTTGCGCCAATTGCTGCTGTTCCAGGTCAGCCCTTGCTCGTGCGCTTCGCCGACGGTGGCCAGGTTGATGTTCTTGCCCGCCTCCAGCAACGTGCTGCCGCCCTTGCCGGCATTGACCACCTGGGCCCCGGTGAGGTTGAGGTCGTTGCCGGCGCTCACACCCATCGTGCCCTGGTCGCCGCTGACGAACAGCCCGGCGACCCGCGACAGGTTGGTGCGGGTGCCTTGGGCACTGCTGCTGTCCCGGCTGCTGGAAATGACATTGATGTCCTGCCCGGCCTTGACCGACAGGCTGTCCACGGCACCGATCAGGCCGCCGAGGTTGTTGAGGTTTTCCCGCGCGGTGAGCGACGCCTTGTCGGCCTGGATACGCCCACCGAGGTTCTCGATGTTCTGCGCGGTGATCGCCATGACGCTGCGCCCGGCGAGGCTGCCACTGTTGACCAGGTCGCCGGCGATGTTCAGGTTCAACTGCTGCCCGGCAATCAGGGCGCCGGAACCGTTGAGGTCGCCCTCCTGGACCCGTACGTACACTTGCGGCACCAGCACGTTGCGGATGTCACCGTTGGCCAGGGTCACCTGCTTCTGCACCAGCCAGACAATGTCGCTGGTCAACTGGGCCATCTGCGCGGAGGTCAGGGCCACGCCAGGCACCAGTTGCCATTGGCTGGCGACGGTCACGGCGTTGTCGATCAGGGCACGGTATTGCGCTTCGTCATTGGCGTAGCCGTCGAGGAAACGCCGGCCGGTGAGTTGCGCCACTTGCTCGCGAATCAGCTTCTGCTCATAGAAACCGTCGCCCAGACGTTGTTGCGTCAGTGCCGGGTCGACTTGCAGGCGCTGCAACATGTAGTCCGACGACAGCCAGGTGCGATAGCTGGCAAAACGCGGGTCGGTTTCGACCAGGTAGCGGCTGGTGCTCTGGGGGTTGGTATTGAACAGGCTGTTGTTCGGCAATGCCAGGGATGGCCCGCCGCTGCGGATCTGCTCGGCCACGCCCTTGCCGTTCAGGGTGGTCTGGGCCGCGACCTGAACGATAGGTGCCACTTGATAGGTCCTGTCGACCGGGGCACTGACCGTGCCTGTGGCGGCGATCTGCTCGCTGACGCCCTGTGTGGCGCGGGCGCCGATCTGGGTGCCGGTACCGTTGCCTGCGGCGTTCTGGGCGAACACGGTCGGTTGCAGGGTGATGTCCTGGATCAAGGGGGCAGGCGTGTAGGCCGTGACGGCTGTTCCTTGGCGGTCCCGGCCCTTGCGCTGGATACGATAGAAATTCGTAGCGGTGCCACTGTCGGAGGTGGTGCGCTGGCCGGTCAATTCGGTGTTGGTCAAGCTGGCAATGTTGGCCTGCAACAACCCACCGGCAATGATGCGGCTCTTGTCGTTGAGCACATCGCCTGCGTTGATTTGCATCGTCCCACCAGAGAGGATCTGCGCCGGTGCCGAGGTGGCGATCTGGGTTTCCTGGACCACGCGGGTGTAGTCGTAGCGGTTCCAGTTGTCTTTGCGCCCCTCAGGCGTGTTGAGGTAATAGACCTCATCGTGACTCAGGGCAATCTGGTCACCCTGGTAGCGGTTCGGCGAACCACTGAGCTGGAACTCCTGCAAGGCCGTGCGGCTGATTTCCACCTGTTGAGTGCTGAAGTGTTCATTAGTGTTGCGCACGCTTTGCACATCGAGCGACAGGTTGCCGAGGGCCTCGATGGTCGCACTGGCATTGGTCAGCAGTTGGGCCCGGTCCTGGGCCTTGTCAGTGGCGCTCAGCGCTCCGCCGATGGCGAGGTCCCCGGCACTGAAGATCAGCGCCTGTTCGCGGTTGTCCAGGGTGCCGGTGCCAATGTCCAGCGACTCACGGGCGGCGATGGTCGCGGCGACACCGTTTTCATCGCGGTTGCTCAGTGCCGAGGTGGCGATCGCCAATCGATCACCGTACAGGCGCCCGGTGCCCAGGTTATTCAGCGACAGCGCCTGCACACGCACTTGCTGGCCGTCGATCAGGCCACGGTTGGTCAGGCTGTCGTTGATGTTCAGGCGAACCTGGCCAGCGCTGATCTCGCCGCTGGCGGCGTTGTCCAGCGTCTGCGAGTGCACCAGCAGGAGATTGCCCGCCAGCAGTTTTCCGCTGTTGTTGAAAGCCCCATCGGTGCTCAGGTCAACCTTGTTATTGGCCTGGATCTGTCCACTCAGGTCCAGGCCACTTTGCAGGCTGAACGTCAGGTCGCCCAGGCTCAGGGCCCGACCGGTGCCCGCGTAATAGGCGGCGTTGAGGGACAACAGGCTGCCGGCGAGCAACGTCCCGTCGAGGTTGTGCACCGACTGGCGACGTTGCGCCGGATCGCGATCGGTGATGGTCAGGCCGGCCCCCGAGGAAATCAGGCCGCCCTGGTTATCCAACGCTTGGCTGACGCCGATGGACAACCCTTGGTCGGCGCGCACGGCACCGGCCTGGTTGCCGAAGGTGTTGAGCGCCAGGCTCATGGCGCGGCCTTCGAGCCCCTGGTTGGCACCTTGGGTGGCGCTGTTGTCGAGCACGTCGGCAGTCACGCCCAGGGTGCCCGCGCTGCGCACCAGTCCGCCCTGGTTGTTGAGCGTCTCACCCAGCACCAACTGGACATCGCCGAGGCCCTGCAACTGACCGCCACGGTTATCCACCCGGGCGCCTTCGACCTGAACGCTCTTCTGGCCAATGATCTGGCCGCCGCTACCGTTGGTCAGGTCGGTGGCCTTGAGCACCAGCGCGCCCTTGGCCCCGAGGAAACCGGCGCTGTTGTTGAAATGGGCACTGTGGATTTCCACCGCGTCCTGGCCGCTGATGCCTTGGGTGGTGCCGGACTGAAGGTTGTTCAGCGCCTGGCTGCCGGTGTCGATGAACAGCTTGCCCTTGGCCTGGATCAGGCCCGCCGCGTTGCGCAACTCACCGCTGCGCAGATCGAGGGTCGCGCCGGCATTCAACGTGCCCTGGCTGTTGTCCATCAGCAGGCCGTGGCTGTTCAGGTCCAAGGCCTGGCCACTGATCACCCCGCCCTGGTTATTCAAACCTTGGGCCGACAGCGTGATATCGCCCAGCGCTTCAAGGCGCCCGCCGCTGTTGTTCAGCGCATCCGCCGAAACACTGACCAGCAACCCGGACTTCACCGAGCCCAGCACGCCGTTGGTGTTGTTCAACTGCCCGGCGATGATCTCCATGCGCTGGGTCGCGGCCAGGGTGCCACCGATGTTGTTCAAGCGATCGAACGTTGCGTCCAGCTCACCGCCGGCACTCACCGTGCCTTGGGTGTTATCCAGCGCCTCGCCGCTGATCTTTGTCGTACCGCTGGCAGCCAGCGTCCCGCTGCCGTTATTGATCTCTTTGTCGGCCGTGACGGTCAACGCACCGTTATCGGTGGCGAGGACTTTGCCGCCCTGGTTGTTCAACGTGCCGACCTTCAAGACCACCGCTGCGGGACCGCTGACTTGCCCGGCCTGGTTGTCGAAGCGTTCACGGGCGGTGACCTGCAACGGTTGCGCGCCGGTCTGGAGAATGCGCCCACGCTGGTTGGACAGGGTCGTGGTGTCGAGCGTGATCTGTTGGCCTTGGGTCAGGCCGTCATCGACCACCACCTCACTGGCCTTGACGCTCAACTTGCCATTGCTCGCCAGGGTGCCTTTGCTGCCGGCCAACTGGTTGGCCTGTATGTCCAGGGTGCCTTTACCGGCGTGCTCGACCTTGCCGTTGCCGTTGTCGAGGCGATTGGCGCCAAGCTTCAGGTTGCCGGCGTTGGAGGCTATACGGCCACCGCTGTTGTCGAGCGTGGCGGCGGCGGTGATCGAAGTATCGGCGATACCCGTCTGCACCAGTTCACCACCGGTATTGGACACATCCCGCGCACTCAATTGCAGGTTGCCAGCGCTGACTTTCGCCCCATCGGTGCGCAGGGTCTTGGCCGCTTTGGCGGTCAGCACCTGGGTCGCATCGACTTGGCTGCCACTGAGGTTGGCATCGCCGGAACTGGCCGTCAGAGTGACGTTGCGGCCCAGGGTCTGGCTACCGCTCAGGTCCAGGTCAGCGGCCCCGACGCCGAGATCACCGCCGGCAAGGTTCTGGCCTTGCGCCTTGATCGTGGTGGCCCGCAGCGCGAGGTTGCCGCTTTTGCCCAGCTTGCCGTCCGCACCAACGCCCGCCGCCAGGCTCGAGGCCTTGGTGCTGCGAATGGTCTTGGCGGTGAGTGTGGTGTGGTTCTGGCTGGCAACGGTGCCGCTGTTGTCGATATCACCGACGCTGTCGAGCCTCAGGTCGCCCTTGGCGTAGAGCGTGCCGCTGTTTTCAACGCTGGCGGCAGTGATTTGCGTCGCCGTTGCGCTGCTGATCGCACCCTGGTTTTGCAATTTGCCGTCGGCGCTGATCACCACCTCGCCAGCCATGGCGCCGATCTGCCCGGCGTTGCGCACACCCACGCCGGACTCCGTGCCCACCAGCATGATCTTCCCGGCATACATGCCGCCGAGCTTGGCAACGTCGATGGCAACGGTGGGTTTTTCTCCCTCGGCGCCTGGCAGCGGCGTGGCCTGGGTGTTGTCGGCATTGACCTGATTACGTCCGGCGGTGACCTTCAAGTCGTTGGCCCATACCCCGGCGTTGACCTGCACCGAGCGGGCAATCAGGTCCGTGTAATCGGCCTCGCGGGCATCCAGGCCTTTGCCTTCGATGTTGATCGCGCCGCCCTGCACGGTGTAGCCCGTGATGCGACCGTTCTCCAACTGCGCCCGGCCGGTGCTGAGGGTGGCCCGGTCGGCGTTGATGAAGCCGCAACCGTTGCAAGTGATACCGGATGGGTTGGCGATGACCACTTCGGCACGCTGGCCGGCGACTTCGACGTAACCGCGCAATTGGCTGGGGTTGCTGGAGTTGACTTCGTTGAGAATGACCCGCGCGCTGCCATTGCCCAGCATCGGGTTGCCTTCGATCCAACCGCCCAGTTTCGTCTGGCTGTTGCCCGTGCCGTTGTTGAGGATCACCCCCCGGCTATCGACATCGAACTGGTTGTAGGTGTTGCGCGAGACACCGCCAGCGCTGGGCGCGCGGATATTCACCTGCGGCGTGCCGTTGGCGCTCTGTATCACCGTCGGTCGTTGGCCCGCCGGAGCGCCTGGATCGGCGACGATGGTGCCGGCCCAGGTCGGTGCCACGCTCAAGGACACCAGGCCGATCGCTGTCATCACGGCAAAGCGCAACGCCCCCAGTGTCGCCGTGCAAGCCGCTGCGCCCGTCGTCGGTCCGGAGCGGGTCCCCGGCGCCTTGACCTGGCTGGTGACGTTCTCGGCCACGACCATCAACAGCCCGCGGGCCTTGTTGAAAACGATTCGGTAAAGATGCTTGTTCATAGCAATTCCATTTGCGGAGCCTGCCCGCACGACCAGTGGTTGGAGTTACGCTTCGACTGCCAGCGGGTGGGCGGCAAACCAGGCCTGGGCCTGTTCGGGGATGACCCCGATCCCTTGGAATGTCTTGACCCGCAGGCCACGCTCGTCGCCTCGGTGATAGAGGGCCCGGGCGCAGCGATCGATGAAAAGGTGACGTTGCAACAAGCGGCGCAATACCGCCGTGTGGCCAAAGGGGGCGACCCAGTCGTTGAGCCAGAGGCGTTCGCCGCTGTTCCAGTCCTCTTGGCTCAGCGCCAGCGGCGACTGGCGCAGGTAACGTTGCTCTGCTGCCTCGTCGAGGTTGAGCCAGGACAGGTAGAACACCGGCTTGCCGTGTTCGGAGCCGAGCACGAACTGGCGATGCTTGAGCGCCGGCAACAGCAACGTCGGCAAGGTGTGCAACGGCGCATCGCGATGGGCCTTGGAATGCATCCACAACCAGGTGGCGGAGCCGAACACTGCGGCTTCGCTCCAGGGTTCGTCGATCAGGCCGGGAGCGATAATGTCTAGCGTCTCGAACTGCATGGGATCACCTCAGAATGACCAGATGACGGTGAACGCGCTGGTCACGTTGGCCGTCTCGAAACCATCGGGTTTCTTCAACGGCGTACCCACCGACCAGTCATAGGACAGGCCCTTGTAACCGCCGCGTATGCCCACCACGGCCCCCGCCAGGCGCTGGCCGATCAGGAACTCACTGGATTGGCCGCTGACTTCGCCATAGTCGATGCCGGTGTAGAGCTCCTGGCCGGTCTGGCCCAGGGACAGGCCGATTTCGTTGCGCAGGGTCCAGCCACGGTCGGCGGAAAGAATGTTTTCACCATCGAAGCCGCGCACGCTGTAGCGCCCGCCGATGGAGAAGCGATCCTGGGGCACCAACGGCGTGCGGTTCCATTGCGCGCGCCAGCCACCGATGTAGCGCAGGCGCTGATCGCCGACCTGGAACGGCACCTGCAATTGGGCATCGGCGGTGATGATCTGCGAGCGCGACGTACCGGCGTCGAAATCTTCCTCAGGTGCCCTGAGCGCGTCGTGGGCACCGGTGCCGCGACGATAGGCGACACCCAAGTCAAGAATCGAAGCGCCAATGAACTCCCGATGGTCCAGCCCCAACTGCCAGCCAGCCATGCGGCGTTTCTGGTTGCCGACCTCGGTGTCGTCGATGAAATTCTCCGACGAGCGCGTCCACAGGCTGCCCCAGGCGGTGGTCTTGCGAACGGCGTCGCGGTACAGCAGGCGTGACAGGCGCACCTCGTTATTACGACTCTCGCCTCGGTACTGATAGGTTTGGTTAGCACCGGCAACAGACTGTTCGTAGTTGTATTCGCTGCTGGTGAACCCCAACTGCCAGTAGCCGAACGGCAGCGAATAATGCAGCGTGCTGCCATCGGAACCGCGGTGCCCGGACTCGCCGCCGCCCAAGTCATGGTTGACGCTGGCGTAGAACAAATCGTTGAGCGACAGCAGGTTGTCCAAGGACAGCGATACGTTGCCCTGGTATTTGCCCGTGCTCTTGCTGCCGGAATTGTCCACCGACAGGCTCACCCGGGCGGGGAACCGCTGGCTCCAGGCGATCACCACGTCGCTCTCACCGGGCCTGGCGTCGGCGGCACGGGCTGGCGCGATCTTGATGTCGGCCTCAGCGGTCGGCACGCGCTTGAAGTTCTCCAGCGCCTGCTCGATGTCGCGCAAGTTGAGCAGATCGCCAGGACTGGCCGGCATCGCGTTCCAGGCATTGGCGCGGGCGCTGGTGCCCTCCTCGAAACGAATCTCGCGAATGCGCCCTGGCACCAGGGTCAACACCAGCACCCCACTGTTCAAGTCCTGGGCTTCGGCGAGCACACGAGTGGTGACGTAGCCGGCCTCGATGATCGCGTTCTGCATGCGCTTCATCGTCAGGTTGATCCCGCCACCACCGAGGCAACGACCGATGGCGGGATCATCCTTGGGATTGGCGGCGCGCAACGCCCACTGGAATTTTTCCGACGCCTCGCCGATCAGGCGGATGTCATTGATGGCGAAGCAAGGCGTCTCCTTGGCAGGCAAGCGCTCGATACCCTCATCCACGGGTGCCGCCTGCAGGCGCACGTCCGGCCGGGATTCCAGTTGCTCCCTCAACCCCCGCTCGCGCTCTTGCTGGCGCAATAGTTCGTCTTCAGGTCCAGCCGCTTGCGCAGCGCTCCACGCGCCCGTCATCCACGCCGCTATCAGCAGCAGGGCGAGACGCTTGGCGTTCTGTGCGGATGAACGGGTTCCACCAGCCCAACGGCGAGGGCTGTTCGGGTTAAGCGTTCGGCAGGGTGCGGCTGGCTGCATGTCACATCCTTGTGGCCTGAATCGAAGACACGGTGAGTCAGGCCCGCCGGAAGCGGCATTGACACTGACACAGATAAATAACGAGGTACGTAATCCATCGGAAACGAAGGAAAAGTCCTACAACGTACCGAGACGGTCTGATAGCAGAGTGGGGAGAAAGTTTCCCGTGACCGAAATATGTTCGATACAAATGGGTAAAAATGGGCAGTTGGTCACAGCTTGGGGGAGTGAGGCGCTATGCGAGGCATGAACGGCACGCCCAAGCCTGGTTTGAATCGTACGGGGGGATGGGACTCAAGCAGGAAAAGTGAGCGGCAATTGCGCTAACCCACTGTTGATAATGGTGTCCCAGGGCAGGTTCGAACTGCCAACCTTCCCCTTAGGAGGGGGATGCTCTATCCAATTGAGCTACTGAGACACAAGCCGACCACGAGAAACGTGGTGCGCGGGACGGCGTGCATGGTAACGACCTGCCCTGCGTTTGTCATGTCGTCGCTGTTTTTTAAGTGTAGGCAAATGGTACCGCCTGGAAGACAGACAAGGCCCTAGCGGCCGATGATGGCCACCATTCATCTGTCCCAGGCTCGTTTATCCTAGTAAATCGGCCATTTGCCACTATCCTGTACAAGACAGGGACGGCAGGTGCTTTTGTCCATTTCCGTTATCCGCCAGACGGTATGGCACAACGACACAATTCGACGGTCACAAAATGCGAACCTGTTGTTTTTTTCCAACCAGTCCGCATTTTTTGATGAAAGGTGCTGGCATAACGCCTTTACCCGGATCAGAATTTGTCACAGAATTGGCGCCAATGATCTGGCAATTTTGAGGCATGATGCGGGCCTCTTAACAATTCAGGTTGAACATTTGGCAGTGGAGCTTGTCCTATCGACATCCTGCGGCCAATCCCGAGAACCGCTCCCCTGAACTAACCGGTTAAATAAATATGCGCCCAATGACAAAGGCAATTTATTCCAGCCGTACGGCTGACAAGTTCGTCGTGCGTCTGCCAGACGGAATGCGGGAACGCATTGCCGAGGTGGCTCGTAATCATCACCGCAGCATGAACTCTGAAATCATTGCGCGCCTGGAGCAAAGCCTGATTCAGGAAGGCGCACTGGGTGAAGAGCTGAGCATGCGTCTGGACAGCCCAGAGCTGTCTTTGCATGAGCGCGAGCTGCTTCAACGCTTCCGACAACTCTCCCACCGCCAGCAGAACGCTCTCGTTTCGCTGATTGCACATGACGTAGAGATGGCCGCAGACGCGACCTGATCACAGCCAAAACACTCAAGCCAGCCTCGTGCTGGCTTTTTTGCGCCTGGCGTTTGGCCCAGCTGAAATGCATGACAGCACACATATCGTGAACACCCACGACCCCATGTGGGAGCGAGCTTGCTCGCGATAGCGGTGGTGCCGTTGCATAGCGGCTGGACCTGCCGGCTGCTCTTGCTTTGGACGCTTGATCTCGACGCCCCATCAATCGAAAGAAGCGCAAAAAAAAAACGGCGCTTCCCATTTCTGAAAGAAGCGCCGTTTTTTCCAAGTGGACAGTTTATGCCAAGCAGGCAGGTTTCTTGATGAGCGATTCAGAGCAGGAAAATCGTCGCCAACCCCAGGAAAATGAAGAACCCGCCACTGTCGGTCACCGCGGTAATCATGACACTGGCACCCATGGCAGGATCGCGCCCCATGCGGGCCAGGGTCATGGGGATCAAGACCCCCATCAAGGCCGCCAGCAGCAGGTTGAGCGTCATTGCGGCCGTCATGACCACCCCCAGCGACCAGCTGCCATAAAGCAGATAAGCCACCACACCAATCACCCCTCCCCAAATCACGCCGTTGATCAAGGAGACCGCCAGTTCCTTGCGCATCAAGCGCGATGTATTGCCGGTGCTGACCTGGTCCAGTGCCATGGCACGGACGATCATGGTGATGGTCTGGTTACCGGAGTTGCCACCGATACCGGCGACGATAGGCATCAGCGCCGCAAGCGCCACCAGCTTCTCGATGGAGCCTTCGAACAGGCCAATGACCCGGGAAGCGACAAACGCCGTGATCAGATTGATCGCCAGCCAGGCCCAGCGGTTACGCAGGGACTTCCAGACCGAAGCGAAGATGTCTTCTTCTTCGCGCAGACCGGCCATGTTGAGGACTTCGCTTTCGCTTTCCTCACGAATCAAGTCGACCATTTCATCGATGGTCAGACGGCCGATCAACTTGCCGTTCTTGTCGACCACCGGTGCGGAAATCAAGTCATAACGTTCGAATGCCTGGGCCGCATCGTAGGCATCTTCGTCCGGGTGGAAACTCACCGGATCGCTGGCCATGACCTCGGCCACCTGCTTTTCCGGGTCGTTGACGAGCAAACGCTTGATGGGCAACACGCCCTTGAGCACGCCGTCGTAATCGACCACGAAAAGCTTGTCGGTATGACCGGGCAGTTCCTTGAGACGACGCAGGTAGCGCAAGACCACTTCAAGGCTGACATCCTCGCGGATCGTCACCATCTCGAAGTCCATTAACGCACCGACCTGCTCCTCGTCATAGGACAACGCCGAGCGCACACGCTCACGTTGCTGGCCGTCGAGGGCCTCCATCAGTTCGTGGACAACGTCCCGTGGCAGTTCGGGCGCAAGGTCGGCAAGTTCGTCGGCGTCCATTTCCTTGGCCGCCGCCAGCAACTCATGATCATCCATGTCGGCGATCAGGGTTTCGCGAACCGAGTCCGACACTTCGAGCAGGATGTCACCGTCCCGATCAGCCTTGACCAACTGCCAGACCGTCAGACGCTCTTCCAGGGGCAAGGCTTCAAGAATGTAGGCGACGTCGGCGGAGTGCAGGTCATCGAGCTTGCGTTGCAGCTCGACGAGATTCTGCCGATGGACCAGGTTCTCGACCCGGTCATGATTCGGGCCTTCCTGGCGATGCGTCAGGTCTTCGACGACCCGCTGGCGCTGCAGCAGCTCAACGACCTGAGCGAGACGATCCTGAAGGCTTTCCTGCGTTTTTTTTACTTCTACTTGGGTCATAGGCGAACTCCACTCCCAGCAGTGGAGCACGCCGGAAGGATCAATCAGTTAATTCATGATTGGCAAAACTAAATATTGAGTAACTACTGGGTAAGTCCATGGAGATATTCCAAAGCCCCGGCGGGGCTGACGGGCGCAATCATACACCGCTTGACGCTTTAAAACGCTAAAAAATCATGGCAAGAACAAGCGCTTGCGAGACAAACCTGAACGCAGGCTGAACCTTTGCCTTTACGACGACTTATCCGGAAAAGAAAACACACGCCTCGACAGAAATGCGGCGACTACCCTGTTCTCCTGCACCATCAAGGAGGACGACCGGATGCCCATCAACCACTACCTGATCCTGCTCGCCAGCCTGCCCTGCCTGCCTTTGTGGGCCGCCGGGCAAACCGTGCATCGCTGCGAAAGCATCGCGGGGCACGTGACATTCACCACCTTGAGTTGTGGCCCGGGTGAAGCCCTGTCACTCCAGCAGATCCATCCCTACAGCCCAGGTTCGATCGAGCCGACGACCGAGGCGATGTTGCCCGAAGCGGAGCGCTGGCAAACATCCGGCAACACAACCATGCGCAAGGAGCCGACCGTGGTCGGCCAGTTCCAGGACCGCTGCGGGAACCTCATCGATGCCAGGCAACGCCGCGATGCCATTCTGGAACGACGAATCGTCGCCGGCATGAGCCAACAGGACGTCGAGAGCGCCCTGGGCAAGCCAGACTCAATCAAGATTCGAAATTCGAGCACACGGTATACCTACAAGGCGAAGAAAGGTCGCAGCGCAGAGGTCGTGTTCGATGAAAGGGGGTGCGTGAAAGGCAAATCGTAGACAGCAAAAAGCCCGCGTTTAACGCGGGCTTTTTTGTGTTTGGTGCACTCGACAGGATTCGAACCTGTGACCGCTCGGTTCGTAGCCGAGTACTCTATCCAGCTGAGCTACGAGTGCATTTGTTGCCGCGCATTATAGGTCGTCAAATCCTTTTGTAAAGCGCTTTTTTCAGTAATTTCAATCACTTACTGATCAAGCCAGGTTCTGACGCACTAAACGAATAATGGCGGAGAACGGGGGATTCGAACCCCCGACACCCTTTTGAGGTGTACTCCCTTAGCAGGGGAGCGCCTTCGGCCACTCGGCCAGCTCTCCGCAACACGGGGCGTATATTAACCACCTTCATCCCCGTTTGCAAACATAAAAATCGATAAAAATTAATGGCTTGGTTCGTCGTCCTTCTCTTTCTTGATACGCAGGTAAATTTCCTCCCGGTGTACAGCAACCTCTTTCGGGGCGTTGACGCCGATACGCACTTGGTTTCCTTTGACGCCGAGCACGGTCACGGTGATTTCGCCATCGCCAATAATCAGGCTTTCTGCACACCGACGGGTCAGAATCAGCATACCTTTCTCCTCACGCAATTCACTTAAGGGACAACAGTCTGCAAAAAAAAGGCATTGGACCTACAACCGAAACGGTCGAAGCCTACAGGCCTAGTATTGACCAGCGCGGGCAAAAGAACAGTTTTGGGACGCGCCATTCAGAAAAACAAAGGGCGCGGTCCAGCCGCGCCCTCTGGATAACGCTTTACTCGCCCTGCTGGGCAGCAGCGTCGAGTTCGAAAGCCGTGTGCAGGGCGCGCACGGCCAGCTCCAGGTACTTCTCTTCGATCACCACGGAAACCTTGATTTCCGAAGTAGAGATCATCTGGATGTTGATGCTTTCCTTGGCCAGGGATTCGAACATGCGGCTGGCCACGCCTGCGTGGGAACGCATGCCGACACCAACGATCGAGACCTTGGCGATCTTGGTATCGCCCACCACTTCCCGGGCACCGATCTCGCCAGCGGTCTTTTTCAGGATCGCTTCGGCAGACTGGTAGTCGTTGCGGTGCACGGTGAAGGTGAAGTCAGTGGTGTTATCGTGCGAGACGTTCTGCACGATCATGTCGACTTCGATGTTCGCGGCACTGATCGGGCCGAGAATCTTGAACGCCACGCCGGGGGTGTCTGGCACGCCACGGATGGTCAGCTTGGCCTCATCGCGGTTGAAAGCGATGCCGGAAATGATCGGCTGTTCCATGGATTCCTCTTCATCAATAGTAATGAGGGTGCCCGGACCCTCTTTGAAGCTGTGCAGAACGCGCAGCGGAACGTTGTACTTGCCGGCGAATTCGACCGCCCGGATCTGCAACACCTTCGAGCCGAGACTGGCCATTTCCAGCATTTCTTCGAACGTGATCTTGTCCAGGCGCTGGGCCACAGGTACCACCCGTGGGTCGGTGGTGTAGACACCGTCCACATCGGTGTAGATCTGGCATTCGTCAGCCTTGAGAGCCGCCGCCAGTGCTACGCCCGTGGTGTCGGAACCGCCACGGCCGAGGGTGGTGATATTGCCCTGCTCGTCCACGCCCTGGAAACCGGCGACAACCACGACACGGCCAGCCTTCAGGTCGCCGCGAATCTTCTGGTCGTCGATCTGCAGGATACGCGCTTTGTTGTGCGCGCTGTCGGTCAGGATACGCACCTGGTTGCCGGTGTAGGACACCGCCGGCACGCCACGCTTGATCAGCGCCATGGCCAGCAAGGCAATGGTCACCTGCTCGCCAGTGGAAACGATCACGTCCAGTTCACGGGGAACCGGTTGCTGGTCGCCGCTGATTTGCTTGGCCAGATCGATCAGACGGTTGGTCTCGCCGCTCATTGCCGACAGCACAACCACCAGGTCATCGCCCGCTTCACGGAATTTCTTAACCTTGTCGGCGACTTGTTCGATTCTCTCGACAGTGCCGACCGAGGTGCCTCCAAATTTCTGTACGATCAAAGCCATTTCAAAGCCGCCTCTGCCCATGAAGGGCGCCCAATAAATCACTCAAACAGCGGCCGGGCTCGTCACTAGACCACGAGCCCGGCGACGCTGCCTTAAATACCCTGCTCTACGAATGCAACGGTCTGGGCCAGTGCCGCGTCCAGGGCGCCGACGTCGGTACCACCGCCTTGCGCCATGTCCGGACGACCACCGCCCTTGCCGCCCACTGCCGCAGCGGCCTGCTTCATCAAATCACCGGCCTTGAGTTGGCCAGTCAGGTCTTTGGTCACGCCTGCGACGAGAACGACCTTTTCCTCATGGACACTGCCGAGCAGGATCACTGCGCGGCCGAGTTTGTTTTTCAGTTGATCGACCAGCGCCAGCAGCGCCTTGCCATCCTGGCCGTCCAGACGCACGGCTAGCACCTTCACGCCCTTGACGTCCACCGCCTGGGCCGACAGATCGTCGCCCGCGGCGCTGGCGGCCTTGGCCTGCAACTGCTCGAGTTGCTTCTCCAGCAGGCGGTTGCGCTCCAGCACAGCCGACAGCTTGTCGATCAGGTTGTCGCGACTGCCCTTGATCAGGGTTGCCGCTTCCTTGAGTTGTTCTTCGGCCGCGTTGAGGTACGCCAGGGCCGCGGCGCCGGTGACCGCTTCGATCCGGCGCACACCGGATGCCACGCCACCTTCGCTGATGATCTTCATCAGGCCGATGTCGCCGGTCCGGTTGGCGTGGATGCCACCGCACAGTTCAACGGAGAAGTCGCCCATGCTCAGCACGCGCACGCTGTCGCCGTACTTCTCGCCGAACAACGCCATCGCGCCCTTGCGCTTGGCGGTCTCGATGTCGGTCTCTTCGGTTTCCACCGGGGAGTTCTTGCGAATCTCGGCGTTGACGATCTCTTCCAGCGCCTTGAGTTGCTCAGGCTTGATGGCTTCGAAATGGCTGAAGTCAAAGCGCAGGCGCTGACTGTCCACCAACGAGCCCTTCTGCTGGACGTGCTCGCCCAGCACCTGGCGCAACGCCGCGTGCAGCAAGTGGGTGGCGGAGTGGTTCAGCGACGTGGCATGGCGCACCTCGGCGTCGACATGGGCGGCCACCGGGGCGGCGATCATCAGGCTGCCCGACGCCAGCACGCCGTGGTGCAGGAACGCGCCGCCGGTCTTGGTGGTGTCACGCACATCGAAACGCGAGCTGCCCGCCTGCAAGTAACCGCTGTCGCCGATCTGGCCGCCGGACTCGGCGTAGAACGGGGTCTTGTCCAGCACGATCACGCCTTCCTGGCCTTCGCTCAGGATGTCGACCGATTGCCCGTCCTTATAGATGGCAACGATCTTGGCCGAGCCGGTGGTGCCGGCATAACCGGTGAACTCGGTGGCCACGTCTACCTTGACCAGGCTGTTGTAGTCCATGCCGAAGGAGCTGGCGGAACGCGCACGCACCCGCTGGGCTTCCATCTCGCGCTCGAACCCTTCCTCGTCGAGGGTCAGGTCGCGTTCGCGGGCGATGTCGCCGGTCAGGTCCATCGGGAAGCCATAGGTGTCGTACAGCTTGAACACCACATCGCCCGGGACCACGTTGCCCTTGAGTTCGGCCAGGTCCTGCTCGAGGATCTTCAGGCCTTGCTCCAGGGTCTTGGCGAATTGCTCTTCTTCAGCCTTGAGCACGCGTTCGATATGCGCCTGCTGGGACCTGAGCTCCGGGAAGGCGTCGCCCATCTCGGCCGCCAATGCCGCGACGATCTGATAGAAGAAGCTGCCCTTGGCGCCCAGCTTGTTGCCGTGACGGCAGGCGCGACGGATGATCCGGCGCAGTACATAACCACGACCTTCGTTGGAAGGCAGCACGCCGTCGGCAATCAGGAAGCCGCAGGAACGGATGTGGTCGGCGACCACTTTCAGCGAGGCCTGGTTGTCGTTGGTGCAACCGATGGCCTTGGCCGACGCGCTCAGCAGACTCTGGAACAGGTCGATTTCGTAGTTGGAGTGAACGTGCTGCAGCACCGCACTGATCCGCTCCAGGCCCATGCCGGTGTCCACCGACGGCGCCGGCAGCGGATGCAACACGCCATCGGCGGTGCGGTTGAACTGCATGAACACGTTGTTCCAGATCTCGATGTAGCGGTCGCCGTCTTCTTCCGGCGAGCCGGGTGGGCCGCCCCAGATGTCGGCGCCGTGATCGTAGAAGATCTCGGTGCAAGGGCCGCATGGACCGGTGTCGCCCATGGTCCAGAAGTTATCGGAGGCGTAAGGCGCGCCTTTGTTGTCGCCAATGCGCACCATGCGCTCTGCCGGGACACCGACCTCTTTGGTCCAGATGTCATAGGCTTCGTCGTCAGTGGCGTAGACCGTTACCCAAAGCTTTTCCTTGGGCAGGTTCAGCCACTTGTCGGACGTCAGGAAGGTCCAGGCGAAGGTGATGGCGTCACGCTTGAAATAGTCACCGAAGCTGAAGTTACCCAGCATTTCGAAGAACGTATGGTGACGTGCGGTATAGCCGACGTTTTCCAGGTCGTTGTGCTTGCCGCCGGCACGCACGCACTTCTGGCTGCTTACCGCACGGGTGTAGGCACGTTTTTCCTGGCCCAGGAAGCAGTCCTTGAACTGGTTCATCCCCGCGTTGGTGAACAGCAGGGTCGGGTCGTTGCCCGGAATCAAAGAGCTGGAGGCTACTCGGGTGTGGCCTTGCTCTTCGAAGAAGCGAAGGAAGGCTTCACGGATTTCTGCGCTTTTCATTAGGTTCTTCCACGGAGGCTGCGGCCAAAGGCCTGTGCAAAACGTCAACAGACGAAGCAACGGCAAAGGGCCGCATTATATCGGCCCTGCGCGTGGGGTACAGCGTGTTTATACGATAGAAACTGTCAATTGCCCCGGTTAGCGGGTCATTGGCGAGAAAATTCGACGAAAGTGGCGATCACCTGATCGATTTGCGCCGCGCTCACGTCCATGTGCGTCACCAGTCGCAGGCGTGGCGCCGCGCTGAGCTTGACGCCCCGTTCATCGGCAAACGCCTTGATCGCCTCGGCCCGCTCGCCCATTTGTACGTAGACCATGTTGGTCTGCACCGGCTCGACCTCGTAACCCGCCCCACGCAAGCCCTCGGCAAGCCGCTGGGCATTGGCGTGGTCATCGGCCAGGCGCTGGACCTGATGTTCCAGGGCATACAACCCGGCCGCCGCGAGGATCCCGGCCTGGCGCATGCCGCCACCGACCATCTTGCGCAGGCGGCGGGCCTTGCCGATCAACTCGACGCTGCCGCACAGGACCGAGCCCACCGGAGCGCCAAGGCCCTTGGACAGGCACACCGACACCGAATCGAAATGTTGCGTGATCTGCCGGGCGTCGACATTCAGCTTGACCGCGGCGTTGTACAGCCGCGCCCCGTCCAGGTGCAGGGCCAGGCCATGCTCCTGGGTGAAACGCCGGGCACGGGCCAGGTATTCCAAGGGCAGCACCTTGCCCTGCATGGTGTTTTCCAGGGCCAGCAGGCGGGTGCGGGCAAAGTGAAAATCATCGGGCTTGATCGCCGCGGCGACGTGCGCCAGGTCCAGGGAACCGTCCGCCTGCACCTCGAGGGGCTGGGGCTGGATCGAACCGAGCACCGCCGCACCGCCGCCCTCGTATTTGTAGGTGTGGGCCTGCTGACCGACGATGTACTCATCGCCGCGCTCGCAGTGGGCCATCAACCCCAACAGGTTGCTCATCGTGCCCGTGGGCACGAACATCGCCGCGGCAAAGCCCAGGCGCGCCGCCAGTTCGGCTTCGAGGCGATTGACGGTCGGGTCTTCGCCATACACATCATCGCCGGTCGGCGCGCTGGCCATGGCATCCAACATGCCGGCGGTAGGTTGGGTGACCGTGTCGCTGCGAAGATCGATAACACTCATGAATCTGGCCTCGGGTTCTGGTGGGGGAATTCCCTTTCGAAGGGCAATTACTGCGGGCATGGTGAAGAATAATCAAGACTGATCGACGGAAAGCCTGAAGATTATCCAGAACACCTGTGGGAGCGAGCTTGCCCGCGATGGCGGCAGTGTATCCAGCATCAACACAAGCTGAACCACCGCTATCGCGAGCAAGCTCGCTCCCACAGTAGGTTATGTGTTAAAAATCCTGCGTCGCCAAAAATCATGGCGGCAAAACGTTCTCAGGGCGGGGTGTAATTCCCCACCGGCGGTAATTGCACGCAACGTGCATAGCCCGCGAGCGCTTGGTGCTACACCGCTTTTTGGGGTGTAGCGGCAAGGTCAGCAGACCCGGTGTGATCCCGGGGCCGACGGTCATAGTCCGGATGAAGAGAGAACGGGATTGGCACCCAAGGGCCGACTGCGACTGTCCGTGCGCGGCGTACCCTCGAATCCCCTTCGATTCATGACGCCCTGTTTTTCACACAAACAGGAACCAGAACATGCAACCCACTGCAATCGACAGCAAAAGCAAAAGTCATCCGGGCGAGCGCATCGCGTTCATCCAGGCTTGCTGGCACAAGGAAATCGTCGACCAGAGCCGTAAAGGCTTCGTCGCCGAAATGATCACCCAGGGTTACCAGGAAAGCGATATCGACTTCTTCGAAGTCGGCGGCGCCTTCGAGATTCCGCTGCACGCCAAGCTGCTGGCCAAGTCAGGCCGCTACGCCGGCATCGTCGCCGCCGGCCTGGTGGTGGACGGGGGCATCTACCGTCACGAGTTCGTCGCCCAATCGGTCATCAGCGGCCTGATGCAGGTGCAGTTGGAAACCGAAGTGCCGGTGTTCTCGGTGGTGCTCACGCCGCATCATTTCCATGCGGGGGAAGAACATCAGAAATTCTTCTTCGAGCATTTCGTGCACAAGGGCCAGGAAGCGGCGAAGACTTGCGCCGATACCTTGCACAAGACCCGGGCGTTGCGTCGCAGTGAGCAGCGGGCGGCAGCGAGCTAAACATCACCCAAAAAACTGTGGGAGCGGGCTTGCTCGCGAATGCGGTGTGTCAGTTAAACAATATTTTTACTGACATACCGCATTCGCGAGCAAGCCCGCTCCCACATTTGAAAGATGTGGCTTCAGGCCAGGTTTTCGTCAGTCGCCGGTACGATCAGGATCCCGGCCCGCAAGCCATTCTTGACCTTGGGGTTCGGGAAAATGATCCGGGCGCCCTCCTCTTCGATCACCCAGCGGGTCTGGGCGATGTCCTCGGCCAGCACATAACCTTTTTCAAGCTCGGAGAAGTTCTCGATGTCCGCCGGCAGGTTCAGGCGGAAACTGTCGCTGTGCTTGATGATTTCCCGTGCCACGCTGAACAGTTGGAGACCGTCGAGGCCTTCATCCAGATCAGGCTCGTTGCCTTCGATGATCTGTTGCAGGCGGGTTTCCAGCAGGCTGACGTTGACCCCGTCGTTCTGCCCGAATGGCCGGGCCTTTCCCAGCTCCAGGGTGAAGGACTCGGCGCCGAGCTGATCGTAGGTGTAGGCACTGAAGACGATAGACGGCTTGTTCTGCAGCAACACCGCCTCCATGCCCGCGGCACACAGGCGCGCCAGCTCACGGCGTGAATGCGCGCGGCCTTCCTTCCATGGATAAAGGGCGAACTGCTCGATTTTCGAGCCGCGGATAGCGGTGTGCAGGTCGTAATGCAAGCGACTGCGCTCCGGCCGACTGAAGAAACTGGCGGCCAGCCGCTCCAGCTCGCAGGCCCGCAGCGCTTCAGCACCGCCACTGAGCTCATGGCGACCATTGAACAGCCGGTTGACGTCCTGTTCGACGAAACGCTCACCGCGCCGGATGGCCTCGGGGTTGCCGAACAGGAACAGAATGCGTGCCCGCGGTTTCAGGTCGCCACGGGCAATGTCGTGCAGCAGGCGGTCGAGCAATTCGATCGGCGCGGTTTCATTGCCGTGGATACCGGCCGACAGCAGCAGGTCCAGGCCGTTATCCCGGGCTTCGGGCGGCTTGACCTCCAGCGCGCCCTCGCTCAACCAGCGCATCCGTACGCCTTCGACAGTCAGTTGAGTCTTCTCCGCCGGTTCACGGCCGGCGAGGGTCAGTTCAAGCAGTTTGCCGAGGGCGAGCATAGCGCGGTTTCCTTAGTGGTCGTGGCCGCAATCCGGGCCATGGACATGGTCATCGTCGCCGACGTCCGCCGGTTCCATTTCCAGTTGCAGGCTGACCAGGTTGGTCGCCAATGGACGCAACAACAGGTTGGCGTATTCCTCGTCCCCTTCCTCGACATCGACGCCGATCAGCAACTGACCGCGGCCATCCTGCTGGATCCACAACTCCTTGCCTTGCCACATCACCGCGACACGGGTGCAGGAGGTTTCCAGTTGGGTGCCGTCGGTGTCTTCAAGGATCAGCTGCAGGGTATCGCTCATGTCTTCAGGTTCTCGTCTGGGGATAAGGCAGCGCGCCCTGCTTTGACTGTAGTCAGGTCGCGCGCGCTTTCAATTGATCTGGAAAGGATAAACCGCGCCAAGTTTAAGGATTTGTGTCAGTTCATCCAGTGCCCCACGGCATTCGAGCAGCAACTGTGGGTCTGCCAGGTCATTTTCGGTCATGCGGTCGCGGTAGTGGCGCTCGACCCATTGGGTCAGCGAATCGTACAGCGGCGCGGTCATGATAACCCCTGGGTTGACGGCCGCCAGCTCGGTTTCATTAAGGGCCACGCGCAACCTCAGGCAAGCCGGGCCGCCACCGTTCTGCATGCTTTGCTTGAGGTCGAAGACCTTCACTTCGCGAATCACCCCGCCAGCGCCCGTCAGGCCTTGCAGGTATTGCCAGACACGTTCGTTGCCGCGGCATTCTTCCGGCACGATCAAGAGCATCGAGCCGTCGGGACGCGACAGCAACTGGCTATTGAACAGGTAGGAACGCACCGCGTCATCGACTGTAACCGCCGAACGCGGCACGCACACCGACTGAAATTTCCCACCGACCTTGGCGAGCTTGCCGCTCAGTTCGGCCAGCATCCTGTCGGTCTCGAGAAACGCGTCCTCGTGATAGAACAGCACTTCGCCATTGCCCACCGCGATCACATCGTTGTGGAACACACCCTGGTCGATCACCGACGGATTCTGTTGGGCGTACACCACGCCCTCTTCCCTCAGCCCATGCAAGCGGGCAACAGCCTGGGAGGCTTCCAGGGTCTGGCGCGCCGGGTATTTCTGCGGTGCGGGATAACGGGTGTCGAAGGCGCTGCGACCGAAGACGAAGAATTCGACGCCGGCCTCGCCGTAGGCGCGGCAGAAACGGGTGTGGTTGGCCGCGCCTTCATCGCCGAACTGCGCCACCGCCGGCAACGCGGCGTGGTGGGCGAAGTGCTGCTGGTCGGCAAACATCGCCCCCAACACACGACTGGTGGTCGGGTGTTCGATGCTGCGGTGGTATTTGCAATTCAGGTTGGCGGCGGTGAAATGCACGCGTCCATCGGCGGTGTCGGCGCTTGGGCTGACCGTGGCGGCGTTGGCCACCCACATGCTGGAAGCCGAGCAACTGGCGACCAGCAACGGCATCGCCTCTTTCGCGGCCTGCTGGATCACCTGGGCATCGCTGCCGGCAAAGCCCAACCGGCGCAGGGCCGCCACGTCCGGACGCTCCTGCGGCGCCAGCACACCTTGCTGGAATCCCATGTCCATCAGCGCTTTCATTTTCGCCAGGCCCTGCAACGCCGCTTCCTTGGGGTTGGAGGACTGCTGGCTGTTGCTCTGGGACGCGACGTTGCCGTACGAGAGCCCGCCGTAGTTATGGGTCGGCCCCACTAGACCGTCAAAGTTGACTTCATAGGATTTCATCAGCGAGGCTCCACGAGAATCTGTTTTTTATAGGCATCAAATAACAACCGCATCGCGGCCTTCGCGAGCAAGCTCGCTCCCACATGGATTGCGCAGGACCCTGTGGGAGCGAGCTTGCTCGCGATCGGGGTTCACACCATTCTCACGCCGGGGGTCAGGGCAGCCGGCATGACAAGGCTTGGCGTTTCCAGGGAAGCCACCGGGTACGCGCAATAATCGGCCGCGTAATAAGCACTGGCGCGATGGTTGCCCGAGGCACCGACACCGCCGAACGGGGCGCTGCTGGCGGCACCGGTCAGCTGTTTGTTCCAGTTGACGATACCGGCGCGGCTCTGCAGCCAGAATTGCTGGTAACGCGCCAGGGAATCGGACAGCAACCCGGCGGCCAGGCCATATTGCGTATTGTTGGCCTCGGTGATGGCCGCGGCGAAGTCCGTGTAGCGGATCACTTGCAGCAACGGCCCGAACAGCTCTTCATCAGGACGCTCGGCTACGGCCGTCACATCCAGGATACCCGGCGTCAGCAAGGCCGCCTGGGGCTGCGGCTGGGTCATGGCCAACAGCGGCACGGCGCCTTTGCCCAGCAAATGGTTTTGCGCGTCCATCAGCGCCTTCGCCGCGCCCAGGGAAATCACCGAACCCATGAACGGTGCCGGTTGCTGGTCGAAGGCACCGACTTCAAGGGTCGAGCTGACCGCCACCAGGCGCGCCAGCAAGGCATCGCCCCAGGCGCCTTCCGGCACCAGCAGGCGACGCGCACAGGTGCAGCGCTGCCCGGCGGAAATGAAGGCGGACTGGATAATGGTGTAGACCGCCGCATCGACGTCCGCCACCTCATCCACCACCAGCGGGTTGTTACCGCCCATTTCCAGCGCAAGGATCTTGTCCGGGCGCCCGGAAAATTGTTGATGCAGCAGATTGCCGGTGCGGCTGGAGCCGGTGAAGAACAGCCCGTCGATACCTGGGTTCGCCGCCAGGGCGATACCGGTTTCCCGCGCACCTTGCAGCAGGTTCAGCACACCCGCCGGCAGACCGGCCTCGACCCAGCACTTGACTGTCAGCTCGGCGACTTTCGGCGTCAGCTCGCTTGGCTTGAACAACACGCTGTTGCCGGCCAGCAGCGCTGGCACGATGTGGCCATTGGGCAAGTGACCGGGGAAGTTGTAGGGGCCGAAGACCGCCACCACGCCGTGAGGCTTGTGGCGCAACACGGCGGTGGCGTCGCCCAGGGGGCCGCTCTTCTCGCCGGTCCGCTCGCGGTAGCTCTGCACCGAAATGGCGACTTTGTTGACCATGCTGGTCACTTCGGTCGCCGCTTCCCACAACGGCTTGCCGGTTTCTTCACCGATGCACTGGGCCAGTTCGTCAGCGTGGCTTTTCAGGGCCGCGGCAAAAGCTTCCAGCACCTGGAGGCGTTCATCCAGCGAGCGCCGTGCCCAGTCCGGGAACGCCTGGCGCGCGGCCTGCACCGCCGATTCCACTTGCGCCGCCGTGGCACCGTTGCCCGACCACAATACTTGCTGGGTCACTGGGTTCAACGACTCAAAGAGGTCGCCCTGGCCTTCCAGCCAGCTACCTGCGATGTACAACGACTTCATCATTTCGACTCCCGGGCAGCGGACAACGCAACGGCACGCACCTGATCGCCGGCATTGAGTTGAAGACGTTTGGCGGTCAGCGGATCGACCACCAGAGTGCCTGCGGCGAAACGCGCCGGTGCAGCGGTGATGCGGCAGTCTTCGCGCTTGCGGTTATGGATGAGGAACGGCGTGGCGTCATCGCCCGGCGTGCCAATGGCCAGCACCAGCGCCTGGCTGTCGCGAATCGCGCGGATCTTGCCGGTTTCGCACTCCACCGCCGGGCCGGCGTCGAAGATGTCGACGTAACCCTGATAGCTGAAACCTTCGCTCTTGAGCATCGACAAGGCCGGTTCAGTGTCCGGATGAACCTGGCCAATCACGGCCCGGGCATCTTCGGACAGGAAACAGGTGTACAGCGGGAATTTGGGCATCAGTTCAGCGATGAACGCCTTGTTGCCCACGCCGGTAAGGTAATCGGCCTGGCTGAACTCCATTTTGAAGAAATGCCGGCCCAGGCTTTCCCAGAACGGCGAACGTCCGTTGTCGTCGGACATGCCGCGCATCTCGGCAATGATCTTGTTGCCGAACAACTGCGGGAACTCGGCGATGAACAACAGCCGCGCCTTGGCCAGCATCCGGCCATTGAGGCCACTGCGGTAGTCGGCGTGGAGGAACAGCGAGCACAGCTCGGAATTGCCGGTCAGGTCATTGGCCAGGAACAGGGTCGGGATTTCCCGATAGATGTTCAATTCCTGGGAAGCGCTGACCGTCAGGCCGACCCGAAAGTTGTACCAGGGCTCACGCAGCCCCACGGCACCGGCGATGGCGGAAATGCCCACCACCCGACCATCGTCGTCTTCGAGCACGAACAGGTAGTCCGCATCACCGCGCCCGGCTTCGCCGCTAAAGGTCTTCTCGGCCCAACCAACCCGATGGGCCAGGCGCTCTTCGTTGGCCGGCAAGGTGGTCAGGCCGGTGCCCGTGCTGCGGGCCAGGGCGATCAGAGCGGGTAAATCGCTGCTGCGTACGGGACGAACGATCATGCTATCTCCTCAAACGGGCCGCTTGCGCCACCCGCGAAACTCATTAAACCGCCACCAGGCGCACGCTGGCGCCTTCGCCAACGCCCAAGGCTTCGGCCGCTTCCATATCCAGGGTCACCGGTTTGCCCGGCGCGTAGTCGAGTTCGAGCAGCACGGCGCGGTAATCCTGCAACTGGGCATTGGCCACCAGGTATTGGCGGCCGGCGCCCTTGACCGGCTCGCCGATCTTGACCGGCACCACGCGGCTCTGGGCGATCGAGCGGATGCCCGAGACGCGGGCATGCAGGGTCGGGCCACCGTCGAAGATGTCGATGTAGTGATCGGTCTCGAAACCCTCGCGCATCAGGATGTCGAAGGTGATCTGCGCCCGCGGATGCACCTGGCCCATGGCTTCCTGGGCGGCATCCGGCAACAGCGGCACATAGATCGGGTAATGGGGCATCAGCTCGGCGAGGAAGGTACGGCTCTTCAGCCCGCACAGGCGCTCGGCGGCGGCGTAGTTGAGGTCGAAGAAGTTGCGACCGATGGCGTCCCAGAACGGCGAGTCGCCATTCTCATCGCTGTAGCCGACGATCTCGGTCACCACCGAATCGGCGAACCGCTCCGGATGACTGGCGACGAACAGCAGCCGCCCCCGCGAGTTGAGTTCCGACCATGGCGAGCCCACCAGCTCCGGCACCACGTAGAAACTGGTCAGCAGGCTGTTACCGGTCAGGTCGTGGCATTGGGAAAGCACGTGGATCTTGTTGTGGATCTTCAGCTCACGGGAGGCGTGAACGAAGGTCTCGTTGCGAAAGCTGTAGAACGGCTCGGAATAACCGGCCGACGCGACGATGGCCGAACAGCCCGTCAGTTTGCCGGTCGTGGTGTCTTCAAGGACGAAGAAATAGCTCTCTTCACCGTTGAAGCTGACTTCGGCGGCAAACGAGGCTTCGCTTGCGGCGATCTTGTCGCTCAGGCGCTCCACATCATCCGGCAAGGAAGTGACACCGATCGGACTGTCCGCAGCCAGACGCTGTACCTCGCCCAGATCCGCCATTTGCGCGGGGCGCATCACCAGCATGGTGTCACTCCTTAACTTGAAATAAAGGGTTCGACCATAAGGGTCGATACATGAAAAAAATACCGGACCGACTACCGCATCCGTTCAAGCGTGGGAGCGGGCTTGCTCGCGAAGAGGCCATCACTTTCAACGAAGATGTTGACTGATCGATCGCCTTCGCGGGCAAGCCCGCTCCCACATTTGGATCCTGTCCGGCCCTAAGGGATCAGGCCTGGGTCAGCTTCGCCGCGGCCCGCTCGAAGCGGTCCAGGCCGGCGTCGATGTCGGCATCTTCCACTACCAGGCTCGGGGCGAAACGAATCACGTCCGGGCCGGCTTGCAGGATCATCAGGCCTTCCTGTTCGGCGGCGTTGAAGATGTCCTTGGCCTTGCCTTTCCAGGCATCGTTCAGCACGCAGCCGATCAGCAGGCCCAGGCCACGCACTTGGGTGAACAGGCCGTACTTCTCGCCGATCTGCTCCAGGCGCGCCTTGAACTTGGCGTGCTTGGTTTTGACACCACCGAGCACCTCAGGGGTATTGACCACATCGATCACCGCCTCGGCCACCGCGCAAGCCAGCGGGTTGCCGCCGTAGGTGGTGCCATGGGTGCCGACGACCAGGTGCTTGGCCAGGGCTTCGGTGGTGAGCATCGCCGCAATCGGGAAACCACCGCCCAGGCTCTTGGCGCTGGTGAGGATGTCCGGGACCACGCCGTAATGCATGTAGGCGAACAGATGACCGCTGCGGCCCATGCCGGTCTGCACTTCGTCGAACACCAGCAGCGCGTCGTGGGCATCGCACAGGTCGCGGGCGCCTTGCAGGTAGGCCTGCTCGGCCGGCAGCACGCCGCCCTCGCCCTGAATCGGCTCCAGTACCACGGCGCAGGTCTTGTCCGAGATGGCGGCCTTCAATGCGGCCAGGTCGTTATAAGGAACGTGGGTGATGCCGGTAATTTTAGGCCCGAAACCGTCGGAGTACTTCGACTGCCCGCCGACGTTGACGGTGAACAGGGTGCGACCGTGGAAGCTATTGAGCGCGGCGATGATTTCGTATTTTTCGCTGCCGAAACGATCGAACGCAACACGACGGGCCAGCTTGAAGGCGGCCTCGTTGGCTTCGGCGCCGGAGTTGCAGAAAAACGCACGCTCGGCAAACGTCGCGTTGACCAGCTTGTGGGCCAGGCGCAGGGCCGGCTCATTGGTGAAGACGTTGGAGACGTGCCACAGCTTGTTGGCCTGTTCGGTCAGTGCGCCGACCAGCGCCGGGTGGGCGTGGCCCAGTACGTTGACTGCAATACCGCCAGCAAAGTCGATCAACTCACGACCGGATTGGTCCCATACGCGGGAACCGGCACCACGCACAGGTATGAAGGCAGCAGGTGCATAGTTGGGAACCATAACCTGGTCGAAATCGGCGCGTTGTACCGCGGCTTGCTCAACGGACATCGGAGTCTCCTGATGAGGAACACCCGCCTGGAACTGGCGGGCTTGGTAAGGATTGTAAGGACAGTTTTCAGCCCGGCCTTGCCGCCAAGCGACAACTTCTTATAGCGCCAACCCACGTTTTGCGCGGGTTTACGGCAATGCGACAAATAGCGTCGCAAAGGCGCAGTTTAAACGTTGGCGCGAGGTTTGAGGCAGCGACAATCACATTTCCCCTACTTGCTGCCCCCCCCTGTGGCGAGGGGATTCATCCCCGCTGGGTTGCGAAGCGACCCCAAAGCCAGGCAACTCGGTGTGCCAGATAGATTGCATTGACTGTCTTGGGGCCGCTTCGCAGCCCAGCGGGGATAAATCCCCTCGCCACAGAGTGTTGTGTCTGCCCCAACCACAGATGTTGTGCCAGCCTAGCCACAGGGACTCGTGCCTGCCCCAACCACAGATGTTGTGCCAGCCTAGCCACAGGGACTCGTGCCTGCCCTAGCCACAGATGTTGTGCCAGCCTAGCCGCGCTCGGAAGGCACCGAGGACAATTCGAACGGGCTGCTGCTGCGCCGCTGGTTGCGATCTTCCCGCGGCGTGGCGCCGAAGAAGTTGCGGTAGGCGCTGGAGAAGTGCGGCCCCGAGGAGAAACCGCAGGACAGGCCGATCTGGATGATGGATTTGCTGGTCTGCATCAACATCTGCCGGGCCTTGTTCAGGCGCAGCTCCAGGTAGTACTGGCTGGGCACGCGGTTGAGGTATTGCTTGAAGATCCGCTCCAGTTGCCGGCGGGACACGCACACATGCTGGGCGATTTCGTCGGTGGTCAGCGGCTCTTCGATATTGGCCTCCATCAGCAGCACGGCCTGGGTGAGCTTTGGATGGCTGGAGCCGAGGCGGTTCTGCAACGGGATGCGCTGGCGCTCGCCACCTTCACGAATGCGCTCGACCACCAACTCTTCCGACACCGCGCCGGCCAGTTCCGCACCGTGATCCCGGGCCAGGACCGCCAGCAACAGGTCCAGCACCGACATGCCGCCGCAAGCGCTCAGGCGATCGCGATCCCAGTCAAACAGATGGCTGGTGGCGATGACCTTGGGGAAACGTTCGGAGAAGTCATCCTGCCAACGCCAATGCACAGCGGCACGGTAACCGTCGAGCAAACCCAACTGGGCCAAGGGATAGACACCTGCCGACAAACCACCGATCACGCAACCGGCACGCACCAGTTGCTTGAGGGCGCTGCTCAGGGGCGAGGCCAGGGCGGTCGGCGGCTCATCGGCCAGCAGGAACAGCTTCTGGAACCCCTCGAGCTTGCCGGCCCAAGGCTCGCCCGGCAATTGCCAGGCGCCGGCGGCCGGCGGCTCGGCCTGCAAGAACGACAGCTCGTAGACCACATCCGGATGCACCCGCTGAGCGACACGCAAGGCCTCCTCGGCCAGCGCCAGCGTCAAGGCTTTAGTGCTGGGCCAAATCAGGAAACCAATTCGATGGGCAGTCATGGCGGGCGATCCGAAGCGAAAACAGTGTTAAAGCCAAAAGCGGCTGCAACCAAATTAGACCATCTGGCGCGCGGAGCGCAGCATGACCCAAAACAGGTGCGAAACGGGAGCGATTACTTGAGGCTGCCCGAAAGAAATTGTTGCAGGCGCTCCGATTGCGGATTGACCAGCACTTCACGGGGGTTGCCGCTTTCTTCGACGATGCCCTTGTGCAGGAACACCAGTTGGTTCGACACCTCGCGGGCAAAGCCCATTTCGTGGGTCACCACCACCATGGTCCGACCTTCCAGGGCCAGGGCCTGCATCACCTTGAGCACGTCGCCCACCAGTTCCGGATCCAGCGCCGAAGTCGGTTCGTCGAACAGCATCACCTCAGGCTCCATCGCCAGCGCACGGGCAATCGCCACGCGCTGCTGCTCGCCGCCGGACATGTGGCCCGGGTAGGCATCCTTGCGATGGGCCACGCCGACCTTGTTCAGGTAGTGCTCGGCCTTCTCCCGCGCTTCAGCCTTGGCCACGCCCAGTACGTGCACGGGCGCCTCCATGATGTTTTCCAGCGCGGTCATGTGGGACCACAGGTTGAAATGCTGGAACACCATCGACAGCCGCGAACGCATGCGCTGCAGTTGCTTGGGGTCCGCGGCCTTCATGGCGCCATCCTTGCCGGCGACCAGTTTCAGCTCTTCGTTGTTGAGCAGAATCTTGCCGGCATGGGGCTGCTCGAGCAGGTTGATGCAACGCAGGAAAGTACTCTTGCCGGAGCCACTGGAGCCGATGATGCTGATCACATCGCCAGCGGCGGCCTTCAGGGACACGCCCTTGAGCACTTCGTGACTGCCATAGCGTTTATGCAGGTCTTGGACTTCAAGCTTGTACATGCGGTCGGTTCTCACAAAACGTCAGTCGTTGAGCAGTCGATCGGATCGATGCGTTATCAGTGCTTGCGCGGGGCCAGGTAACCCAGCCAGCGGCGCTCGGCCAGTTTGAACAGGCGCACCAGGATGAAGGTCAGGCACAGGTAGAAAGCGCCAGCCGTGATGTAGGCCTCGAACGGCAAGTAATACTGCGCATTCACCGTGCGCGCCGCGCCGGTGATGTCGATCAGGGTCACGATGGAGGCCAGGCTGGTGGTCTGCAACATCATGATCACTTCGTTGCTGTATTGCGGCAGCGCCCGACGCAAGGCCGACGGCAGCAGGATCCGGCGATACAGCTTGTAGCGCGACATGCCCATGGCCTTGGCCGCTTCGATCTCACCATTGGGCGTGGCCCGCAGGCTGCCGGCGATGATTTCGGCGGTGTAGGCGCTGGTGTTGATGGCAAACGCCAGGCACGCACAGAACGTCGCGCTGGACAACCACGGCCAGAGGAAGCTTTCGCGCACGATCGCGAACTGCGCGAGCCCGTAGTAGATCAAGAACAGCTGCACCAGCATCGGCGTGCCGCGGATCACGTAGGTGTAGAGCCAGGCCGCCATGTTGACGATCGGCTGCTTGGATACCCGCATCAGCCCCAGGGGCAACGCCGCCAGCAAGCCGAAGAACAGCGACAGGGCCAACAATTTGAGGGTGGTCAGCAAGCCACTGAAATACAGCGGCAAGGCTTCATAGATGACGTTGTAGTCGAAGATCATAGATCAGCCGCCCTTACGCCTACCGAGTAGCGCTTCTCAAGGTGACGCAACGCCAGCAACGAGACACTGGTGATCACCAGGTACATCGCCGCCACTGCGAGGAAGAAGGTAAAAGGCTCGCGAGTAGCATCCGCCGCCTGCTTGGCCTTGAACATCATGTCTTGCAGGCCCACCACGGAAATCAGCGCGGTGGCCTTGGTCAATACCAGCCAGTTGTTAGTGAAGCCCGGAATCGCCAGGCGGATCATCTGCGGCACCAGCACCCGGAAGAACACCTGGAAGCCGTTCATGCCGTACGCCATGCCCGCCTCGGCCTGCCCCTTGGGAATCGCCATGAATGCACCGCGAAAGGTCTCCGACAGGTACGCACCGAAGATGAAGCCCAGGGTGCCGATACCGGCTGCCAGGGGGTTCAGGTCGATGTAGTCGTCATAGCCGAGCATCGGCGCCACGCGATTGAGCAAGTCCTGGCCGCCGTAGAAAATCAGCAGGATCAGCACCAGGTCGGGAATGCCGCGAATGACCGTGGAATACAGGTCGCCCAGCCACGCCAGCCAGCGCACCGGAGAAAGGCGCAACGCAACGCCGATCAGACCCAGGACGATGGCCAGGGCCATGGACGACAAGGCGAGCTCAAGCGTCAACCATGCGCCATCGAGGATGACAGCCCCGTAGCCTTTCAACATGATTCAGGTCCTCGAAAGTGGGATGAAAAAATGGCGCAAACCGCAGAGATCCTGTTGCTTGCGCCATTTCGCACGAGTGGCGGGACGTCGTTACTTGCCGTAGATGTCGAAGGCGAAGTATTTGTCCTGGATTTGCTTGTATTTGCCGTTCTCGCGGATGGCGGTGATCGCGCCATTGATCTTGTCTTTCAGCGCATCGCCCTTGCGAACCGCGATACCGATGCCGTCGCCGAAGTATTTCTCGTCGGTGAAGGCTGGACCTACGAATGCGAAGCCCTTGCCGGCATCGGTCTTGAGGAAGCCGTCATCCAACAGGGTAGCGTCTGCCACGGTGCCGTCGAGGCGGCCGGCGGCGACGTCCAGGTAGATTTCGTTCTGCGAACCGTACGGCTTGATCTCGGCACCCAGCGGGGCCAGGACTTCACGGGCGAAACGCTCGTGGATCGAACCGCGCTGCACGCCGATGTTCTTGCCCTTGAGCTCGGCCAGGTTGTCGCTGACCTGGGTACCGGCCTTCATCACCAGACGGGCCGGGGTGTTGTAGTACTTGTTGGTGAAATCAACGGACTTCTTGCGATCTTCAGTGATGGACATGGACGACAGGATCGCGTCGATCTTGCGCACCTTCAGCGCCGGTATCAGGCCGTCGAACTCCTGCTCGACCCATACGCACTTGACCTTCATTTCTTCGCACAGCGCATTGCCGATGTCGTAGTCGAAACCGACGATGCTGCCATCCGGGGCTTTCGAGGCGAACGGAGGGTAAGCCGCTTCGATACCAATCTTCAGGGGTTTCTCATCAGCGAAGGTCGGCAGGGACAGCACGGACAGTGCCAGGGCGCCAAGCAGCACAAGTTTCTTCATCTTGGGACTCCATCGGTAAAGGGCAAAAACGGCAGAGTGAGCAACAGCCCAATATGCGAATGGGTGGAACGAACGTGGGTGCTGCGTCCTGGGAAGCTCACGGTTTATTCGACGCGAGCCACGACGAGCGAGTGATCGGCATTCTAACGACAGGCCCGAAGCCGATATTTCTTCAATGCGACAACAAATTACAGAAGCACCGAGAAAGCGGTTCGAGCATATTGACAGCCCCGCAAATTCATGCAAGAGCAAAAGAAGGGAAACCGATCTATGCTGCAAATAGCGGGCCCATTATTCGCAAACCCTTCTAATCCGGCAAGCACAGCGTGTCGGCTTATTTTCCAGAACGCCCGAAGCCGCCCTATGCCGGGGCTTCGCGTTTCACATCGCCCCGTTGTGGCGCCTTTGGTTACACATTTCGAAACACCGGTAACGTTCAGACACCTCCCACTTCAAACGCCGATATTTATTCATTCGCCGAACCCGTGGCGAGGGAGCTTGCTCCCGCTGGGCTGCGAAGCAGCCCCAAGCCAGGCACCGCGGCCTTTCGAACCCCCAACCTGTGGCGAGGGGATTTATCCCCGCTGGGCTGCGAAGCAGCCCCAAAGCCAGGCACCCCGGTCTTTCGAACACCCAACCTGTGGCGAGGGGATTTATCCCCGCTGGGCTGCGAAGCAGCCCTAAAACCAGGCACCCCGGCCTTTCGAACACCCAACCTGTGGCGAGGGGATTTATCCCCGTTGGGCTGCAAAGCAGCCCCAAGCCAGGCACCGCGGCCTTTCGCCCCCCCAACCTGTGGCGAGGGGATTTATCCCCGTTGGGCTGCGAAGCAGCCCCTAAAACCAGGCAACTCGGTGTATCAGGAAGAATGAGTTGAGGATCTTGGGGCTGCTTCGCAGCCCAGCGGGGATAAATCCCCTCACCACAAGGGCTATATGACGCGCACAAAAAAGCCCCGCCAGGCAAATGCCAGGCGGGGCTTCTTGAGGTCACAAACCGCCGTCAGGCAACGTTCATGGTCTTGTGTGTCTCGATCAAGTGCGCCACCACACCCGGGTCGGCCAGGGTGGAGATATCACCCAACCCGTCGTACTCCGCCGTGGCGATCTTGCGCAGGATGCGGCGCATGATCTTGCCGGAACGGGTCTTCGGCAGCCCTGGTGCCCACTGGATCACATCCGGCGACGCAATCGGACCGATCTCCTTGCGCACCCAGTTCTTCAGTTCCAGGCGCAGGGCCTCGCTGGTTTCTTCGCCGGCATTGAGGGTGACGTAGACATAGATGCCCTGCCCCTTGATGTCGTGCGGCACACCCACCACCGCCGCTTCGGCGACTTTCGGGTGGGCGACCATGGCGCTCTCGATCTCGGCCGTACCCATGCGGTGGCCGGACACGTTGAGCACGTCATCCACTCGACCGGTGATCCAGTAGTAACCATCCTCGTCGCGACGGGCGCCGTCACCGGTGAAGTACATGCCACTGAAGGTCTTGAAGTAGGTGTCGACAAAGCGGTCATGATCGCCGTACAGCGTACGCGCCTGGCCTGGCCACGAATCGAGGATCACCAGGTTGCCTTCGGCGGCGCCTTCGATCAGGTTGCCGAGGTTGTCCACCAGCGCCGGCACCACACCAAAGAACGGGCGAGTAGCCGAACCCGGCTTCAACGCCGTGGCGCCTGGCAATGGGCTGATCAGCACGCCACCGGTCTCGGTCTGCCACCAGGTGTCGACGATCGGGCAACGTTCCTTGCCGACATTCTTGTAGTACCAGTCCCAGGCTTCCGGGTTGATCGGCTCGCCCACCGAACCCAACAGGCGCAGGCTGCTGCCATCGGCGCCTTCGACGGCGGCGGTGCCCGAGGCCATCATCGCGCGGATGGCGGTTGGCGCGGTGTAGAGGATATTGACCTTGTGCTTGTCGATGACCTTGGCCACCCGGGTGATGTCCGGGTAGTTCGGCACGCCTTCGAACAGCAGCGTGGTCGCACCGTTGGCCAGCGGGCCGTAGACGATATAGCTGTGGCCGGTGACCCAACCCACGTCGGCGGTGCACCAGTAGACCTCGCCTGGCTTGTAGTCGAACACGCGCTCATGGGTCAACGCTGCATACAACAGGTAGCCTGCGGTGGTGTGCTGCACGCCCTTGGGCTTGCCGGTGGAACCGGAGGTGTAGAGGATGAACAGCGCTTCCTCGGCGCCCATTTCCTTCGGTGCGCAAACGGTGCCGGCCACTTTCATCAGGTCTTCGTACCAGATGTCGCGGTGCTGGTTCCACTTGATGCCACCACCGGTGCGCTTGCACACGATGACTTTCTGGATGCTGCTGGTTTCCGGGTTGGTCAACGCATCATCGACGTTGGCCTTGAGCGGGATCTTCTTGCCGGCGCGAACGCCTTCGTCGGCGGTGATCACCACTTTGGATTTGCAATCGATGATCCGGCCGGCCAGCGCCTCAGGGGAGAAACCGCCGAACACCACCGAGTGAATCGCACCGATCCGGGCGCAGGCAAGCATCGCGACCACAGCCTCAGGGATCATCGGCATGTAGATGGTCACCACGTCGCCACGATGCACGTCCTGGCCACGCAGGGCGTTGGCGAACCTGCAGACTTCTTCGTGCAGTTCGCGATAGGTGATGTTGCGGCTCTCGGACGGGTCATCACCCTCCCAGATAATCGCAATTTGATCGCCGCGCTCGGCCAGGTGACGGTCGAGGCAGTTGTAGGACACGTTCAAGGTGCCGTCGGCGAACCACTTGATATCGACATGGTGATCGTCGAAGGAGGTCTGCTTCACCGTGGTGAAAGGCTTGATCCAATCGAGGCGCTTGGCCTGCTCGCGCCAGAAGCCGTCCGGGTTGACGACCGACTGCTGGTACATGGCCTTGTAGGTCGCCTCGTCAGTCAGCGTATTGGCCGCAACCTCGGGACGAACGGGATACACAGAAGCCGCACTCATCTTTCTTACCTCGGTGAATAGTTGTTTTTGTATGGTCCCGTTGTAGCCCGGGGCGGGCCTATAGAACCATTCGACGATGGTAGTAACAAGTCCCTACAAAATGTCGGTACTAACCTGAAACCCCCTCCCGCCAGGCTTTTCCCTGTGTGGGAGCATGCCCCCCCTCCCACAGTTTGTCCTACACCACAGACCCAATGTGGGAGCGAGCTTGCTCGCGATGACGGCAGCACCTCCAACATAGATGCCACAGACAACCCCACCACCTGTAGCGATTATTACCAGATCAACCAACAGTGTTTATCAAAACCAAGGCTTTTTGCGCCCAGCCCCACTCCCTAAAATTCATCTCGCCAACCGGCAAACACGATTAACGCAACACAGCCCCCACGAAGGCCGTTAATCCAACTTCCAATACACGTTCCACACGCAACCCCAAAAAGGTTGCGTGACCCCACTCGACCTCAAGAAAGGTGAATTAGATGAAAGCTTTATGGGTTCTGGTCCTCGGCAGCCTTTGCGCCACCGCGATGGCAGACGAGGTCCCGACCGATGTCGCACAGCAAAAACCCGCCATTGAGGAGTACACCTACTCCACCCACCTGGATATCGCCAAAGTCATTTCCATGAGCGACATCCCCAATGTCTGCGAAGTAGTGCCAGCGAAGATGGAATACGACGACTCCAAGGGCCAGCGCCATATCCTGCGCTACAGCGTCATGGGCAACGGCTGCTCCAACGGCTGATCGACTTCGAACGAACCAGGAGCAACCACCATGAAAAGCAAACTGTTCTTCGCCTTGGCCCTGTCGGTACTGGCCGCCAATAGCTTCGCCGCCGACGGTTTCGATCGCACCGGTTCCGCCGCCGCCACCGACCGCTACAACCCCACGGATGCTGCCACGGTCGCCACCGACGATCACAACCACACCGACCCGACCACGGTCGCAGCCGATGGCAACGACCGCACCGGTTCGGCCCGTACCGATTGATCATTACTGGCATTTTCCACGGCCCGGTTTCGATCGGGCCTGGTTGTGTCTGGAACCGCTGAAAACCCTCCGAAAACACAACATGTAGTGCAAAACCGCAAAAAACGCTCGTTTTTTGATCAAAACCAACCGCCGTTCGACCCAGGCAAAAAAAATCTTCGGCGGCCAAAGCCTTGTAAATACTCGCTCCCACGCAGATATGCCCTTCGCGACGCCTTCTGTGAGCCATTTCGCCGCAGCACGTAGGCAAAAAAGTCCTTATAATGCCGCCTCAAACGGGCCTGCAATATTCCCTTACAGGGGATCAAGGCTGCCTGAAGCCCACGCCAGCGCCAAATGCCTCCCGGCGTTCTGCGCCGCTTCGGAACGACCCGTACATTTTTCTGTTTATTGCCTGCGTCAGCTGCTGCAACAAACGATTTTTCAAGATCCACCGCGGCCAGTAGGCCTTCATCGGGCATCTGGCCCTCACGCAGGAGACGACACGTCATGCTGAGCTGGGACGAATTCGACAAAGAAGACGGCGAAGTTGCTGTAAAAGGCGCCAACGCCGGCCACGCTTCTGAAGCCAACATGGACCGCCTCGACAGCGCCGGCGGTGCCGCCGCCCTCGAAGCCCGGGCCGTGACGGCCAACGACTCGGCCGCGATCATTCGCGCCAAGGCCGCCCTCGACAAACTCGATGTCGCCGAAGGCCTCGCCGAACTCGAAGGCGCCTCCGCCCGTGTCGCCGTCGATGAAAAGCGCATGATCAACTGCCGCGCCGACCTCAACCAGCTCGTACCTTTCAAATACGACTGGGCCTGGCAGAAGTACCTGGACGGCTGCGCAAACCACTGGATGCCGCAAGAAGTCAACATGACCGCCGACATCGCCCTCTGGAAAAACCCGGAAGGCCTGACCGACGACGAACGCCGCATCGTGATGCGCAACCTGGGCTTCTTCTCCACCGCTGACTCCCTGGTTGCCAACAACCTGGTCCTGGCCGTGTACCGCCTGATCACCAACCCGGAATGCCGCCAGTACATCCTGCGCCAGGCCTTCGAAGAGGCGATCCACACCCACGCCTACCAGTACTGCATCGAATCGCTGGCCATGGACGAAGGTGAAATCTTCAACATGTACCACGAGATCCCATCGGTCGCGAAAAAAGCCGCCTGGGGCCTGAAGTACACCCGTTCGATCTCCGATCCGAAGTTCGAAACCGGCACCCCGGAAACCGACAAAGAGCTGCTGCGCAACCTGATCGCCTACTACTGCGTCCTGGAAGGCATCTTCTTCTACTGCGGCTTCACCCAGATCCTCTCCATGGGCCGCCGCAACAAAATGACCGGCGTCGCCGAGCAGTTCCAGTACATCCTGCGCGACGAATCCATGCACCTGAACTTCGGCATCGACGTGATCAACCAGATCAAAATCGAAAACCCGCACCTGTGGGATGCCGAGATGAAGGAAGAAGCGACCCAGATGATCCTGCAGGGTACGCAGCTGGAGATCGAATACGCCCGCGACACCATGCCTCGCGGCGTGTTGGGCATGAACGCGGCGATGATGGAGGACTACCTCAAGTTCATCGCTAACCGTCGCCTGTCGCAGATTGGTCTGAAAGAAGAGTATCCAGGCACGACTAACCCGTTCCCTTGGATGAGCGAGATCATGGACTTGAAGAAAGAGAAGAACTTCTTTGAGACGCGAGTGATTGAGTATCAGACGGGTGGGGCTTTGAGTTGGGATTGACTCCTCAGCCAATTTCGGTTTGACGATGCTTCGCTGCATTGATAAACAACAACGAAAGCCCCGACAAAATCGGGGCTTTTTATTATTCAACGTTTAACTTTCCAATACCGCAGTCACATAAAGAAGATAGCCATTAAAGGTCACACAGAAAAATTCATTATATAAAAATCATTAAAAGTCAATTTTAATTATACTCGCACACCCCACCAAGAAGCGGAGAACAGACAGCATGCTGGAAGCAAAATTCTATGAAACATACTACTTCTGCAACATAATAAAGAATATTTTGCACTATCCAGATGACTACCTTAGAAAGCTTAATGCATTTTACGGTGATGGGACTATTTATTACAGACTGGGCACCTTTAGAAAATATTCCGCCCTACATGAACTCATAGAATTTATAATCGAGGATGTTTATTACGAACAAGCAGATGAAAAATTCTTGTCAGAAAAGAAAGCACTGCTTGAACGCTTTAGAGAATTACCTATTCTTTTGCGACATATGAGGCCCTGCACATTGCCCATTGAGCGAGCTCTAGAGTACCACCAAATGACGCATCAAAGCTTCGAAGCTTTTCTAGACAATCAAGAAAAACATTTTACCGACTGTAACGCAGATGACGTCTATGAATACATTCTAGAGCTGCGAGAAAGCGGAATCTTCGAACTGCTAATTGAGCACATTACAAAGGAAGTATTTCATGTTCTGTTTCAAAACCGTGAGCTAGTAAAAGTCTTCAACATCATGATGGCCGACGCCCTCGAGAGGGAAGAGGACTCCACTCCTCCAGTAGAAATTGAAGAGCTATTTTCAAAGCCGGGCATATTGAAACGCGTAGCCATCCCCAAATGGGTGCGCCGCGCAGTTTTCTATCGAGATCGAGGCCGTTGTGTGCTTTGCGATAAAGATCTATCTGGCCAAGTAAATTTGGAAAATCAAGAAAACTATGACCACATAGTACCACTAGCAAAACATGGCCTAAACGACGTATCAAACATCCAATTGCTTTGCAAAGAGTGCAATCAGAACGAAAAACGCGCCGGCGAAGCTGTTACATCAAATAAATATCAGTCTTGGTATAAATACTAATCACATTATATGCCCCTCTATCAAAAATAGTCATTACACCCACTTGAAACCACAAAGATAGACAATTTTTTCAGATATAGCACATGCATCGACGGTACAAGAGTTCGACATTCTTCATAAAATCAATGTCGAACTGAGAGCCTTGCGCACTGTACTGCTTGGCGTCCTAAAAATAAAAAATCATGATATCTACCTTGTCCTGCTATACATACTCTGCGCAAGACACTAAGGGATCCCGAATATCGCATAAGTTCTCTTTCTCCAAGATTTTTTTGCTCGCTACCTCATACACAACTGATGCAATTTTACTGGCCAGCAATGGCGGCACAGCATTTCCGACCTGATGAAACTGCTGAGTTCGATTTCCTTGGAAGAAGTAGTTATCAGGAAATGTCTGAAGTCTAGCAGCCTCTCTGACTGTCAAGCTTCGGCATTGCTTGGGATCGTAGTGAATAAAATAATGACCATCTTTGGATATATGGCTAGTAATAGTTGTAGCCGGAAGATCTTCCAACTGCACTCTAAAACGATCACTGAACTTACCACTTTTCCAGTTTTTGTGTGCAGGTGCAAGTCCCGAGAGCGAGAATTGCAAATGGCCTTTTGGAGATGTCTTGTACGCCCGGGCGTAGACACTGGCAAAAATATATCTACGCAGGTCTGAAGGCATATGCCCCCGCGCATCATGATTCAGCCAGTATGCCAAATTGTCATCACGATACCAGCGGTCCAAGTGTTCATTCTTGGTCCTTCCATCACCTTGGCGGCGGGGAACTCGAAGCGCCCCTACCTCCAGAGAAGCCGATAGCAGAGAGTCACGTGCGATTTTCATCTCAGAGCCCAGCATCGGTTCAACTTTAGAGTCGACCTCGGATCTGAGTTCATCGAGCTGGTTTGCAACCTCTCTGTACCAAGCCTCGTTGTCATCACGCTGCTTGGTCAAGCGACTACGCAGTTCGGGAAGATCACCCAAGACCTGCTTTGTACTGACTCGCTCAACTATCTCGAGGATGCTTCCATGCTCGGGAATATTCCCTTGGCTATCCAGAGCTATACCTAAAAGGATTACTCGATGCCTCGCTTGAGGAATTCCATGCTCCTCAGCCTTGATGATAAAACCACGAGGGTCCACCTTGAGCACATCCTCACCCGGACCGAAAGACTGGCCAGTTACAAATGAGCAGATGCGGTATTTTGTGCCAGGAGCAGAATCACCGAGCGCTTTGTTAGGATCAGTAAGGTCTTGCAATATCTGCGCGAAGATACCCTTACCGGCAACCTTCGAAGACAAAATTCCTTTTACGTTTTCCATTACGAAAACCGCTGGCTTTCTCTCCTTGATGATCCTTAGATATTCCCTGTAGAGAAAATGTCGGTGATCATTTTCGGCGTTGTAATCGGCCTTGGCTTGGTTGCGCGCTCGCCCAACAATTGAATAGGCTTGGCAAGGAGGGCCACCAATCAGCACCCAAGGTCGATCTTCGAGTCGCTCGTCCAGAATATCGTCGAGCTCTCGATCACCTCTCTCTGACCCCAAGGTGATGCACCTAGCCTCTTTCTCAGCTTCATCCCACTGGGCTTCGCTCATATCACTGAAAGGCTTCGCACTATGGCCGTTGCAAAAATCGTAGTAGTCACATAACCGATCAGGATTTTTCAGCTTGAGAAGTCTGTAAAACGCTCTCAATTTGAGTGTTTCCCGAGCAACGGGGTCCATTTCGGCAGATACCACGATTTCGAACCGGGTTCCGTTACCAGAGGATGCGAACCCCTCACCAAGGCCTCCAGGTCCCGCAAAGAGATCGACGATCTGGATCGGCCTTGAAAGCTCAGTATCACATTCGCTGGCGGTAACTCGGCCTAACGGTAAATTCATCTGGGATTCAGTCATGGATATAGTCAGTAAAGAAGTCAGGTCTCGCATGATGGCCGCCATTCGTGGTAGCAACACGTCTCCCGAAATGAAGGTCCGCAAGCTGCTTCATCGGCATGGTTTCAGGTATCGATTACATTCTCGAAAACTTCCAGGTCGGCCAGACCTAGTGCTTCCTCGCTACAACGTCTGTATTTTTATCCACGGCTGTTTCTGGCACAGGCACCCAGGGTGCCGATATGCCAGTACCCCTTCCACCCGAATTGACTTTTGGCACCAGAAATTTGAGCAAAACGTGAATCGGGACCTAAGAAACCGAAACGAACTGCTGCAATCTGGATGGCGCGTCATTGAGCTTTGGGAATGTGGAATACGCCGTCCGGAAGCGGATATGTACTGGTTGCTGAAAACGATTCCGGATTGTAATCAAAAATTCGTGGCCTGGCCCGAGTTTCCCGCTAGCCCCCATCTGCCATGAGAATTCACGGGCTTCAGTATTCGATTTCCAACCGTTCCAGCAGATACTTCAGTGCCCCCTTTTCCCCTCTCGAGAGGCTGGTGACGCGCCCGGCCACCAGTTTCTTGAGCGCATCCATATTCTTTGGCGAAGCAACCCCGTTCTGTCTAGCCTGCTCCATGATCTCAGCAGCTCTGTCGGCCAGCCCTAAGAGGGCAATATCAAAATCGACCTCCTGGTTCTTGATCGCCTCTCGCTGCCCCTGCCGTGTTTCATCTCCGTACTCCTGCAAGGAAACTCCATACTGCTTCATTGAATGTCCGGGTAAACCAACCCTTCCCTTGACGTACTGCGTCCAGCAGAATTCCCTCTTGGCGAACTCGGATACGTTTCGCACGCTTTCCGGAGGCGACTTGAGAATCTCGGACACCGTCCAAGCCTCCGCGAGCATCCAATCGAGGAGAGCCCGAGGAACCTCCTGCTCTCGCCAGATTCTGTCCAGATCGATTTGAAGGTCACCTGCTCGAAACCCCTCAGCACAAGCTGCAATGGTGTAGGTGACTATCTGGGCCTTGTAGCCACGATCACTGCGGTACCATTCAGAGCTCTGCACAATTTCATCGAGTCGGAGAAAAAGGAGAGCCTTGGCCATGGCACGACGAAACCACGTTTCCGTAACCTTGGAAGCGTCATCCAATCCAGCAAGCACTGTTATGAACCTGCTGAAGCATTTCTGCGCCCCTTCACTGACATGATGAGGCTTGCCTTCAAAAGAAAGCTCGTATTTGGCGAGATCGGTCTTGGTTAGTAGCTGGGATCTCGGATAGATCAGCTCAAGCCTGCTGCGCTCGGCCTTCGACTTGTAGGCAAAAAGATTCTTGTATTGCCCCCTGGCACGCTCGTAGAACCATTTGCTGCTGTGTAAGGCGCCCGCTCTCTGCGGAACAGCCACATCCTTGGAAAGTCGCTCAATCCTAATCTGGACCGGGCTGTTGGATGCTAAGTCGGCGAGGGAAACTTTGTTCTGGGTGTTCGCATATTCGGAGATACAGGGAACCACCTCCTCGAGACGCTCCTCGTCAACAACTGACAGCTTGACCTGAACATACACCTGATCGAGATTACGCCCCAGCCCGTCTCTGGCATAGAGCAAGGATGCTGTAGTCTGGCCACCATTGACGATCTGAAAACCTCTGATGCGGGAGATGGCAAACCTACCTCCTTCCTGCTTGCAGGTATCAACCGCTGAAGCCGTGGCAGTAATTCCGTTGTTATAGGCAAAGAACATTCCGGGCTCTTCCGCAATGGTCCGGAGGATGCCCTTGTTCACACTGGTTCTCGCCTGCAGATAGCTCCTGACATTCTGTTCCAACAGCCGATTGCCAAATGCTGCAAATACCTTCGCCAAAGCACCTCCAGGCATAGCAAACAGGTAGCTCTGATAACTATCGGCTCCGGTCAATATGGGTAGACACTCGATAGCTCCTCCAAAGTCCTCATCGAAGTCGATCTGGACCGGCTCGCCACCGACGGACGAAATTCTTGCATAGCGCTCGATATCTAGGACGTTGACGTGCAACGTCAACGGACCGACATCCCGGGTCTCGAAAACACTCTTGCGGACGCGGAGATGGCAGTTAGTGAAGAGAATGACACGCAGACGTCTGATTCTGCTGCCGTACTGTTGAATCAGCGCAGCAAGCTGATATGCAGGGCTTGCCTCCTCCAGACTGGCGACAAACTTTTGGCTCATGGCGGCCTTGAAGAACCGTTCAACACCGTCGACGACCTTGTCCACATCTCGGCTGTTGATGGCAGGCATGGCCACCTCCTGCCGATAATCGCAGACTGCAAGATAAAACTCGCCGACCTCGGAGCTGTCATCGCTGAGCATGCCCAGCGCGTAACCATCAACGCGATATCCTCCAGGACCTTCCTTCAGCACCGGACAATAGTCCATGTCCGGCGTATCCCCATTTTCTGCTGCCAGAGTCGAATAGACCCGAAAAAATTCGGTAATTTGCAGTTCATGCCCAGCAACACTGCCGACGCGCACTTCTTCGAGTAGCTCCTCGTACTCTTCCTGAAGCTCAGCCATTGATCAGCGTCCCCAGATCCATCTGCTCAATTCGGTAATCCTCGACAGTTTCACAAGCAATGTCGTATTTCACCCGAGTAATCCCGTCAGGGACGGTAGAAGGGACGAGTCGCGGAAAACCCTCCGCAACGCGGTAGACCCTTACAGCATCTAAGTTGAATTCTTCACTGGCATAACCAGCGTCATGCTGATATCCGACGAGGAACAACTTCCGCTGAAACTCCATCAGACCGGAATGGCTACCAGAAAGCCGGAAGGAAATATCCGCAACAAGTGACGCTAGACTGATTCCAGTTTCCGAAACCGTGAATCTGTGTAGAGCCACACAGAGCTCCCGTCCATCACCATCAAGCTGTTCAAGCGAGGACACCCTGATCAAGAAAGGCTGGGTAGAAAGCTGAGATTTGACTTCGATTCGAACATTGTTCAGGCCGATATCGTTGGTATCGCCGTCCGGCCCCCGCCACCCTCGGGTGACCACTTCAGGAGCAATCCCGCAATCGTCGATTAACCACTTCACCAGACAGAGCTCACCGAGCAGACCGAGCCTCTCCCTGAAAGACATTTCCTGCGACCGTCCTCGACGTAGCAGATCTGCCCAGCGATTCAGCCGCACGGCAAATATGTTCGCGGCTCCGGCAGGGGTTTCCGATCGAGAAGATGCATCTGCGAGATCTGCGCAGATGATCGAGAAGAGATCCTTCAACTGATGATCCGTTAGGCAGAGCACAAGACGATGCCCCCCGTCGATCTCGCAGTGACGGACTGACACATTCTCAAACTCCGGCAAGTTTGAGCCATTCAGCTCAGACGCGTCGGACTCCAGAATGAATTCTCGCTCGCCTAAACTGGAATAAGAGATGAACATATCTAGGAGATGATCTGGGCACACCCTAAAGCGCCCAGCTCCTCGACCGAGATGCACGATCTCATCCCACTTGGCAATGAAGTCACTCATCACTATCGAGTTCTTCATCCGAATCAGCCTCCTGCCGCTGGCGCTCCATCATCTGGGCCAGACGCTTGGTCACCGCATATTCACGCGGTCGCGGATCCACCCCCGTGTCGGGAAATGCGAGACTGATCGATACCACAGGCTTGCCAAGCTCAAAGTTAAGTTTCTTGTCTTTCTCCGTGTCTTTCAACCCGAACGCCAGAAGGTGTATTAAGAGGAGAGGCCGTGTCCTAGCCATCAGGTACTGTTTCTCGGGGCTAAACTTGGAAAACTCTGGAAATTCCCCCTTTAACTTCTCAAACTGTTCGGGCAGATCCTCTCTTTCGCCATACGGAAGATCAGTTCGTGCAGCATCTGCAACGACATCTTTTGCCGTTATCTTCACCACACTGGGGTCGTCTGATTTGGAAATCCCGTTTTTTCGTACCCGACAATAGATATTCTGGCCCTCACGAGCGAAGGGAAAGTTTATCCCCGGATCACCGGTTCGCCGGAATGGGATTGCAATGTCCCATAACGCCAGTTCTCCGTCGGCGCGGTCAGAAATATAATCTGACGTGAGGCTCCGCCCCTCATACCCCAATGCAAAATGCAGTTGTGGAAGCTTGAACTTCCCTAACAACTCTTGTACCAGCGCAACACCAACTTTCGTCCATACCCTAGCGCCGTCATCGGGCTGTTCATTATTAGAACAATCTGTTACAAGTTTCTCCACGAGAGACATTACAGCAGCGTAATGGTCGTCATTGGTATTTCTGTCATTGAACAGCTCGAAAGCCTGCAGATGCTTTGTAGAAAGATCAACTGCCATCAGCACTGGTTTGGTGGCCCGCATCTTGTTCGCGGCAGTAATAGCAATACCTGTGGGACTTTGGCGAACTTTAAGGCCAAATTCATTAGGCGTAATACCCATCCGCTCCATGCGAACGAGATCTTCCCGTAATTCTTCCACCGCATCGCTTACCTCGCGAAAATCTCCTAACATCTCACTAGTAGCGTGGATCCGACACAGCCGCTCATAACCCGGTCGATAGCCAAACCAGCGCCCCATCTGCAATAGTGTGTCTGCAGCACCGACATTTCTCAGGACGTACGATACTGCGAGCCCCTCCAGCGTAAGCCCACGTGCCAAGGCCAAACCGCCGACTGCTATAACATGCATGCCGGTCTCTGGAGCTTTCGTGTAATCCAGACCACCGCCTTGCATGTTTACCAAGCGGACCTCGACAGATGCCAAGCCCCGCCGCAACGCGCCCCGAACATCATCCCAGTTGAAATCACATTGCTTTCCATATTCCTTTTCCCAAGATTGATGCAGTCGTGCAAGCAACTGCGAACTTTCCCATGAGCTGCTGGAGGCCCAAGCATCAACAGCAGCCTTAAGATCCTGAAGCAATAAATATATGAGGTCGTGGACTTGACGTTGAACGGCGTTGAATCTACTAACATTTACCAGCATCGACGAATGCCTGTGGCTCTCACCCTCAAGAACACGGATTGCTCTGAATAGGGCGTATTCAAGAACTGCATCCTTGAGACTTTCCGGCAGCTCGCTAACTGGCTTCACAGACTTGTGGCTCAATGGAAGCAGATCAAGGTAGTCTTCGGGTATTTCGCGAATGCAGGCCTCGAACAACTCGCCACCGTCGGAAAACAACTTCTCGGCACCGATGTAATTTCCTGGCGGCTCAAGTGATTTAATGAAGTGTTCCGGAAAAAGATCATCCTTGAGCATGCTATCTTCGGTATCCGGATCAATGAAAATATTGGCAAACGGCGTCGCCGTATAGCCAACATATGAAGATCGCCGCGAACAGTTCAGCAATTCACGTATCCGAGCATTGATGCGTGTGGTGACGCCCGGATCCTTTGCCGTATTGACCGAAGCATTGTCCGCTTCGTCATCGATTAACAACATCGGCCCCTCGAGCTGCCCCCCCTGACGGAGGCCCCTCAGCCAGTCGGCAAGACGAGCCAAAACCTGTTCATTTTTTTTGGTAACAAATAGAATTGGATCGGCAAAATTGCCTTCAGTAGCTCCAACACCTTTCGCCGTTTTCACACTGAAATCTGCATTCTGCGTAGTTCCACAGAAGGGATGCCTTATTTCCCCCCCCTCATCCTCGAGCCCCTTGAGGACATATGAGACCGGGTATATTTCCGAAACAAAGTTGTCGCCGAGAGATGACTTCCCAACAAACGCCTGATCCAGCCTGACCTGAGTCTGATATCTCAACGAATTGGTCAGCCCAGCGAGAACCACGATTATCCGATAACCTGCATCCGCAGCCTTGGCGATTAAAGCAGAGTAGTTCGTGGTCTTTCCCGACTGCACATGACCCATAACCAGACCACGACGGCGCCAAGAATCAACCTCCAGAGGATCGCCCAGATATCCCATAATCTCGTCGGTAACCTTGTCGACGGACTGGACTACCTGAATAGGAAGAATCGAATGATCTAGCCAATACTTCTGCAGTCGGCGCCAGTAGTAGGAGTCGATCTCCCCCTTCCGTCCAGGGTACCACTCTTGGAAATCGGTCTTGAGGACATGCCCCTCTCCCTGCTGGGTGCCATATATCGTTTCCAGATGTCTGATCAGGCGAATCGCCAGCTCTTCATCGAGAATACTTGCCAGAGCAGAGACTTCCTTCACATGTGTTTCCAGAAATCCTTGCGGTACTGGAAACCGCCCCTGAATCCGTCTGTCTATCTCAACTCGCAGAAAGCTCAAGCTAGCATCAAAGTCCATTCGACATTCCCCATTTCCTAGTCGTATTTTTACGAACATAACTTTCCGTATAGGTCCACTGACTTGCAAATGGCTCCATTCCGGCGATGAATTGCAGAAACCCCTTCATCTCCGGAGTGCTATCACAGCTCTGCAAATAGTTGATCATGCATTGATCAATCAGCGACTCAAACTCCTCCACAGAAGTGGAACACTGACTCACTCCTGCCTCGGCATCTTTCAGAAACATCTCAGTCGGGAAATAGGATTCAAGCAACCGAAGCACCGCATCGAAATCCCCAGACAAACCGGGTTGTTCCATAAGCTGGGCCACCATTGGATGCTCGCGGTTCACGCGATAGCGGATCTGCCCGTTCTTTACATATCGCCGCCAGACCGAGTGGACCTCAAGTCTATCCAGAGCAACACCCTTGTTGCGATGCACTCGAATCGAGCGCTGATTGAAACGCCTCACCACGTCCTGCAGCCTGCGCTTCAAAACAGCGGGTAGCTGGGCATCGGATTTATCCACGGTTATTCGCCACTCGGCATCCAGCGTATTCGGCAAATCCACCCGAACCCGCGTCAACTGAGTGAGCTCCCCATGCGGCACTAGACGAAACCAAGTCCCGTAGATGATTAGACGTCGATTCCTATATACATAAAAACCTTGGTTTCGGACCATGCCCTCTGGTCCGCCCAGCTTTTCCTGATCCTCAGTCGAGAGTTTAGAAAAATGGGGCAGGACATAGGGCTGAACCGTGATCTGCTCCCCACTTGGCATGACGATATTTTCCGCATCCAGTGTCTGGGTAGCATTATGTGAGGTCATAAAAGGATCGATAGGGAGGAGCTGATTTCCATTGATGACAATCGTCAGTCGTCGCTTGCCCTCACCGGCAAGGTAACGATGAAATATCAGTGAGAGTTTCTGAATGGCGTGGGCAATAGTTTGAGTGAGCGACTCGTCGACTGAAACGCTGTGCTCTCGATTCAGAAGCCTGTCTGAGTGACTCCATATAACCTCTGTTCCGGAAGGAGTATCCGGCGTTCCATCAAGTAAGTGCAGAGCATCGGTTCCCTCCACGAGGTCCATGCTCCAGTCATCGATGTCGTCAATATCCCAGCGTGCGGCAGTAATTGCGCTCTGCTGCCAAGAAACAACTGTCAAAACACGCGCTTGGGAAAGTGATGCAGATTTCAGTCCCCATCCGAATCTACCCAGATCATCAGGCTCGCGTTCGACTTGAGGGTTGGCGCTGGCGGGGCGCATAGCGACGGTCAGGGTCCCTCTCGCCATACCAACACCGTCATCTCTAATCCTTACCACCACATCATCCGGTTTCGGGACAAAGGTAATATCCACCCGTTTCGCCTGTGCCTTGATGCTGTTATCTATCAGGTCAGCCAGAGCTGCTGCCAGATCGTAGCTGCCAAAGCTTCTGGCAGTGGCCATCAAGTCTCTAGCCAATGGGGGATTGGTAATTTTCATTCTCTGTCCTAGAGCTGCACTGCTTCCAAAATAAGCTCACTGCACAATAGACGAGTAAGTTTGCCCCATCAATAAATAGATGGCTCAGCGCCATCAATCGAGACGAAGAAAAGGCAGCTACCCCAAAGCCATTTAGAGAAATCTCGACGGTTATCGACTTGAACTGAAACATGATGGAGCACTTCGAGAGGTTGACCGTACAACATTGACCCCCTAGGCTTTCGGTTCGGCGCCTAAGAAACGCCTCAACCAGAGCGGCCCTCCGCACCCGACAGTCAGCGGCTTTTTTTCGCCTGCGGTTTCTCTACGCCTGCGAAAATTCCCCGTTATGTCGGGAGTGGGCGAATACAAGACCCGAAAGGGGAATATGTCTGAACTGGTCAAGTAATCCCGGACACCGATTACGGTGTTTATGCCGCTTTTTGCTCCATGGCTATTGGCGACAGGTAGTTGTTGTAGCTGTGGAGCCTGGTGCGGTTGTAGTACATGAAGAAACGCACCATGTCCGTTTTTGCCTCCTCGATCAGGCTGTAGCCATTGCGAGGTACCCACTCTGACTTCAGCGTGCCGAAAAAACGCTCTGTTGGAGCGTTGTCCCAGCACTGTCCCCGATGGCTCATGCTTTGCACAATGCCGTGGCGGGTCAGTTCTTCTTGAAACTTGCGACTGGTGTACTGACATCCTTGGTCTGAGTGAAACATCAGCCCTGGGG